>NZ_JBSSEW010000010.1:0-234672 GCF_054062095.1 Pseudomonas sp. TE6288
ACGGCCATGGATGGCCGTCGAGCGCTGCGCCCCAGGATGGGGCGTACAGCGCGGTACCCACGGGAGCAAGAACGGAGCGAGGGAACCCCGGAGCGCAGCGCAGGGGCCGTATGAATGGAGCCAGCGGTTTTTGCCTACTTTTGCCCAAGAGCAAAAGTAGGTCGCCGTAAAGGCGAAAAGGTGACTAGATGTCGACATATTTCAAGAATATGTATGCAAAATCAAAACAATCGAGCCAGAGCCAAATCCAGATCCCTACCCAAACCAATGCTGCCAAGCCAACCGAACAGTCAACGCCAGCACCACAGTAATAAACACCGGCCGAATGAACTTGCTGCCCCCGCTGATCGCCGTACGCGCCCCGAAAAACGCCCCGACCATCACCGACACCCCCATGCACAACCCAACGATGTAATCCACCTGCCCGGAAATGACAAACACCGTCAGCGCCGCAATGTTGCTGACAAAGTTCATGCTGCGCGCCACACCACTGGCCCGAACCAGGTCGATGGGATAGAGCAGCAACGTGCTCACGGTCCAGAAGGCACCGGTACCCGGCCCGGCAACGCCGTCGTAGAAGCCCAGGGTGAAGCCCTGCGGAAACTGCCACTTCCTTTTGATCGGCGCATCGGCGTCCACCGGCGCCTTCGGTGTACCGCCGAACAGCAGGTAGACGCCACAAGCGAACACGATCACCGGCAGCATCTTGTTCAGCCACTCGGCTGGCATGTAGTGAGCCACCACCGCACCGATCAGCGCGCCCACCAGCGTGCCGAGAATCGCCAGGCGCCACTGCGCCGGATGGAACAGCTTGCGCCGGTAGTAGGTGATGCTGGCCGTGGCGGCGCCGAAGGTCGAGCTGAGCTTGTTGGTGCCCAGCACCAGGTGCGGTGGCATGCCTGCGGTGAGCAGCGCCGGGGTGGTTAGCAGGCCGCCGCCGCCGGCGATGGCATCGATGAAGCCTGCGACGAAGGCGACCAGGGCGAGAATCAGCAGCGTGAGCGGTTCTACGGTGAGTTCGAAAGGCATGAGGGCACGGGCAGGCTGGACGGGAGGGTGCGGCAAAAGGCCGCGCTAGAGGTGGTGCATGGTAATGCCCTGTGGTCGGTGTTACCAGTTTTGGCCTCATCGCCGGCAAGCCGGCTCCCACAGGGATCGCGGTCCATCTGTGGGGCTTGGCAATGATGAGTCCGGTGAAGCTTACAGGAACCAGCGATACTCCCGCGCACTGACCTCCTGGAGAAACGCCAGATGGTCCTGGCGCTTGTTCTCGCAATAGACCATCACGAACTCCGCGCCCAACCCCTCGTTCACCGCCGGATGCCCACGCATCGCTGCCACCGCGCCGAGCATGTCCTTGGGAAAATCGATCCCGCTGCCACGGTCCTCGTTCAGCGGCGCAATGGGTTCCTGCGCGGCATCCAGCCCGTGCTCCATGCCGCACAGGATCGCCGCCAGCACCAGGTACGGATTGGCATCCGCCCCGGCCAGCCGGTGCTCGATCCGCAGGTTGCGCGCATCCGACTCGGGGATACGGATACAGGCGTCGCGATCCTCGAAGCCCCAGCTGGCGCGGCTTGCGGCGTTGACCATGGCCCCGTAGCGGCGAAACGCATTGTGGTTGGCGGCGAAGATCGGCATGCAATGCGGCAGCAGCGCCAGGCAACCGGCCACGGCGTGGCGCAGCGGCCGCTGGTTATCGGCGGACAACAGGTTGTTGCCCGCCGGGTCGTACAGGCTGACATGCACATGCATGCCGCTACCCGGCGCGTGCAGATAGGGTTTGCTCATGAACGAGGCGCGCAGCCCGTGCTTGCGCGCCACGCCCCGGGTGCTGCGGCAGAACAGTGCCGCCCAGTCGGCGGCGCGCAGGCCATCGTCGCAATGGCCGAAGTTGATCTCGAACTGGCCGGGACCCAGTTCGGCGGTAATGACGTTGGCGTCCACCCCCTGGATGTTGGCAGTCTCGACCATTTCGCGCAGCACATCAGCAAAGCGCGACAGGCGCTCGATATGCATGTTCGGCTGGTCGTCGGCATCGCCACTGACCGGGTCGCGGGGGAACTGCGGCAAGCCCTCTTTCAACGCTTGGTCGAACAGGTAGAACTCCAGTTCGAACGCCACCACCGGGCGGATGCCTCGACGTTCGAGGCGTTGCAGGACGCGGGCCAGCACCTCGCGGGGTTCGAACTCGATGGGCGCCGCAGTGCCGTCCGAGGTGATCAGCATCTGCCCCAGCGGCTCTCGCTCCCAGGTCACCGGCTTGAGCGTACCGGGGACCAGGCGGCGCGGGGCGTCCGGGTCGCCGTCGTTGAAGCAGTAGTCGCCGATCGGGAACAGCCCGCCCTGCACGCCGAGCAGTACGCAGTTCTGCGGCAGCTTGAGCGGGCTGCCGGCGGCGACTTTTTCCAGCATGTCGATGGGATAGCGCTTGCCGTAGAAATGCCCGGGGATGTCCAGGCTGATCAGGTCGACGTAGCGCACGTCGGGGTGTCGGGTGCGCAAGGCGCGTACTTCGCTGAGCAGATCGGGGAAGCCTGTTGTACTTGTCATTGGCATGCTCTCAACGGAAGACCCAGAGAACCCGGGTCGTTCGGGCGGTCAGGTTGGCGTAGCGGAACTGGCTGTGGGGTGGCAGCTGGAAGCTGTCGTTGGGGATCAGGGTGACGGCGCCGTCCTGGCCTTCGAGCCACAAGGTCAGCTCGCCCTCAAGGACGAAACCGCCTTGTTCCGAGCTGTCGTCCAGATGCCCCTCGCCACTGCTGGCGCCGGGCGCCAGGTGGCTTTCGAGCATGGCGAAGCGGCCACTTAGCATCGGCGAGACCAGCACGTCGGTGATCCCGGCGGCGTAGTACAGGGTGCGCCGCTCGCCGGGGCGGGTCACCCAGTCGATCTCGCGGGGCGGCACGGCCTGGTAGAAATAGGTGGTAGGCACGTGCAGCGCTTCGCTGATGGCAGTCAGGTCAGCCACCGTGGG
This sequence comes from Pseudomonas sp. TE6288, assembly GCF_054062095.1. Classification (NCBI taxonomy): domain Bacteria; kingdom Pseudomonadati; phylum Pseudomonadota; class Gammaproteobacteria; order Pseudomonadales; family Pseudomonadaceae; genus Pseudomonas; species Pseudomonas sp. TE6288. The sequence continues at coordinate 2,978 of NZ_JBSSEW010000010.1, forward strand.
CCGCGACAGCCCGCGTTCGACCTGGGAGAGGAAGCCCAGCGAGCGGTTGACCCGAGTTGCCAGCTCGTCAAGGGTCAGGCCGCGGTGCTTGCGCAGGTCGCGCACCTGACGGGCGAGGGCGTGGGTATCGTCAGACATGATCGCGCATCCTGTACCAGGCCTTAGCAGCCGCTTCCAGTGGCGCGGCCAGCAGGTCGCCGCCTGGGAAACGGCCATTGTCGATGGCCTGGTACAGTTTCAGCAGCTCGTCGTCACCGAGGATTGCGTCGCTGACCGCGCGTGCACCAGCCAGGGTCGGCAGTACGCCGTGGCCGGAAAAACCCTGCAGCCAGTAACGTTGGCCCTGGCGACCGATATCCGGCGTGCGCTGGATGCTGCAATCAATGTGGCCGCCCCAGGCATGCTCGATGGCTACCCCTCGCAACTGTGGGAACACCCGCTCCAGGTATGGCCGGGTGGCGCCGGCGACGTCCTTGGGGATACCACCGAGGTACGTGCAGCCACCGCCGAACAGCAGGCGGTGGTCGGGGGTGAGGCGGAAATAGTCGGGGACGAACTGGTTGTCGATCACGCAGCTGTTGCGCGGCAGCAGCGAGGCGGCGAAGTCGGCGTCCAGCGGCGCCGTGGCCACCTGGTAGGAGCCCACCGGCAGCAGGCGACGCGAGAGCGCGCGGTCGAGGCGGTCGATGTAGGCGTTGCAGGCGAGCACTATTACGCGGCTGCGCACCTCGCCCTGATCGGTGCGGGCGACGAAGCCGCCGGCGTGTTCCTGGTAATCGATCACCTGGCTCTGCTCGTAGATCCGCCCGCCGTTCGCTTCGATCACGCCGGCCAGGCCCTGGGCCAGCTTCAGCGGGTTGAGGTGGGCGCCATTGGGATCGTACAGCGCGGCCTGGTAGCGGGGGCTGTCGATCCACTCGGGCAGTTCCTCGCGGCCGATCAGGCGCAGGCAGTCGTAGTCGAACTTCTCCTGTGCTTCACGCCGGGCCTCCTCCAGCAGTTTTACGCGGCGCGGCAACACGGCGGTCCACAGGCTTCCCAGGCGATAATCGACGTCGAAGCCATGGCGCTGGGGCAGTTCGTGCAGCTCGCGGGCGGCCCAGCACATGCTGTCCCAGAGGCGCCGGCTGCGCTCCAGGCCCAGGGCTCGCTCCAACGGGGGCATGTCGCACGACCAGCCCGGCAGTGCCTGGCCACCGTTGCGGCCCGAGGCGGCCCAGGCCACCCGGCTGGCTTCCAGCAGGGTCACGCGCTGGCCGGCCAATGCCAGGCGCAAGGCCGTATGCAGGCCGCTGAAACCGGCACCGACGATCAGGACGTCGGTGTCGTGGGCGCCCTGTAGGGTGGGGCGCAAGGGGATAGTGGCGGGGTAGGTGCGGGCGTAGTAGCTGGCGACGTGCTGGGCGGATTGCTTGAACATGTCGGGGCCTCGTGAAATTTTTTCTGATTATTTTCATGAAAAAATAGCAGAGGATTTTCATGGCGCCAGTCGGGGATGCCCTCGCGAGGCGTTAGGTCGCCGCCTTGCGGCGCGTCTGCCTGGGTTTGCTGGCTGCGGCTTTGTCCTTGGCCGCGCTTTTACGCTTCTTTTTCCATGGCGTCGCAGCCTTGCCCGCCGCCGGCCCGCTGATGGTCAGGCGCATGCCGCTGCAACGTTGCACCAGCTTGCCCATCCACGCCGATTGCCGGGCGACGAACTCCTCCAGGCTCATTTCCCCGCTCTGCACCATGTCCAGCGCCTGTTCCCAGATCGCCGTGGTGCCGGGGTCGGCGATGGCCCGGGGCACGGCGTCGATCAGGCTGAAGGCGGCGGGTGTGGCCGCGAGGGCCTTGCCGTTCTTGACCAGGTAGCCACGGTCGAGCAAGCCCTGGATGATGCTGGCGCGAGTCGCCTCGGTGCCGATGCCGGTGGTTTCCTTGAGCTTCTGCTTGAGCCTGGGGTCGTCCACCAGCTTGGCGACGTTTTTCATCGCCTTGATCAGGTCGCCTTCGGTGAAAGGCTTGGGTGGCTGGGTCCACAGGTCTTTCAGTTGCAGGTCCCGCACGGTGCAGTCCTGGCTTTCGCGCAACGCCGGCAGCACCTGGGCCGGTGGCGCCTCGCGACCCTTGGCCGGAGTCAATGCCTCGGGCAGCGCACGGCGCCAGCCGGGCTCAATAATCTGTTTGCCCACCGCGCGTAGCGCATGGCCGGCACAATCGAACTCGGCCTGGGTGCGGTCGTACTCGTGGTTGGGCAGGAACTGCGCCAGGTAGCGGGCGCGGATCAGGGTATACACCGCCTTGTGCTTGGGTGGCAGGCGCGCCGGGTCACTGGCGGCGGCGGTGGGGATGATGCCGTGGTGGGCGCTGACCTTCTGGTCGTTCCACGCCCGCGAACGGCGCTGTGGGTCCAGGTAGTCCCGCAGTGGCGCGAGGCTGCTGTCGGCGCGATGCAAGGCGGCGAGGATGGCAGGGGCCTCGCCATGCTGGCTGAGGGGCAGGTAACCGCTGTCGCTGCGCGGGTAGGTGATGAGCTTGTGGGTCTCGTACAGGGCTTGGGCGATATCCAGGGTTTCCTGGGCGCCGAGGCCGAGCTTCTTCGAGCACACCTCCTGCAGGGTGCCGAGGTCGAAGGGCAGCGGCGCGGCCTCGCGCACCCGTTCGGTGGCGATCTTCAGCACCCGGGCGCTGCCCGCGGCCTGCATGTCGGCCGCGGCTTGTTGCGCCATGTCCTGCTTCAGGCAGCGGCCCTGATCGTCGCAGGCGTCCTCGGGGGCGCGCCACTGGGCGTTGAACACGGCGCCCGCGCTTTCCAGTTGCACGTCGATGGCCCAGAACGGCACGGGCACGAAGTTGGCGATGCTGCGGTCGCGGTCCACCACCAGGCGCAGTGTCGGGGTCTGCACCCGGCCCACTGGCAGTACGCCCTGGTAGCCGGACTGGCGGCCGAGCAGGGTGAACAGGCGGCTCATGTTCATGCCGATCAGCCAGTCGGCCCGCGAGCGGCCCAGGGCCGAATGGTAGAGGCTGAAGGTCTCCTGGCCGGGCAGCAGGCGCCCGAGCGCCTTGCGGATCGAGGCATCGTCCAGCGCCGACAGCCACAGGCGCTGGATCGGCCCGCGGTAGCGGCAGTGCTCGACCAGTTCGCGGGCAATCATCTCGCCCTCGCGGTCGGCATCTGTGGCGATCACCAGTTCCCGGGCTTCGCCCAGCAGGCGCTTGACCGCCTTGTACTGGCTGGCGGTCTTGGGCTTGACGGTCATCTTCCACTTTTGCGGGATGATCGGCAGGTCTTCGAGGGTCCAGCGTTTGTAGCGCTCGTCGTAGCTGTCCGGCGGGGCGGTCTCCAGCAGGTGGCCGATGCACCAGGTCACGCAGACATCGGTGCCCTGCCAGCAGCCATCGCCGCGGCGCTGGGCGCCGAGGACCTTGGCGATGTCTTTTGCCTGGGAGGGCTTTTCGCAGAGAAAGAGGCGCATGGCCGAAAACGCTTCATCGTGAAAGTTGGCCCCTAGGATGCGCAAGCCAGGGCGCGCAGGCAAGTTTTATCTGTATGCATGTACAGGTTTTTTGCCCGCATCTTTGGCAGGGACGTCATCCCTTCGGGTTGGACGAGGTGGCAAATGCGTGCCAGCTTTGCCTTTCGCCCGTCAGTCGTGTCACCGGACGATGTCGCTGGGGTGTCCTTCCTACAAGAACAACAGGGATGTAAACCAATGCCCGTATTCGATTACCGACAGCTCGACAGCACTGCCTCCTCTGCGCTTTACAAGGACGCCATGGCGCTGGCCACCTACGCCTACCATGGCATCGACGATGGCTTCGGCGCCGGCTACCAGAAGTACGGCTTCGGTCTAGGTCTGCCGGCCACGCTGGTCAAGGCACTGATCGGCGGTACCGACAGCCAGGGCGTGATCCCCGGCATCCCCTGGAACCCGGACGCCGAAGCCAGGGCCCTGGCCCAGGTGAAGGCCGCCGGCTGGTCGCCGATCAGCGCGGCGCAATTGGGCTACCAGGGCAAGACCGACGCCCGCGGCACCTTCCACGGCGAAGCGCAGGGCTACACCTCGGCGCAGGTGGAGATACTCGGCCGCTACGATGCCGCCGGCCAGCTCAGCGGCATCGGCATCGCTTTTCGCGGCACCAGCGGTCCGCGTGAGAACCTGCTGGGCGACACCATCGGTGACGCCATCAACGACCTGCTGGCGGCGATCGGCCCGGCAGGCTATGCCCGTGATTACGCCGGTAACGCATTCGGGCAGCTGCTCGCCGATGTCGCGGCCTTTGCCAAGGCCAACGGCCTGAGCGGCGCGGATATCACCGTCAGCGGCCACAGCCTTGGTGGCCTGGCGGTCAACAGCCTGGCCGACCTGAGCGGTTCGCGCTGGGGCGGCTTCTACCAGGATGCGCGCTACGTCGCCTTCGCCTCACCGACCCAGGCTGCCGACGCCAACAAGGTGCTCAATATCGGCTACGAGAACGACCCGGTGTTCCGCGCGCTCGATGGCACCTCGGCGACCTGGGGCACCCTGGGCGTGCACGACGGCGCCAAGGCCTCGGCCACCAACAATATCGTCAACTTCAATGACCACTACGCGTCCGACGCCTGGAACCTGCTGCCGTTCTCCATCGGCAACATCGCCACCTGGCTGTCGCACCTGCCGACGGCCTACACCGATGGCCTTGGGCGTGTGCTGGATTCGTCCTTCTATCAGTGGACCAGCCGCGACTCGACCATCCTGGTCAGCAACCTGTCGGACGTGACCCGTGGCTCGACCTGGGTCGAGGACCTCAACCGCAATGCGGAGCCGCACAAGGGCAGCACGTTCATTATCGGCTCGGACAAGGACGACCTGATCCATGGCGGGCGCGGCAACGACTACCTCGAAGGCCGGGCCGGCAACGATACCTTCCGCGATGACGGCGGTTTCAACCTGATCGACGGTGGCGCCGGCCATGACACCCTGAAGCTGCAGGATGCCTTGGCCAACCTGAGCATCGCCCGGGATGGCGAAGGCACGCTGTACGTGCGCGACGCCGAGGGCGGCATCAGCCTGGTGCGCAATGTCGAGAGCTTGGTGAGCAAAGAGTCGAGCCTGCTGATCTTCAGCAAGGAAGTCAGTCACGCGGTGGCGGCGCAGGGGTTGTTCGAAAGCGGCAAGATCACCCCCTACGCGTCCTCGCTCAACGGCACCCAGGCAGGCGACCAGCTGGTGGCGGGTAATCAGGGGCAGTGGCTGTTCGGCCTGGGCGGTGACGACCGACTGCAGGGCGGCGCCGGCAATGACGTGCTGGTCGGCGGCACGGGCAACGATGTGCTGATGGGTGGCGGGGGGCGCGACACCTTCCTGTTCAGCGGCCATTTCGGCCAGGACCGGGTGCTGGACTTCACCGGCCAGGACCGGCTGGTGTTCATTGGCGTGGACGGCGGCACCGCCGCGCCGGACTGGCGTGCCCATGCCAGCCAGGTGGGGGATGACCTGGTGCTGAAGTTCGGCGGGGACAGCGTGACGCTGGTGGGGATTGCGGGGCAGGGCGTTGGGGATGGGCAGATCGTGATTGCCTGATCAGGCGCGAGACCCGCTCCCACGTTGTGGAAGCGGGTTTGCCCGTGAAGGTGATCAGGCGATCTCGCGCGAATCCCGAACCATGTCCACATGCGGGATGCCGGCCTCGAGGAATTCCTCGCTGACCACGCGGAACCCCAGGCGCTCGTAGAACGGCGTTGCATGCACCTGGGCGCTGAGCATCTGCTGGCTGAGGTCACGGTTCTGCGCCTCGATGATCACCGCGCGCATCAGCGCATCGCCCACGTGCAAGCCACGCCAGTCCTTGAGCACCGAAACCCGGCCGATGGTGCCGTCAGGCAGCAGGCGGGCAGTACCGATCGGGTAGTCGCCCTCCATGGCCAGGAAGTGCACGGCGGTTGGGTCTTCGGCGTCGAACTCCAGCTCTGGCGGCACGTGCTGCTCGGCAACGAACACGGCGCTGCGGATGCGGTGGATGTCGGCATTGTCCTTGTACCAGTCGGCCAGTCGAACACTGATCTTATTCATCGGCAAATCCCAGGCTGCCTTGCATGACCAGCTGTTGTACCAGCATCAGGCCGTCTTCGTCCTGCAGCCACTGCCCCAGGTTTTCGCTGTGCAGGGCGTCGGCGGAGCAGATCAGCTTCAGCAGTTCGCGCAGTTTGCCTGGCAGCGGGCAGCTGCGACCGCTGGCGAACAGCAGCAGGTCGTCACCGAACTCCGACCAGGCCAGGCGTGCGCTCGGGTTGCGAATCAGGATGGCGCCTTGGCCGAGATAGTCGAGCAGCTCCTGTTCGCTGAGCTCTTCGCCCACCACCTGCTCAGGATAGCGAGGCTCGGTCATGAACTGGCCGAACCAGGTCAGCAGCAGGTCCTTGTCGGACATATGCTTGTCGATCAGCGCCTTGAGGCGGTCGAGGGCATCGTGCTGGATCTGGTGCGGGTCGCTGACCGGCTGGGCGTCGGCATCGCTGTAGCGCTCTTCATCCGGCAGGAACTGGCCGAGGAAGTCGGTGAAGTGGGTCAGCACTTCGGCGGCGCTCGGGGCGCGGAAACCGACCGAGTAAGTCAGGCACTCGCTCTCGGCGACGCCGTAGTGGGCCAGGCGCGGCGGCAGGTAGAGCATGTCGCCGGGTTCCAGGGTCCACTCGTCGCTCTGCTCGAAATCAGCGAGGATGCGCAGGTCTGCGTGGTCGATCAGCGCACTGTCGCTGTTGCACATCTGCCCGACTTTCCAGTTGCGCGTGCCGTCGCCTTGCAGCAGGAACACATCGTAGTTGTCGAAGTGCGGGCCGACGCTGCCGCCGGGCGCGGCATAGCTGATCATCACGTCGTCGATGCGCCAGCTCGGCAGGAAGCGGAACTCTTCCAGCAGCTCGGCCACTTCCGGCACGAATTGGTCCACGGCCTGCACCAACAGGGTCCAGTCACGCTCGGGCAGCTCGCTGAAAGCGTCCTCGGCGAACGGGCCGCGGCGCAGCTCCCACGGGCGCTCGCCGTGCTCGAGCACCAGGCGCGACTCGACTTCTTCTTCCAGGGCCAGGCCGGCCAACTCGTCGGCGTCGATGGGGCTGACGAAGTCAGGGAAGGCCTGACGTACCAGCAGCGGCTTCTTCTGCCAGTAGTCGCGCAGGAATTCACGGGCCGTGAGGCCGCCCAACAGTTGCAGTGGAGTATCAGAATTCATGTTCAACCTATTGAAAAAACGTAATTTTCGTACGGGAATAAAAACGCCCGGCCAGGCCGGGCGTTGCACGCGACGGTCAGCTTAGATGCGTTTTGCCTGGGCCACCGCGTTGCCGATGTAGGTCGCCGGGGTCAGTTGCTTGAGCTCGGCCTTGGCTTCGGCCGGCATGTCCAGGCCGTCGATGAAGGTCAGCAGCGCGTCAGGGGTGATGCCCTTGCCACGGGTCAGCTCCTTGAGCTTCTCGTAGGGGTTCTCGATGTTGAAGCGGCGCATCACGGTCTGGATCGGCTCGGCCAGGACTTCCCAGCAGGCGTCCAGGTCAGCGGCGATACGGGCTTCGTTGACTTCCAGCTTGCCGATGCCCTTGAGGCTGGCCTCGTAGGCGATGACGCTGTGGGCGAAGCCCACGCCCAGGTTGCGCAGCACGGTAGAGTCGGTCAGGTCACGCTGCCAGCGCGAGATCGGCAGCTTGCTGGCCAGGTGCTGGAACAGCGCATTGGCGATACCCAGGTTGCCTTCGGAGTTCTCGAAGTCGATCGGGTTGACCTTGTGCGGCATGGTCGAGGAGCCGATTTCGCCGGCAACGGTCTTCTGCTTGAAGTAGCCCAGCGAGATGTAGCCCCAGACGTCGCGGTCGAAGTCGATGAGGATGGTGTTGAAGCGGGCGATGGCGTCGAACAGCTCGGCAATGTAGTCGTGCGGCTCGATCTGGGTGGTGTAGGGGTTGAACACCAGGCCCAGCTCGTCTTCGATGAAGGCGCGGGCGTTGGCTTCCCAGTCGATCTGCGAGTAGGCCGACAGGTGGGCGTTGTAGTTGCCCACGGCGCCGTTGATCTTGCCCAGCAGCGGCACGGCGGCCACTTGCGCGATCTGGCGCTCCAGGCGGTAGACGACGTTGGCCAGTTCCTTGCCCAGGGTGGTCGGCGAGGCTGGCTGGCCATGGGTGCGCGAGAGCATCGGCACGGCGGCGTGGGTGTGGGCCAGGGTGCGGATCGCTTCGGCGATCTGACGCATCAGCGGCAGCAGCACTTCGTCACGGCCGGCGCGCAGCATCAGGGCGTGGGACAGGTTGTTGATGTCCTCGCTGGTGCAGGCGAAGTGGATGAACTCGCTGACCTTGGCCAACTCAGGCAACTGCGCGGCCTGCTCCTTGAGCAGGTACTCGATGGCCTTGACGTCGTGGTTGGTGGTGCGCTCGATTTCCTTGACGCGTTCGGCGTGCTCGAGCTTGAAATCGGTGGCCAGGCTGTCCAGCACGGCGTTGGCTTCGGCGGAGAACGCCGGCACTTCGCCGATCTGCGGGTGGGTGGCCAGGCGCTGCAGCCAGCGCACTTCGACCAGGGCGCGGAAACGGATCAGGCCGAATTCGCTGAAAATGGGGCGCAGGGCCTGGGTTTTGCCGGCATAACGGCCGTCTACAGGGGAAACCGCAGTGAGCGAGGAGAGCTGCATGGGGTGTTCTCGGACAGTCAGGCTTTTGGAAGGGCGCATATCATACATGAAAAACGCGCCCGGGTCGGGTGGCTGACCAAAGGTCGGGCCATTTCGAAGCGTGTGGTGGCTGGCGCGGGAGCGGCGGCGCACCGCCGCTCCCGCGGTTCATTTCAATCGGCGGTACGCATCATGCCGTACAGCTCGTTGAGCAGCTTGCGCCGGCTGAACACCAGCTGCCAGCGATGTCCGCCCAGCTGGCGCCACAGGCGGGCGGCGCGGATGCCGGCCAGCAGCAGGGCGCGGATCTTCGAGGCGTTGCTGGCCTGCTGCAGGAAGCGCATGTCGCCGTGCACCTGGATACGTTGGCGCAGGGTGCTCAGGGTGTCCTGGTACAAGGCGCCGCTGGAGGCGATGACGTTTTCATGAACCAGGCCGAAATGCTCGGCCTGGGACTGGATCTGCGGCAGGCGGTTGCCGATTGTGTCGAGCAGGTCGCCACGCTTGTTCAGTTGGCGCTCAAGGCCCAGCATCGACAGGGCGTAGCGCAGCGGCTCGCGTTGCAGGCTGCTGGGGTCGCGCTCCAGGGCGCCGACCAGTGCCCGGTAACCGTCGCGCAGGTTGAGGTCGTCGCCGCCGAACACTTCCAGGGTGTCCTTGGGGTCGACCACCAGCAGGCTGCCGAGCATGCAGCCGATATTGGCTTCGCTGGCCTGGCCGGTGCGGGCGATACGGTCCACCAACACGGCGGCCTGGAACACGCCGCCCAGGGCAATCAGTTGCTCCTGGAGGTTGTTCATGGGCGCGGGCTCCATGGCTCGGCGATTTCGATCACGCCGCCGCCCAGGCATACCTCGCCGTCGTAGAACACCACCGACTGGCCCGGGGTGACAGCGCGCTGCGGCTCGTCGAACACTACGCGGTAGCCGCTGGCGGTCTGCTCCAGCGTGCACTGCTGGTCGCCCTGGCGGTAGCGCACCTTGGCGGTGAGCTTGCGCGGGCTGGACAGGTCGATCGGGTTTACCCAGAAAATTTCCGAGGCCAGCAGGGCGCGGGAGAACAGCCACGGATGCTCGTTGCCCTGGCCGACCACCAGCACATTGCGCGTGAGGTCTTTTTCCAGCACGTACCACGGCTCGTCGCTGGCGTCCTTCAGGCCGCCGATGCCCAGGCCCTGGCGCTGGCCGATGGTGTGGTACATCAGGCCGTGGTGCTGGCCGATCACTTCACCCTCGGTGGTCTGGATCTCGCCCGGCTGGGCCGGCAGGTACTGCTTGAGGAAGTCGCTGAAACGGCGCTCGCCGATGAAGCAGATACCGGTGGAGTCCTTCTTCTTGGCCGTGGCCAGGCCGTGTTTCTCGGCGATGGCGCGTACCTCGGGTTTCTCCAGTTCGCCTACCGGGAACAGGGTGCGGGCGATTTCCTTGCCGCCGACGGCGTGCAGGAAGTAGCTCTGGTCCTTGTTCGGGTCCAGGCCCTTGAGCAGCTCGGTCAGCTCGCCAGTGTCGCGGCGGCGCACATAGTGGCCGGTGGCGATCAGGTCGGCGCCCAGGGACAGGGCGTAGTCGAGGAAGGCCTTGAACTTGATTTCGCGGTTGCAGAGGATATCCGGGTTCGGCGTGCGGCCGGCCTTGTACTCCTCGAGGAAGTGCTCGAACACGTTGTCCCAGTACTCGGCGGCGAAGTTGGCGGTGTGCAGCTTGATGCCGATGCGGTCGCACACGGCCTGGGCGTCGGCCAGGTCTTCGCGGGCGGTGCAGTATTCGGTGCCGTCGTCCTCTTCCCAGTTCTTCATGAACAGACCTTCCACCTGGTAGCCCTGCTCCATGAGCAGAAGGGCGGAGACGGAAGAGTCCACGCCGCCGGACATGCCGACGATGACGCGGGTCTTGGCGGGGTCTTTGAGTGCTGGGCTGGTCATGGCTACCGATGTGTATCAGAGGGGAAAAACGCCGATTCTATCAAACCGGTGTCAGTCGCGCAGCAGGTCAAGGCTGTGCAGCGGGCCTTTGAGGTAGTCGTCGAGGCAGCGCGGCACCAGCTCGCTGCGCCAGCGCGACGGCTCGGCCAGCAGTTCGTCGCGGGTCAGCCATGCGGCGCGGACGATGTCGCTGTCCAGTGCGCGGCCTTGGTGGTGGCGCACGGGGCGGGCGGCGAAGCAGATGCGCTGGTAGGTGACGCCGTTGCTGGGGGCGGTATATAGGTAGATGCCGACCACGCCGGTGAGCTCGACTTCCCAGGCGGTTTCCTCGAGGGTTTCGCGCAGGGCGGCCTGGGTGATGGTTTCGTTGGCTTCGAGGTGGCCGGCGGGCTGGTTGAAGACATGCCGGCCGGCCTTGAACTCCTCGACGAAGAGGAACTTGCCCTCGTGTTCGACGACGGTGGCGACAGTGATGTGGGGTTGCCAAGACACGGTCGATTCTCTCCCTAAGTAGCAAGTTTCAAGCTGCAAGCCACAAGTAGAAGCAGTACGCGGACCGCTTTGGCTTATGCCTTGCAGCTTGAAACTTGCGGCTGAAAAAGCACAAACCCCGGTGCGTGGCCGGGGTTTGTGCTGTTACTTCAAGCGAACCTTACAGTGCGGCAATGGCGCTGTTCAGGGTCTGGCTTGGGCGCATCACCTTGGCGGTCAGCTCGGCATCCGGGGCGTAGTAGCCACCGATGTCGGCCGGCTTGCCCTGGACAGCGTTGAGCTCGGCGACGATGGTCGCTTCGTTCTCGCTCAGGGTCTTGGCCAGCGGGGCGAAGCGCGCCTGCAGGGCGGCGTCATCGGACTGGGCGGCCAGTGCTTCTGCCCAGTACAGGGTCAGGTAGAAGTGGCTGCCACGGTTGTCGATACCGCCAACCTTGCGCGAAGGCGACTTGTTGGTGTCGAGGAACTTGCCGGTGGCCTGGTCCAGGGTGTTGGCCAGGACCTTGGCGCGCGGGTTGTCGTAGGTGTTGCCCAGGTGCTCCAGGGAAGCGGCCAGGGCCAGGAATTCACCCAGCGAGTCCCAACGCAGGAAGTTCTCTTCAACCAGCTGCTGCACGTGCTTCGGTGCCGAACCACCGGCGCCAGTTTCGAACAGGCCACCGCCGTTCATCAGCGGCACGATCGACAGCATCTTGGCGCTGGTGCCCAGCTCCATGATCGGGAACAGGTCGGTCAGGTAGTCGCGCAGCACGTTGCCGGTCACCGAGATGGTGTCCTTGCCTTCGCGGATGCGGGCCAGGGAGAACTTGATGGCGTCGACCGGGGCCAGGATGCGGATATCCAGGCCGGCGGTGTCGTGATCCTTCAGGTACTGCTGCACCTTCTCGATCATCACGCCGTCGTGGGCGCGGGCCGGGTCCAGCCAGAACACCGCCGGGGTGTTGCTCAGGCGGGCACGGTTGACGGCCAGCTTGACCCAGTCCTGGATCGGCGCGTCCTTGGTCTGGCACATGCGGAAGATGTCACCGGCTTCGACGTTCTGCTCCAGGACGACCTTGCCCTTGCCGTCGACCACACGCACGACGCCGTCGGCCTTGATCTGGAAGGTCTTGTCGTGGGAGCCGTACTCTTCGGCTTTCTGCGCCATCAGGCCAACGTTCGGCACGCTGCCCATGGTGGTCGGGTCGAAGGCGCCGTTGGCCTTGCAGTCTTCGATGGTAGCCTGGTAGATGCCGGCGTAGCAGCGGTCCGGGATCACGGCCTTGGCGTCCTGCAGCTCACCTGCGGTGTTCCACATCTTGCCCGAGTCGCGGATCATCGCCGGCATCGAGGCGTCGACGATGACGTCGCTCGGTACGTGCAGGTTGGTGATGCCCTTGTCCGAGTTGACCATGGCCAGGGCCGGGCGAACGGCGTACAGGGCCTGGATGTCGGCTTCGATCTCGGCTTGCTTTTCAGCAGGCAGGTCCTTGATGCGGGCGTACAGGTCGCCGATGCCGTTGTTGGCGTTGAAGCCCACTTCGGCCAGCGCGGCGGCGTGCTTGGCGAGCACGTCGTTGTAGAACTCTTCGACGATCACGCCGAACATGATCGGGTCGGAAACCTTCATCATGGTGGCTTTCAGGTGCACCGACAGCAGTACGCCGGAGGCCTTGGCATCGGCGATCTGCTCGGCGATGAAGGCTTTGAGGGCCTTGCGGCTCATGGTCGCGCAGTCGATCACTTCGGCGGCTTTGACGGCGGTCTTTTCTTTCAGCACGGTGGTGCTGCCGTCCTTGCCGACCAGCTCGATGCGCAGGCTGTCGTCAGCCTCGATCAGCGCGGCCTTCTCGCTGCCGTAGAAGTCGCCCTGGGTCATGTGGGCAACGTGCGACTTGGAGTCGGCGGCCCAGGCGCCCATCTTGTGTGGGTGCTTACGGGCGTAGTTCTTGACCGACAGCGGCGCGCGGCGGTCGGAGTTGCCTTCGCGCAGGACCGGGTTCACGGCGCTGCCCTTGATGCGGTCGTAGCGGGCGCGCGATTCTTTCTCTTCGGCGCTGGCCGGCTCGTCGGCGTAGTCGGGGATGTTGAAGCCCTTGGCTTGCAGCTCCTTGATCGCGGCCTTCAGCTGTGGAACCGAAGCGGAAATATTCGGCAGCTTGATGATGTTGGCTTCAGGGGTGGTGGCCAGCTGGCCCAGTTCCGCCAGGTGATCGCCTACCTGCTTCTCGGCGCCCAGTTGCTCCGGGAAGGCGGCGAGAATACGGCCGGCCAGGGAGATGTCGCGGGTTTCGACGGCGATGTCGGCGGAGGCAGTGAACGCCTCGACGATCGGCAGCAGCGAGTAGGTGGCGAGGGCGGGGGCTTCGTCGGTGAAGGTGTAGATGATCTTGGAACGGGTGGGCATGCGGGTTAACTCTCTATGTGCTGAGCGTACTCGAGTCTCGAGGTGCGCAGGGTAGGCGCTTCGCCCTGGCGACGCCATGAGCGGAAAGTCGAGAGGCTGCGAGCGGTGATGGTGGATGCATCAGTCGAGCGTCAAGTGCTGGGCCGCGGTAACGACCCAGGCTTTGTGGCCATTCATGACCAAGGGCGAGCCGCATTTTCCTAGGGTTCGCCCCGATGACCCTATGGTCGCGCCGGAGTATATCAAACCCTTTGGGCTAATCAGCAAGGCGAAGTGGTATCAGCGCATTTATAAGACCAAAGACGTAGGGGCAATGTGGCGTGTTGCCGCAGGCATTTGCCAGCTGTTTGCCGGTGTTGGCGGGCTCCTGCCTTGCAGGTCGGCGGATGTGGTTTAGGCTCAGTGGATCGCACGATTTCCAATCACCCAGGAAAAGCGGAGTAGTGCAGCATGGGATACCAGAAAATCAAGGTTCCGACCGATGGTGCCAAGATCACCGTCAATGCAGACCATTCGCTCAATGTTCCCGACAACCCCATCATTCCCTACATCGAAGGCGACGGCATCGGCGTGGACGTCTCGCCGGTGATGATCAAGGTGGTGGATGCCGCTGTGGAGAAGGCCTATGGCGGCAAGCGCAAGATCGCCTGGATGGAGGTGTACGCTGGCGAGAAGGCCACCCAGGTCTATGACCAGGACACCTGGCTGCCCCAGGAAACCCTGGATGCGGTGAAAGACTATGTGGTGTCGATCAAGGGGCCGCTGACCACGCCGGTCGGTGGCGGCATCCGTTCGCTCAACGTGGCGTTGCGCCAGCAACTCGACCTGTATGTGTGCCTGCGTCCGGTGGTGTGGTTCCAGGGCGTGCCGAGCCCGGTGAAAAAGCCAGGCGACGTCGACATGGTGATCTTCCGCGAGAACTCCGAGGACATCTATGCCGGCATCGAGTGGAAGGCCGGCTCGCCCGAGGCGAACAAAGTGATCAAGTTTCTCAAGGAGGAGATGGGCGTCACCAAGATCCGCTTCGACCAGGACTGCGGCATCGGCGTCAAGCCGGTATCGAAGGAAGGCACCAAGCGCCTGGTGCGCAAGGCCCTGCAATATGTCGTGGATAACGACCGCAAGTCGCTGACCCTGGTGCACAAGGGCAACATCATGAAGTTCACCGAAGGTGCCTTCAAGGACTGGGGCTATGAGGTGGCCCGCGACGAGTTCGGCGCCGAACTGCTCGATGGCGGTCCGTGGATGAAGTTCAAGAACCCGCGCACCGGCCGCGAGGTGATCGTCAAGGATGCCATCGCCGACGCCATGCTCCAGCAGATCCTGCTGCGCCCGGCTGAGTACGATGTAATCGCCACGCTCAACCTCAATGGTGACTACCTGTCCGACGCCCTGGCGGCGGAGGTGGGCGGTATCGGCATCGCGCCGGGGGCCAACCTGTCGGACACCGTGGCCATGTTCGAGGCCACTCACGGTACCGCGCCGAAGTACGCAGGCAAGGATCAGGTCAACCCAGGGTCGGTGATCCTGTCGGCCGAGATGATGCTGCGGCACATGGGCTGGACCGAGGCGGCGGACCTGATCATCAAGGGCACCAATGGCGCCATTGCGGCCAAGACCGTGACCTACGACTTCGAGCGCCTGATGGATGGCGCGACCCTGGTCGGCAGCTCGGGCTTTGGCGAGGCGTTGATCAAGCACATGTAAGCGTGGAAAAAAAACCGGTCGCCTCTTTAATTAAAGGAGCGACCGGTTTTTTCGTTTACCGGCAGACGGGCCAGAGGTCAGGCTTCGACGGTGCTGCCTGGGTTCGTGGCGCTGGCCTGGACGTTGCTGGTGGCGCTTCTGATGTCGGTCGCATGCAGCCCTTTGGGGCCCTGGATGATCTCGAAGTTCACGGTTTGGCCGGCTTTCAGCGTCTTGTAACCGTCCATCTGGATCGCTGAATAGTGGGCGAACAGATCATCGGTCTTACCGTCCTCGTTGATGAATCCGTAGCCCTTGGCATTGTTGAACCACTTGACTTTACCGCTTGCCATCCCTATGTCCCTCTGCAAAGGACTCCATCACTGGAGTATCATCCACTTCATCCGCATACGAACCTTGCGAGAAAATCTGGTTGACTGCGCGGATCTTTATCGACCACGGTGGGTTCTTATTGGTTGTAACACCGTTTTGCCGATAGTCAAGGTCAGCCGGCGCCCGCGCCGGGAGGGGCCTGCGCAGTCAACCCACAACCTTAACCTGTCGATCATGATGAAATTCTTTCCATGCATGTACTCAGTGAGATTCGACTAACATTCAATCAGGATCGCCCGCAGTCACATGAGGACGGGCATGAGGACGATGGCGCGGGCCTTGCCGTCCAGGAGGCCAAGCCGATCCTGCAGGCGCCACCGATGTACAAGGTGGTTTTGTTCAACGATGACTACACGCCAATGGATTTCGTCGTCGAAGTGCTCGAGACGTTCTTCAATCTGAACCGCGAGCTGGCGACCAAGATCATGCTGACCGTCCATACCGAAGGGCGGGCAGTGTGCGGATTGTTTACCCGTGACATCGCCGAGACAAAGGCCATGCAGGTCAACCAATACGCCAGGGAAAGCCAGCATCCGCTACTCTGTGAAATCGAGAAGGACGGTTAATCGCCGACCACTTGGGTATGAGGTGAAGCTATGTTAAACCGCGAGCTCGAAGTCACCCTCAATCTGGCCTTCAAGGAGGCCCGTTCGAAACGTCATGAGTTCATGACCGTCGAACACCTGCTGCTGGCACTCCTTGACAATGAGGCTGCCGCGACCGTTCTGCGCGCCTGTGGCGCCAATCTCGACAAGCTCAAGCACGACCTGCAGGAGTTCATCGATTCCACCACCCCGCTGATCCCCGTGCATGACGAGGACCGCGAGACGCAACCGACGCTGGGCTTCCAGCGCGTGCTGCAGCGTGCCGTGTTCCACGTGCAGAGCTCCGGCAAGCGCGAAGTGACCGGCGCCAACGTGCTGGTGGCGATCTTCAGCGAACAGGAAAGCCAGGCGGTGTTCCTGCTCAAGCAGCAGAGCGTGGCGCGTATCGACGTCGTCAACTACATCGCCCATGGCATCAGCAAGGTGCCGGGCCATGGTCCGAACACCGACAGCGACCAGGACATGCAGGATGAGGAGGGCGGCGAGGCTTCCTCTTCCAGCAACCCGCTGGACGCCTACGCCAGCAACCTCAACGAACTGGCCCGTGCCGGTCGTATCGATCCGCTGGTTGGCCGGGAGCAGGAGGTCGAGCGCGTCGCACAGATCCTTGCCCGTCGGCGCAAGAACAACCCGTTGCTGGTCGGCGAGGCCGGCGTGGGCAAGACTGCCATCGCCGAAGGCCTGGCCAAGCGCATCGTCGATGGTCAGGTGCCCGACCTGCTGGCACAGAGCGTGGTCTATTCCCTGGACCTCGGCGCGCTGCTGGCCGGCACCAAGTACCGTGGCGACTTCGAGAAGCGCTTCAAGGCGCTGCTCGGCGAGCTGCGCAAACGCCCGCAGGCGATCCTGTTCATCGACGAGATTCACACCATCATCGGCGCCGGCGCGGCTTCGGGTGGCGTGATGGATGCGTCCAACCTGCTCAAGCCGCTGTTGTCGTCTGGTGAGATCCGCTGCATCGGCTCAACCACGTTCCAGGAGTTCCGCGGCATCTTCGAGAAGGATCGTGCGCTGGCGCGTCGCTTCCAGAAGGTCGATGTCACCGAACCGTCGGTGGAAGACACCGTGGGCATCCTGCGTGGCCTGAAAGGGCGCTTTGAAAGCCACCACAACATCGAGTACAGCGACGAGGCCCTGCGCGCCGCCGCCGAACTGGCGTCGCGCTACATCAATGACCGGCACATGCCGGACAAGGCCATCGACGTGATCGACGAGGCCGGCGCCTACCAGCGCCTGCAGCCTGAAGCCAATCGCGTCAAGCGTATCGACGTGCCGCAGGTCGAGGACATCGTCGCCAAGATCGCGCGGATCCCGCCGAAGCATGTCACCAGTTCCGACAAGGAGCTGCTGCGCAACCTCGAGCGTGACCTGAAGCTGACCGTGTTCGGCCAGGATGCGGCGATCGACTCGCTGGCCACCGCCATCAAGCTGTCCCGTGCTGGCCTCAAGGCGCCGGACAAGCCGGTGGGCTCGTTCCTGTTCGCCGGCCCCACCGGCGTGGGCAAGACCGAGGCGGCTCGCCAGCTGGCCAAGGCCCTGGGTGTCGAGTTGGTGCGCTTCGACATGTCCGAGTACATGGAGCGTCACACCGTGTCGCGGCTGATCGGTGCGCCGCCCGGCTACGTCGGGTTCGACCAGGGTGGCCTGCTGACCGAGGCCATCACCAAGCAGCCGCACTGCGTGCTGCTGCTCGATGAAATCGAGAAGGCCCACCCGGAAGTCTTCAACCTGCTGCTGCAGGTGATGGACCACGGGACCCTGACCGACAACAACGGGCGCAAGGCGGACTTCCGCAACGTGATCCTGATCATGACCACCAACGCCGGTGCCGAAACGGCAGCGCGGGCCTCGATCGGCTTCACCCACCAGGACCACTCCTCCGACGCCATGGAGGTCATCCGCAAGAGCTTCACGCCGGAGTTCCGCAACCGCCTGGACACCATCATCCAGTTCGGCCGCCTGTCCCACGAGACGATCAAGAGCATTGTCGACAAGTTCCTTATCGAACTGCAGGCGCAGCTGGAAGACAAGCGTGTGCTGCTGGAGGTCACCGACGCCGCGCGCGGCTGGCTGGCGGCCTCGGGCTACGACGTGCAGATGGGTGCGCGGCCAATGGCGCGGCTGATCCAGGACAAGATCAAGCGGCCGTTGGCCGAAGAGATCCTGTTCGGTGAGCTGGCCGAGCATGGCGGTGTGGTGCACATCGACCTGCGTGATGATGAGCTGGTGTTCGATTACGAGACCACGGCTGAGGTTGCGTAAGGCTGGGGCCGCTTTGCGGCCCATCGTGGCTAAAGCCGCTCCTACAGGGATACGTGGTGCCTGTAGGAGCGGCTTTAGCCGCGATGCGTTTCACCAGGCACAAAAAAGCCCGGCACAATGGCCGGGCTTTTTCATGGCTTGAGCTTAGCGCGCACGGTAGGTGATGCGGCCCTTGCTCAGGTCGTACGGCGTCAGTTCGACGCGGACCTTGTCGCCAGTGAGAATACGGATGTAGTTCTTGCGCATCTTGCCAGAGATGTGCGCGGTAACGACGTGCCCGTTTTCCAACTCCACGCGGAACATGGTGTTGGGCAGGGTGTCGACGACAGTGCCTTCCATTTCGAAGCTGTCTTCTTTCGACATGCAGTAAAGCCCTCGGTATCCAGTGATGGCCCGACGCGCAACTGCACCGGGCAAAAAAGTGGCGTGGATTATGCCCGAAAATTGTGTTTCAAGCCAATGCCTTTCAGTTGAGGGTGACCCAGCGCTGGTTGATCAGCAATTCGATGGGGCGGTACTGGGTCTTGTAGTTCATCTTCTTGCAGTTCTTGATCCAGTAGCCGAGGTAAACGGCCTCGAGGTTCTGGCGCAAGGCTTCGGTGATCTGCCAGAGGATCGCGTAGCGGCCAAGGCTGCGGCGCTCTTCTTCGGGCTCGTAGAAGGTGTAGACGGCCGACAGGCCGTTGGGCAGCAGGTCGCACACCGCCACGGCCAGCAGCCGGCCTTCCAGGCGGAACTCGTAGAACCAGCAGAACGGCAGGTCGCGCACCAGGAATGTGGAGAACTGATCGCGGCTTGGCGGGTACATGTCGCCGTCGGCGTGACGCTGTTCGATATAGCGCCGGTACAGGTCGAAGTACTCTTCCTTGTACGCCGGGCGGGCGGCGCTGACGGTCAAGTCGGCGTTGCGCTTGAGGATGCGCCGCTGCTGGCGGTTGGGAATGAACCGCGCGGCGGGGATGCGCGCCGGCACGCAGGCGTTGCACTGCTGGCAATGCGGGCGATAGAGGTGGTCACCGCTGCGACGAAAGCCCATTTCCGACAGGTCGGCGTAGACGTGCACATCCATCGGCTGGCTGGGGTCGAGAAACAGTGTGGTCGCCTGCTCATCCGGCAGGTAGCTGCAGGAGTGGGGTTGAGTGGCATAGAACTTCAACCGCGCCAGCTCTGTCATGATCAACCCCTTAGGTGAGACGTTGTATCTAAGTGTAAGCCAGCTCCGGGAACTCGCCTAGGCAACCCAGCTGGCCGCACTGGGCTGGTCCAGATGGCGCGCCAGGTAATCGGCGAAGCTGGCCCGGCTGATGGCGCGGGCACCCAGGCTGTGCAGATGGTCGGTCGGCATCTGGCAGTCGATCAGCACGAAGCCTGCCTGCTTCAGGTGCTCGACCAGTGTCACGAATCCCACCTTGGAGGCATTGTCGGCGCGGCTGAACATCGATTCGCCAAAGAACAGCTGCCCCATGGCCAGGCCATACAGGCCGCCGACCAGTTCACCCTCCCGGCGTACTTCGACCGAGTGGGCGATGCCGCGGCGGTGCAGCTCGCAGTAGGCGGCGCGCATGGTGTCGGTGATCCAGGTGCCATCGGCGTAATCCCGGGGCGCGGCGCAGGCGGCGATCACCGCCGCGAAGTCGCTGTCGAAGCTCACCTGGTAGCGGCCTTGGCGGATCAGCTTGGCCAGCGAGCGCGAGACATGCAGTTCGTCCGGAAGCAGAACGGTGCGCGGGTCGGGCGACCACCAGAGGATCGGCTGGCCGTCCTGATACCAGGGGAAGCAGCCGTGGCGGTAGGCTGCGACCAGGCGATCCGGGGTCAGGTCGCCGCCGGCGGCAAGCAGGCCGTTGGGGTCGTGCAGGGCCTTTTCCAGAGGCGGGAAGGTCAGTGAGTCGCGGGTCAGCCAGGTGAGCATGGTGTTCTTGGGCGGCGGGGGAGGGGAGAGCGCCCAGCATGGCGTGGCTAGTGGATGAGGTCAACGACCGTCATCCCGGGGCATGCCCAGCGACGGGGCTGCCCAGGCAAAATCGACTGCCGATAGTTCACGCATTCACACCGCCATCGGCACCATCTGGCACATTTGCTGTCACACCTGTGCAAAAACACAGCATAAGCCTTTGTCACAAAAGAAAATGCATGCTCAAATTGCATCCATATGAAAGTCGCCCCGTTCACGCGCCATACAGCGTGCCGCCATGGCGGCGGGTGGGCAGTAATGTTAAAAGTAGTGGTTCATTGGCCGGTGACCGGCCAATCACTACTGGACGCGCAGCACGCGCAGGAATAGACGCGTTTTGAAGAAATCCACCGCAACTCCAGCCCCCTTGCCAGTGCCCCTATGGCGGCAGCAGCTGCACTACCGCCTGAAGGAAGGTGCGCTGATTGCCGTTGGCGCCCTGTGCCTGTACCTGTGGATGGCACTGGTCACCTACGACACCGCTGACCCGGGCTTCAGCCACACCAGCAACGCCGAGCAGGTACAGAACGCCGCTGGCCGTGCCGGGGCCTATTTCGCCGACATCCTGTTCATGGTGCTCGGCTACTTCGCCTACATCTTCCCGCTGCTGCTGGCAATCAAGACCTGGCAGATCTTCCGCGAGCGGCATCAGCCCTGGCAGTGGAGCGGCTGGCTGTTCTCCTGGCGTCTGATCGGCCTGGTGTTCCTGGTGCTGTCGGGCGCGGCGCTGGCGCATATCCACTTCCATCCCTCGGCGAACATCCCGTTCTCCGCCGGCGGCGCACTGGGCGAAAGCCTGGGCGATCTGGCGCGCAACCTGTTGAACGTGCAGGGCAGCACGCTGATGTTCATTGCCCTGTTCCTGTTCGGTCTGACGGTGTTCACCGACCTGTCCTGGTTCAAGGTGATGGACCTGACGGGCAAGATTACCCTTGACCTGTTCGAATTGGTGCAAGGCGCAGCCAGCCGCTGGTGGGAAGCACGCAACGAGCGCAAGCGCCTGGAAGCCCAGCTGCGTGAAGTCGACGACCCGGTCTTTGACCTGGGCGGCAAAGGCGACAGGCGCGAGCCGGCCAAGGCGCAGCTGCGCGAGCGCGCCGAGCCTGTGATGACGCGCGACGAGCCGCCGGCCCGCCCAGTGGTGCCGCGCGAAGTGGCCGTGGCCCGCGAATCGGTCGTGCCGCGCGAAACCGTGGTAGCTCGCACCCAGCCCGCCGCCCCGGTGATCATCCCGCCGACCGCGGACAAGGCGCCGGAACCGAGCAAGCGGGTCATGAAGGAAAAACAGGCGCCGCTGTTCATCGACAGCGCGGTGGAAGGTACATTGCCGTCCATTTCCATCCTCGACCCGGCCGAGCAGAAGAAAATCGAGTACTCGCCTGAGTCCCTGGCCGGTGTCGGTCAGTTGCTGGAGATCAAGCTCAAGGAATTCGGCGTGGAAGTCGCGGTGGACTCGATCCATCCGGGGCCGGTGATCACCCGTTACGAAATCCAGCCGGCCGCAGGCGTGAAGGTCAGCCGCATCGCCAACCTGGCCAAGGACCTGGCGCGTTCGCTGGCGGTGACCAGCGTGCGCGTGGTCGAGGTGATACCCGGCAAGACCACCGTGGGCATCGAGATCCCCAACGAGAACCGCCAGATGGTGCGCTTCTCCGAGGTGTTGTCGTCGCCGCAGTTCGACGAGAACAAGTCGCCGGTCACCCTGGCCCTGGGCCATGACATCGGCGGCAAGCCGGTGATCACCGACCTGGCCAAGATGCCCCACCTGCTGGTGGCCGGTACCACCGGCTCCGGTAAGTCGGTGGGGGTGAACGCGATGATCCTGTCGATCCTGTTCAAGTCCGGCCCGGAAGACGCGCGGCTGATCATGATCGACCCGAAGATGCTCGAACTGTCGATCTACGAAGGCATCCCGCACTTGCTGTGCCCGGTGGTCACCGACATGAAGGATGCCGCCAACGCCCTGCGCTGGAGCGTCGCCGAAATGGAGCGGCGCTACAAGCTGATGGCGGCCATGGGCGTGCGCAACCTGGCGGGCTTCAACCGCAAGATCAAGGATGCCCAGGAAGCTGGCGAAGTCATCCACGACCCGCTGTACCGTCGCGAGAGCATGGACGACGAGCCGCCGACGCTGAAGACCCTGCCGACCATCGTGGTGGTGGTCGACGAATTCGCCGACATGATGATGATCGTCGGCAAGAAGGTCGAGGAACTGATCGCGCGTATCGCCCAGAAGGCCCGTGCCGCTGGTATCCACCTGATCCTCGCCACCCAGCGCCCGTCGGTGGACGTAATCACCGGCCTGATCAAGGCCAACATCCCGACCCGCATGGCGTTCCAGGTGTCGAGCAAGATCGACTCGCGGACCATCATCGACCAGGGCGGCGCCGAACAGTTGCTCGGCCACGGTGACATGCTCTACATGCCGCCGGGCACCAGCCTGCCGATCCGCGTGCATGGCGCCTTCGTCTCCGACGACGAGGTGCACCGCACGGTCGAGGCCTGGAAGCTGCGCGGCGCGCCGGACTACAACGACGACATCCTCAATGGTGTCGAAGAGGCCGGCAGCGGCTTCGACGGCGGCGGTGGTGGCGGCGATGGCGAAGACTCGGAAAGCGATGCCCTGTACGACGAAGCGGTGCAGTTCGTGCTGGAAAGCCGCCGGGCATCGATCTCGGCGGTGCAGCGCAAGCTCAAGATCGGCTACAACCGCGCCGCGCGCATGATCGAGGCGATGGAGATGGCCGGTGTGGTTACCCCCATGAACAGCAACGGCTCGCGCGAAGTGATTGCTCCGGGCGGCCCACGCGATTGATGAACAACCTGTCGGGCGCCATAGACGGCGCCCGGCCCCTTCACTGTGCAATGAGGATTTCCATGCGCGCGATTCGCATGCTGTTGGTTTCTGCCCTGGCCACGGCCAGCCTGTCGGCCCACGCCGGCGAACAGGACGTCCAGCGCCTGACGCAATTGCTGGAGAAGTCGCAGACCATCGAAGCCAATTTCTCCCAGTTGACCCTGGATGCTGGTGGCACCAGTCTGCAGGAGACCAGCGGCAAGATGACCGTCAAGCGTCCGGGCCTGTTCTACTGGCATACCGACGCGCCCCAGGAGCAGGTGGTGGTGTCCGACGGCAAGAACGTCACCCTGTGGGACCCGGATCTGGAGCAGGCCACCGTCAAGAAGCTCGACGTGCGCCTGAACCAGACGCCGGCGCTGCTGCTGTCCGGTGACGTCTCGAAGATCAGCCAGAGCTTCGACATCACCTCCAAGGAGCAGGGCGAGGTCATGGACTTCACCTTGAAACCCAAGACCAAGGACACCCTGTTCGACTCGCTGCGCGTGTCGTTCCGCCGGGGGTTGATCAATGACATGCAGCTGATCGACAGCGTCGGCCAGCGCACCAACATCCTGTTCAATGGCGTCAAGGCCAACCAGGCGGTGCCGGACAGCAAGTTCAAGTTCGACATCCCCAAAGGCGCGGACGTCATCAAGGAGTAAGCGGAGCCTGTGATGGACCTGTTTCGAAGCGAACCCGTCGCCCAGCCCCTGGCCGCCCGCCTGCGCCCGTCGAACCTGGACGAGTATGTCGGCCAGGAGCACCTGCTGGCGCGCGGCAAGCCGCTGCGCGAGGCGCTGGAGCAGGGTGCGCTGCACTCGATGATCTTCTGGGGCCCGCCCGGGGTGGGCAAGACCACCCTGGCGCGGCTGCTGGCGCAGTTTTGCGACGCCCACTTCGAAACGGTCTCGGCAGTGCTGGCCGGGGTCAAGGAGATCCGCCAAGCCGTCGAGGTGGCCAAGCAGCAGGCCGGCCAGTATGGTCGGCGCACCATCCTGTTCGTCGATGAAGTGCATCGTTTCAACAAGTCGCAACAGGACGCTTTCCTGCCCTACGTGGAAGACGGCACGCTGATCTTCATCGGCGCGACTACCGAGAACCCGTCCTTCGAACTGAACAACGCGCTGCTGTCGCGGGCGCGGGTCTATGTACTCAAGAGCCTGGACGAGGCCGCGCTGCGCAAACTGGTCGATCGCGCCCTGAGCGAGGAACGCGGCCTGGGCAAGCGCAACCTGCGGGTGGGTGACGAAGCCTTCAAGATGCTCATGGCCGCCGCCGACGGCGATGGCCGGCGCATGCTCAACTTCCTCGAGAACGCCTCGGACCTGGCTGAAGATGGCGGCGAGATCGGCGTCGAGCTGCTGCAGAGCCTGCTCGGTGACAGCCGCCGCCGCTTCGACAAGGGTGGCGAGGCGTTCTATGACCAGATCTCGGCGCTGCACAAGTCGGTGCGCGGCTCCAACCCGGACGGTGCGCTGTACTGGTATGCACGTATGCTCGACGGTGGCTGCGACCCGTTGTACATCGCCCGGCGGGTGGTGCGCATGGCCAGCGAGGACATCGGCAACGCCGACCCCCGCGCCCTGAGCCTGTGCCTGGCAGCCTGGGACGTGCAGGAGCGCCTGGGCAGCCCAGAAGGCGAGCTGGCGGTGGCCCAGGCCATCACCTACATCGCCTGCGCGCCAAAAAGCAACGCGGTGTACATGGGCTTCAAGGCGGCGATGCGCGAGGCGGCCGAGCACGGCTCGCTGGAAGTGCCGCTGCACCTGCGCAACGCGCCGACCAAACTGATGAAGCAACTGGGCTATGGCGATGAGTACCGCTATGCCCACGACGAGCCGGACGCCTATGCCGCCGGTGAGGACTATTTCCCCGAGCAGCTCGAACCGCGCCAGTACTATCAGCCAGTGCCCCGGGGCCTGGAACTGAAGATCGGCGAGAAGCTCAAGCACCTGGCCGAACTCGATCGCGCCAGCCCGCGCCAGCGGAGAAAACCGTGATTGCACTGATTGCCGCAGTCAGCGCCGGCGGCATCGCCGGCACGCTGTTGCGCTTCGCCACCGCCAACTGGGTCGCGGCCCACTGGCCACGGCACTTCTATGCCGGTACGCTGGCGGTCAATCTGGTCGGCTGCCTGCTGATCGGCCTGTTGTACGGGCTGTTCCTGCACAAGCCGCTGGTGCCGGTCGAGCTGCGCGCCGGGCTGATCGTCGGCTTTCTCGGCGGCCTGACCACCTTTTCCTCCTTCTCGCTCGATACCGTGCGCCTGATGGAAAGCGGGCAGGTCCCGCTGGCCTTGGGCTATACCATTATCAGCGTGGTGGGCGGCCTGCTCGCGACCTGGGCCGGCCTGTCCCTGACCCGATTCTGAACCAACACCTACTTATAACGAGAGAACGATATGCTCGATTCCAAACTGTTACGCGGCCAACTTCAGGAAGTGGCTGACCGCCTGGCCTCCCGTGGCTTCAGCCTGGATGTCGCGCGCATCGAATCGCTGGAAGAGCGCCGCAAGGCGGTGCAGACCCGCACCGAGCAACTGCAGGCCGAGCGTAACGCCCGCTCCAAGTCCATCGGCCAGGCCAAGGCCAAGGGTGAGGACATCGCCCCGCTGATGGCCGACGTCGAGCGCATGGCCAACGAGCTGGCCGCCGGCAAGACCGAGCTGGACGGTATCCAGGCGGAACTGGACGGTATCCTGCTGACCATCCCCAACCTGCCCGACGCCAGCGTGCCGGTCGGCGCCAGCGAAGACGACAACGTCGAAGTGCGCCGCTGGGGCACGCCGAAGGCCTTCGATTTCGAGATCAAGGACCACGTCGCCCTGGGCGAGGTCAGCGGTGGCCTGGACTTCGAGGCCGCGGCCAAGCTGTCCGGCGCCCGCTTTGCCGTGCTGCGTGGCCCGGTGGCCCGCCTGCACCGCGCCCTGGCGCAGTTCATGATCAACCTGCACACCGGCGAGCACGGCTACGAGGAGCACTACACCCCGTACCTGGTGCAGGCCCCGGCCCTTCAGGGCACCGGCCAGCTGCCGAAGTTCGAGGAAGACCTGTTCAAGATCACCCGCGAAGGCGAGGCCGATTTCTACCTGATCCCGACCGCCGAAGTGTCGCTGACCAACCTGGTGGCGGGTGAAATCCTCGACGCCAAGCAGCTGCCGCTGAAGCTGGTCGCCCACACCCCGTGCTTCCGCAGCGAGGCCGGTGCCTCGGGCCGTGATACCCGCGGCATGATCCGCCAGCACCAGTTCGACAAGGTCGAGATGGTCCAGGTGGTCGAACCCGCGAAATCCATGGAAGCCCTGGAAGGCCTGACCGCCAACGCCGAACGTGTGCTCCAGCTGCTGGAACTGCCGTACCGCGTACTCGCGCTGTGCACCGGCGACATGGGCTTCGGCGCGGTGAAGACCTACGACCTGGAAGTCTGGGTGCCAAGCCAGGACAAGTACCGCGAGATCAGCTCCTGCTCCAACTGCGGCGACTTCCAGGCGCGCCGCATGCAGGCCCGCTGGCGCAACCCGGAAACCGGCAAGCCGGAGCTGGTGCACACCCTAAACGGTTCGGGCCTGGCTGTCGGCCGTACCTTGGTCGCCGTGCTGGAGAACTACCAGCAGGCCGACGGTTCGATCCGCGTGCCTGAAGTGCTCAAACCATACATGGGTGGCGTCGAGGTCATTCGCTGAATGGACTACCTGCCGCTGTTCCACAAGCTGCAGGGTGGCCGTGTGCTGGTCGTCGGCGGCGGCGAGATCGCCTTGCGCAAGGCGCGCCTGCTGGCCGATGCCGGCGCCGCACTGCGGGTGGTGGCGCCTGAGGTCGACGGTCAGCTCGCCACGCTGGCCCGTGAGGGCGGGGGCGAGGTCCTGGTGCGTGGCTACCAGGCCTCGGACCTGGACGGCTGCCGGCTGGTGATCGCGGCGACCGACGACTCGGCGCTCAACGCCCAGGTCTCGGCCGAGGCCCAGGCACGCAGCCTGCCGGTCAACGTGGTGGACGCCCCGGCCCTGTGCACGGTGATCTTCCCGGCCATCGTCGACCGTTCACCACTGGTGGTGGCGGTTTCCAGCGGTGGCGACGCCCCGGTGCTGGCGCGGTTGATCCGCGCCAAGCTGGAAGCCTGGATTCCATCCGCCTATGGCGAACTCGCCGGCCTGGCCGCGCGTTTCCGTGAGCGGGTCAAGGCCTTATATCCGGACGTCAACCAGCGTCGCGGCTTCTGGGAAACCGTGTTCCAGGGTCCGATCGCCGAGCGTCAGCTGGCCGGGCAGGGCGCCGAGGCCGAGCGTCTGTTGCAGGCGATGGTCGACGGCGCGCCGGTGCAGCAGGGCGGCGAGGTGTACCTGGTGGGCGCGGGGCCGGGCGATCCGGACCTGCTGACCTTCCGCGCCCTGCGCCTGATGCAGCAAGCCGATGTGGTGCTGTACGACCGCCTGGTGGCCCCGGCCATCATCGAGATGTGCCGGCGTGACGCCGAGCGCATCTATGTCGGCAAGCGCCGCGCCGATCATGCCGTGCCGCAGGATAAGATCAACCGCCTGCTGGTCGACCTGGCTCGCCAGGGCAAGCGCGTGCTGCGCCTCAAAGGTGGCGATCCGTTCATCTTTGGCCGGGGAGGCGAGGAGATCGAAGAGCTGGCCGACGAGGGTATTCCGTTCCAGGTGGTACCGGGCATCACGGCAGCCAGTGGTTGTTCGGCCTATGGCGGGATTCCGCTGACCCACCGGGACTATGCCCAGTCGGTGCGCTTCGTTACTGGCCACCTGAAGGATGGCACCAGCAACCTGCCCTGGAATGACCTGGTGGCTCCGGCCCAGACCCTGGTGTTCTATATGGGCCTGGTCGGCTTGCCGACCATCTGCGCCGAGTTGATCCGCCATGGCCGTGCGGCGAGTACGCCGGCCGCGCTGGTGCAGCAGGGGACCACTCGCAACCAGCGGGTGTTCACCGGCACCCTGGCCGACCTGCCGGCGCTGGTGGCACGCCACGAAGTGCATGCGCCGACCCTGGTGATCGTCGGGGAAGTGGTGCAGTTGCGCGAGAAACTGGCGTGGTTCGAAGGCTCGCAAGACGTCTGAAATGACTGGGGCCGCCTTGCGGCCCATCGCCACGATAAGCCGGCTCGCATAGGATCATACAAGCCCCTGTGGGAGCCGGCTTGCCGTGGCGACGAACCGCGGCGATGGGCTGCAAAGCAGCCCCAGCTTTATCAAGCCTTCCAGATCCCTTTTCCCATTAACCGCTCCCGATCATGCGGCAAGCCGAAATCCTGCAGCGGCCCCTTGGGCACGATCCCGTTCGGGTTGATGGTCTTGTGGCTCATGTAATAGTGCTTCTGGATGTGCTCCATGTTCACTGTGTCCGCCACGCCCGGCCATTGATACAGCTCACGCAGCCAGTTGGACAGGTTCGGGTAGTCGCTCAAGCGGCGCAGGTTGCACTTGAAGTGCCCATGGTACACCGCGTCGAAACGCACCAGCGTGGTGAACAGACGCACATCGGCTTCGGTCAGGTACTCACCGGCCAGGTAACGCTGGCGGCCCAGTAGCGCCTCTAAGCGGTCCAGTTCGTTGAAGACATCGTCGAAGGCGGCCTCGTAAGCCTCTTGCGCGGTGGCAAAGCCTGCGCGGTACACGCCGTTGTTCACGGCCGGGTAGATACGTTCGTTGAGCGCATCGATGGTCGCGCGCAGCGGCTCGGGGTACAGGTCCAGGGTGTTGTCGGTCAGTTCGTTGAACGCGCTGTTGAAGATGCGGATGATCTCGGCCGACTCATTGTTGACGATGCGCTTCTCCTGCTTGTCCCACAGCACCGGCACGGTTACGCGCCCGGTGTAGTGCGGATCGTCCTGGGTGTAGCGTTGGTGCAGGTACTGCAATGCGTCCAGATGATCGCCGCTGGAGCCCTGCTGCTGGTCGAAGGTCCAGCCGTGCTCGCCCATCAGCCAACTGACCACAGAGATACCGATCAGCGGTTCCAGGCCCTTGATGGCGCGGAAAATCAGGGTGCGATGCGCCCAGGGGCAGGCCAGCGACACATACAGATGATAGCGGCCGGCCTCGGCGGCGGGCAGTTGATTGCGGCGCTGGGCGTTCTCGCGCTTGAACGCGCCATCCTGGCTGGTCTGGTACCACTGGTCATGCCAATGGCCATCGATCAAAAGGCCCATTGCAAAGCTCCTCGGAACAAAGTCGTTTGTCGTTGGAGCTCAGTCTAGTGAAAAGCGTTCGAGTAAATAGCGCAAAGACCGCGTCGTATCTATCGGCTTAATCGATGCTTCTACGGTTGGCCCAGTAGTCGCGAGCGCAGCTGAACGCCAGCTCGCGGCCCTGGCCCAGCCCGCGCAGGGCGAGGGCCATAGTGGCGACCACGGCCAGCTCGCCATAGCTGTCCTGTGCCTCGCCACGCCATACCGCCAGCAGGTGCTCGGGCTGCAGGCTGGCTGGCTTCACATGGCGCTGAGGGCTGAGGGCCGGCCACTCCTCGTCCCAGGCCTCGCCGGACGAAGTGCCATACAGGTGGCTGATGACATCCGGGTTGACCTCGATCTCGCCACCGTCGCCCTTGATCACCACGGCGTGGTCGCCGAGCAGGCGGCTGGCCTCGCGGTGCACCGCCTGGTAGCCAGGGTGGAAGATGCTCTGCAGGCCGCAGCGGGCGCCGAGAGGGTTGAGCACCCGGGCGAGGGAGTGGATGGGCGAGCGCAGGCCCAGGGTGTTGCGCAGGTCGATCATGCGTTGAAGCTGCGGCGCCCAGTCCTGCAGCGGGAAGAAGGCCAGCCGATGGCTGGACAGGGCTTGCTCCACGGCCGTCCAGTTGCGACACAGCGGAATGCCCAGCAGGTCGAGCAGTTGCTCGGTGTACAGCCTGCCCGCCGTATGGGCACCGCCGCCGTGCATCAAGATACGCACGCCGTTGCTCGCCAGGCACTTGGCCGCCAGCAGGTACCACGGCAGGTGGCGCTTCTTGCCGGCGTAGCTGGGCCAGTCGAGGTCGACGGCGATGCGGGGGGCGTGCAGGTGGGTACGCAGGGCCTCGGTGAAGCCGGCCAGCTCCTCGGCGCTTTCTTCCTTGTGCCGCAGCAGCATCAGGAAGGCGCCCAGCTGGGTGTCCTCGACCTTGCCCTCGAGCAGCAGGGTCATCGCGGCGCGGGCTTCCTCGCGGGTCAGGCCGCGGGCGCCACGCTTGCCCTTGCCGAGGATGCGCACGAACTCGGCGAACGGGTGTTCGGCCGGGGTTTGCAGGGTTAGTGGGCGTGCTTCGTTCAGCAGGGACTCGGTCATATGCAATTGGTCGGCTTGGGCAGGCCCGCCAGTTTGGCGGCGAGTTTGGCGGGGGTGCCGTTGAACAGGCGATTGAGGTGCGGGCTGTTGCCTTTCTCGGCACCGAGCTTGAGCGCGGTGTACTTGATCAGCGGCCGGGTGGCCGGCGACAGCTGGTACTCCTGGTAGAACTGGCGCAGTAGCTCGAGGATTTCCCAGTGGTCTGCGGTCAGGGCGATGCTTTCGCGCGTGGCGAGGGCCTCGGCGACTTCGCGGGACCAGTCCTGCAGCTCGACCAGAAAGCCGTCCTTGTCCAGGGCGATGCTGCGCTCGCCGACAGTCAGGGTACTCATAGCCAGCTGTTGACCTTGTCGTGGTGCAGGGTGAGCTCGACAAAGGCGGGGTAGTCCACTGCCTTGGCCAATTGGCTGTCGAGGGCGCGGGCCTGCAGGTCTTCGGTAAGTGCGAACAGGCGCTCGCCGAGATTGGCGGCCTGCAGGGCAGCGAAGGGCTCGGTGCCGGCCTTGAGCGCGTAGGTGGCGTCACCGCACAGCAGCAATGCGTCCTGTGGGCCCAGCAGGCGCAGGCAACTGGCCAGGCGCTCGTCACCGAAGGGCGAATGGGCGATTACGTGCAGGGTCGTCATCAGAGCGTCACCACCTGGTCGAAACGGGCAATCAGTGCGGTCAGTGCGGTGTTGTCGAGCACTTCCACCGGCAGTGACAGGGCGTCGTTGTCCAGCCCTCGGCGGGCGAGGCTGTGGCCACAGGCGAACAATTCCTCCACCCCGAACATCGGCAGGGCCTGGAGGTTGGCGGCCAGGTTCTTCTGTTGCACGGCGTCTGGCTGCTGTGCGGCGGCGAGCTGGAACACACCGTCATCGAGGAACAGCATGCCCATCGGCAAATCGAAGGCGCCACCGGCCAGGGCGATGTCCAGCGCCTCGCGAGCGGACGGGCCGCTCCATGGCGCCTGGCGGCTGATGATCAGCAAGGACTTGGCCATTTCAATCACCCCCGAAGCAGACCAGGCGGTCGGCAAGTTGCGCGGCTTCGTGCAGCTGGCCCAGGCCGGACAGCTCCCACGGCATCGGCAGGTTCACCGCCGGGCGCTGGTAGCGATTGGCCTCGGTGTCGTCGAGCACACCCCGGCGCAGGGCGGCGGCAATGCACACCACGGCGTCGAGCCGGTGATCGCTGACGAAAGCGCGCCACTGCGCGGCCACGTCCAGCTCATCCTGGGGCGTGACGATATTGGCCGAGGCGCTGTGTACCCCGTCCTGGTAGAAGAACAGCCGGGCAATTTCATGCCCGCCGGCCAGCACCGCCTCGGCAAAGCGCAAGGCGCGGCGGGAGGAGGGCGCATGGGCCGGGGAAAAGACCGCAATGGCGAATTTCATGTAAGGCTCGAGCAAATGAATGCGGCCATGATAAAGCAAAAAGCCCGTGCGGGTGGGCACGGGCTTCTGCTCTGGCTGGCGGGGCTCAGGCCTGGTCTTTGCTTTCTGGCAGGAACCAGTTGAGCACCAGGGCACAGATGCCGCCGGTGGCAACCCCCGACTCCAGTACGTTGCGCAGCGCCGACGGCATATGCGCGAGGAACTCCGGCACTTGGGCCACGCCCAGGCCCAGCGACAGCGACACGGCGATGATCAGCAGGGCGCGGCGGTCGAGGCGGGTGCTGGCGAGGATATTGATACCCGAGGCCGCGACGGCGCCGAACATCACCATGGCCGCGCCGCCAAGCACCGGCTCCGGCACTGCCTGAATCACCCCGGCAACCGACGGGAACAGGCCCAGCAGGACCAGCATGGCGGCGATCCAGATACCGATATGGCGGCTGGCAATGCCGGTCAGCTGAATCACGCCGTTGTTCTGGGCGAAAATCGAGCTGGGGAAGGTGTTGAACAGCCCGGCCAATAGCGAGTTGGCGCCGTTGACCAGCACCCCACCCTTGATCCGCTGCATCCACACCGGGCCTTCGACCGGCTGGCGTGAAACCTTGCTGGTCGCAGTCACGTCACCGATGGCCTCCAGCGAGGTGACCAGGTAGATCACCAGCATCGGGATGAACAGCGACCAGGAGAAGCCCAGGCCGAAGTGCAACGGCGTCGGCACCTGGAACAGTGCGGCCTGGTGCATGCCAGTGAAGTCCAGGCGGCCCAGGTAGCCGGCCAGGGCGTAGCCCACAGCCAGGGCGATGACGATGGCGCAGCTGCGCATCCATACCACCGGGACACGGTTGAGGATGACGATGATCGCCAGCACCACGCCCGACAGCAGCAGGTTCTCGCCATCGGCGAAGGTGCCGTTGGCCATGGCGCCGAAGCCGCCGCCCATGCTGATCAGGCCGACCTTGATCAAGGTCAGGCCGATCATCAGCACGACGATCCCGGTCACCAGCGGGGTGATCAGGCGCTTGACGAAGGGCAGGATGCGCGACACGCCCATTTCCACGAACGAACCGGCGATGACCACGCCGAAGATCGCCGCCATCACGCCTTCAACTGGCGTGCCCTGCTTGACCATCAGCGCGCCGCCGGCGATGAGCGGGCCAACGAAGTTGAAGCTGGTGCCCTGCACGATCAGCAGCCCGGCGCCGAACGGCCCAAAGCGCTTGCACTGGACAAAGGTGGCGATGCCCGAGATCACCAGCGACATCGACACGATCAGGTTGGTATCACGCGCCGACACGCCCAGCGCCTGGCAGATCAGCAAACCCGGCGTGACGATCGGCACGATGATCGCCAGCAAGTGCTGCAGTGCCGCCAGCAGGCCGATCAGCAGGCGAGGCTTGTCCTCGAGGCCAAGGACCAGTTCATTGGCAGGCGCCGCCGCGCCTGGGCCGTGTTCGTGTGAACTCATGGGAAAATGCCGCCCCGGAAGAAAAAAGGAGCGCATTCTACGGGCAGAACGGCCATTGCGGTAGAGGCAAGCACGATGGGTGCACAATCGCGGAGGAAGGTGCTAATAAGCTGACTTTTAAGTCAATGTTTGTGAGGTTCCCGGCGCTGTTCAACGGGCATGAAAAAGCCCGCCGAAGCGGGCTTTTCCTTAAGCGCTGGCAACCGATTCGATCAGTCGTCGCGGCCCATGATGCCGAACAGCTGCAGCAGGCTGACGAACAGGTTGTAGATCGACACGTACAGGCTGATGGTAGCCATGATGTAGTTGCGCTCGCCGCCATGGATGATGGCGCTGGTCTGGAACAGGATGCAGACCGACGAGAACAGCACGAAGCCAGCGCTGATCGCCAGTTGCAGGCCGCTGATCTGGAAGAAGAAGCTAGCCACCACGGCACCCAGCAGGACGAAGAAGCCGGCGGTGATGAAGCCGCTGAGGAAGCTCATGTCCTTGCGGGTGATCAGCACGTAGGCCGACAGGCCGCCGAACACCAGGGCGGTCATGGCGAAGGCCGAACTGACCACCTCGGCGCCACCGGCCATGCCCAGGTAGCGGTTGAGGATCGGGCCGAGGATGAAGCCCATGAAGCCGGTGAGGGCGAAGGTGGATACCAGGCCCCAGGCCGAGTCACGCAGCTTGTTGGTGAGGAAGAACAGGCCGTAGAAGCCGATCAGCACCACGAAGATGTTCGGGTAGCCGACACGCATCTGCTGGGCGACGAAGGCCATGATGCCGCTGAAGGCGAGGGTGAGGGCCAGCAGGCTGTACGTGTTGCGCAGGACCTTGCTGACCTCCTGCTGCTCGACCTGCTGGCCGTGTTGGACGGCGTAATCCTGTTCGCGCATGGCGCACTCCTTTGGGGTGAGACCGCGGTCCGGGACCTGCGGTAGTGGAACGTATGGTGCAGAGCATATCAGAGCTGTCGCAAGCCGCGACACAGAGAGTTTGACAGCTTGTTACATTAAGGTATTATTGCCGCCGCAAAACAGCTGGAAGCGTGGCCGAGTGGTTTAAGGCAACGGTCTTGAAAACCGTCGATGGGCAACTATCCTAGAGTTCGAATCTCTACGCTTCCGCCACATTCAAAGCCCTGATTTTTCAGGGATTTTTGCGTTTATTGGGCATGCGTTCAAGCCGGATAATGCGCGCAGGTGTTCCGCACCTTTTCAGTGGTGTTCCGCAATCTGGCTTGTTTATCCCATCACCGGGTAGGTTTTACAACCTCGCCGACGCGGCGGTAAACCACCTCTGTTATGCGCTTGTCGGTATGACCGAGCAGCCTGCTTGCATGGGCCAGGTCCTCGATTTCGCTGGCGGCCTTCGGGCGAATGTCGCGGAACTGGATTGGCTGATCCGGCCCGCTAGCACCTGGTCTCCGGCTACTACAGCTTCCTTCGTGGCGTTCTGGGCATCGTCCCATCGGTGGCGAAGCATCGGTGGCGTGCCACGTTTATCGTTATCAGTCAGCAGAGGTGTGGGAAGGCGTGCGGAGCGTTGCTCTCCAGGATCTTTCTGATCAGCGTGCCCAAACTGCTCTCTACTCCGTCCACCTCAAGCATGATCCGCAGCTTCTTTTGGCCTTCTGCTGCTTTATGCCGAGGGCCTTGTCCTCGATGTCGTCCCTGATCATTGCAGTACGTCTGCCGGACGCTGGACCGTCAAATATGCCAAGTCCATGGCGTCCTTCAGCTCACCCACCGCTTTCGCGTACACCGTGTTCCAGATCGCGTCTTTAGCCTGCAATCGGGGTAAAGGGGGTATATTGGGGAGCGAGTCGGCATTCGTCCGGCTCATCGAAGGGGTAAGAACATGTACGAATCCGCGACGCATCAGGCGCATTTGCATCTGAAGCAAAAGATTGAACAGTTCTTATCCAAAGGCGGGGAAATTCAGAATGTCCCCTCAGGTGTCAGCGGCTTTAACCGAAGCTTACCTAAGGCCCACTGGGCCAAAGGGCAATCTGTAAAATCGTGATCACGATGGTCAGAGCCGTCTTCAAAAGGCGGCTTTCTAGCGTGCAGTGACTCGGGGGCGTTATTCGCCCATTGGTCGCATTTAAGCGAAATTACTATCTATCCCTCTTTTGGGTAAGCCCAGCGCTTCACTTTCGTCATTACGACGAAGTTCTTGAAGGCTGCAGAAATATCGACGTGCAAGCCAAAACTTCGCGAACTGATGAAACACAAATATTTATAGGAGGGCGCTGCAAAAATAACGACCGAACTGCACAGGTGCCTTGCAACTTCAGGTCGAACGGAACTATGAGTCGAGCCTTGGTCTGGGGCTGCGGGCGAAAGCATTCGTGATGGGTGGGCGGAGGTAGGTCTGCTTTTCGCATTTGAGCTTGCTCTGGGTACGATGGTGCCTTGTCGCCATATCGCTGTACGAACAGCCTAGTGAGGAGAGTACTGCAGCGGGATGGGGCGGATATACGCCTGATTAGGTCGATTTCAATGATCGAACTGTTCGGCCACTGGGTCATTGCAATAGGCTTGCGCATTTTTCGCCGACGATCGCGCACTGCATAAATCGGTCTGCAGCTTCTTGAATTGCACGTCATTCATGGCTGTAGCGTTCGTGCGAACGTAATTCCCTTGTTTCGTTCAGTCATGTCCGGTGGTCTGATAAATAATTTCTTCAATTGCTATGGGTGCATACTAAGTTAGCTCGGAATTTCTGAGCGTTGAGAGGTGTGTATGACCAGAGATAGGTATGGGATAGATAGTGACAGGTTGAGGGGCAAGCCATCTGAAAGTAATGGTTCTCCAGACGTTTTTGACGATCTGAGCAGAAGAGCACGAGCAGAGGAGCATGATGACAACCTCAAAAACCGGCCCTTTCGAGGCGATCACAGGCAAGGCCCGCCGGACTCATCGCGGGCATCCAACAATGCGCCTTATAGCCATGACAAGCGCCCACTTGAGTAATTGAAGGAGGTCGATACCAAAGCAATCTTGGAGTTCTTTGCTATAGCGTCAGCTTTGGGCTGGGCCTTTTTTATGATCCTTCACGGATTGCCGGAAAACCTTCTTGGCGATTTGCTCGGGTGTCCACCCAAAGGCTCGCAATCGCTTTTAACCCTCGGCCAGTTCAAGAGGGGAAAGCTTTTCGACTTCTTGGCGGGTGATGGTCCGTGCGACTGGCCCGAAGAAGATCAGCGAACCTCTCAAGGCTCAATCTGCTTCAAGACCCCAGCTACAATCGCTTCCGGCCTGTCTTCCTGCATCAGGTGGCCTGAGTTCTCCACTCGCGCGCAGGGCTGCTGGGAAATAAGCTCTGCAAGACGCTCCCCTTGGGAATACGGAATCCAGGCGTCCTCCGCGCCCCAAAGTACTGACACGGGGCAATCCAGCTTCCCGTAAAGCGGTTCAATTTCCTCGGTATAGACCTGATCCATCTGCGCGATCTGGCGGTAAAAGGCCGCCTGGCCAATGGGCCCCAGCCATGGTGCGCTGTAAACCTGCAGGGCTTCGTCACTGAGTGGATTGGCCGCAGAGGTTTGCAGATAGGCGGCCAGCAGTGCGCGGTGCATGTAGTCGGGCATCCCGGAAAAAGCGGCCTCATGTTGACGGACATGTTGTACGAACGCCGAGCCCCAGGGGGCCAGGGCCACCGCATCAAAAAGGGTGAGGGACGCATAGCGCAGACCGTTCAGGTAGTACGCGCGCAGCGCTGTCGCGCCGCCAAAATCATGGGCCAGGACGTCGGGGCGTTCGATGCCCCACTCCTCGAAAAGCGCAGCCATGACGTTGTTCTGAATCGCCAATGAAACGTCCTGGCCCTCCCGCATTTCAGACAGGCCATAGCCAACCAGGTCGAAGTAATACACGGTTCTGCGGTCAGCGAGGTGCGGCATGACGCGCCTCCATACCTGCGAAGAGAAGGGGGTGCCGTGGATGGCGACCAGCGGCGCGCCTGTCCCCAATTTCCCCCATCTGACGGTGTTGCCTTCGATGCTCGATGCGTAGGGTAGATCCAACATGGCTCACCTCACATTGTCATTTAGCTAAATGACTATATGATGCGGGCATGGACAGATCAACACAGATGAAAGCGATGAGCAGTGAGGTCCGCATGGCGATCCTTCGCTTGCTCGCAGCGCCGCGTGAGCACTTCGCCGATCAATGGTCGGCAGACCCCGTCGAGTTCGGCATCTGCATGACCCTTATCGCAAGTGCGTTGGGTATTGCCCAGCCCACAGCGAGCCGGCACCTTGAAATTCTCAAGCAGGCGGGGTTCATATCGGTTTCAAAGCAGCATAAATGGTCATATTGCAAACGTAATGACGCTGAGATTCTCGAGTACCTGGAGTGGCTCAGGCTTGAGTTGTCGCCGCCCGGCCATCTTGGTCCCCTGGAACCTCGCAGTACGGCAGGCGATAGGGAGAGTGAGCGCTAATGGGCAAAAGATTGGATAAGGTCCGAGAGTGGTTCACGCCACGCAGACGTATATGGGCAGGAGTAGCCCTGTTGGCCGCTTATTTTATGATTCCGACGGTCAGCCCCGGCACGACGGTGAGTTGGCTGATAGGGCCAGCGGCCGTTTTCTTGATGGGCGGCATCAAGCCCGAGTCGACCAGAAAACCATAAGGCGGTGGCGGGCAGCGCCAGCGGGTCAGGTGGCTCGGGCCTTGAAAGCGAGCATGGGGATAGACGGTGCATCACGCGCATGCAAGCTTCCATGGCCCAGGTAATCAGAACTGATAACCAACCCCGGCGTAATACCCCCAGCCATCGGACCGACCGCGGAAATCGCCGTCACCGAAATTCAGCTGGCTGCCGTCCTGCCAGTTGCCGCCATTGTGGAAATGGCGACCCACCAGGGTGAAGCGCAGGTGGGTGAAGGCGTACAGCAACACGTTGGTGGATACCGTGGCATTGGCCGTGCGGTTGGGATTGTCCTTGTGCAGGTCCGAGCCGAAATCGAAGTTGGTGAAACCGATATAGGTCAGCGAGGCGCCGTTGTCGAACTTGCCGAGGGGCACGATGTACTTGAGCTGGGCCCGGTAACCGTCCCACGAATACTCGTTGCTGGCGCCATAGTTTTCCCACTGGTAGCGGCCGTAGAAGTTGGCCGACAGGTTGACCCGCGAATGGGTGTCGATGTCGGTGCCCAGGCCGCTGAAGAGGGTATTGGCGCGGTTGGCGCTGTTGCTGCCGTGGTCATAGATCCAGTCGAAGGCTACGTACCACTCCTTGAACGGGCCGACGGCCAGGCT
Organism: Pseudomonas sp. TE6288; assembly: GCF_054062095.1. Taxonomy (NCBI): domain Bacteria; kingdom Pseudomonadati; phylum Pseudomonadota; class Gammaproteobacteria; order Pseudomonadales; family Pseudomonadaceae; genus Pseudomonas; species Pseudomonas sp. TE6288. The sequence goes on from NZ_JBSSEW010000010.1 coordinate 41,520, forward strand.
GCGTCCGGCCAGGTAGTCGATGGAGATCCGCGGCTCATGCTCCATGAACAGTGGTGAGCCGTGGTCCCACGCGCCTTTGTCATGGCTGTTGCCGATATCGAGGATCTTCGGGATGTCGATGTAGCCGTAAAGCTCGAACGGCCCCTTGCGGCCGAAGTACTCGTATTCGAGGTAGATATCGTCGACAGGGCGGGGGCCGAAACTGATGTCCTTGGTGCCGATCAGGGTGAAGTTCTGGTTGTACCAGTCCGACAGGTAGGGGCCCGATTTGGCCGGCGCGGCGGCCGGGCTCAAGGTCTCGCCCTGGGCCGACTCGCTGGGGGGATTGTCCTGGGCCTGCGTGGTGACGCTGAGTAGTCCCGTAACAGCGCCCAGTAGCAGTTTGGCAGCCAGGGAGCGGGCCGTTGCGGGTAAAGACGGTCGGTGCATTGAAAATCCTTGTTCATGCAGTGGTAAGCCCCTGGGGGCTGCGATGTGTCGAGAGCTGCAGCGATTGTTCGCTCAATGGCTCGGAGCAAACGTTTGCATAGTCTGTACCAAATCACCCGAGGTCTTTGAAATAAAAGCCGATCCGGCGTTTGAGCTGATCATTGGGTTAGAAAAACGCGCTGAAATCGGGCATGGCGCATGAGCGCATGGAGGGGCCTGATCTTTCTGCGTCGCAAAACCCATTCGATTGAAATAATCCAGCAAAAAATGGGTTCTAGTCGCCGACCATGGAAGGCATTTGTGCCCAAGGAGGAAGCGAGTAGGCCGAGGCGGCGCTGGGCCGCGCCCTCCGCTGCCCCGTGGCGAATTTGCGCTCATGCGGCGTTGTCGCTCCTCGCCGTAGCTGGGCTACGACTCGTCGCGACGCCTTGCCTGAGCGCAAAAAACGCTCGCGATTTATGGGGCGTATTTGCAAAACACCACACTAGATGAGCACCGCATATCCATCGCCATTTGCCGGGCATCACTTCACTGCAACGTCTCGGGCTTCCTCCCCTGGGAAGCCTTCTTCAATCCCTGTTCCATCCGCCCGATTACCTGCGCCAGTATCGCCGCTCTTTCCAGCTCTCCTGACGCCTTCATCCGGGCATGATCCCTTCGCAGGTTCAACAGGCATTTTTGCAGTCCAAGTGCCGAGCTGTCGTAGTTGTCCATGCTGTACTCGTTGGTCGTGGGCATCCGTGCCGTTGTAAGAAAGGCTCGACGGTATCAGGTCAATTCTCCCGCCAATACTGATTATTCATACACTGGCTCACAATCCCGTAGAAACGTCCTACATCGACAAAAGAGGCGTCTTACAGGATGGCTTGGGTGAGTGTTTCGGGATGCTTCCGCTCATTTTGCGGCAGGCCCCGAAGTACAAGGCCTGCCGCGTAAAAGACGGGTCGTAGCGATAATCCGTGTTGCCCGGCACCCAACACGCGCCACTGAAACGATATGTTGCAATTGCCCCTAGAGGTGGTCCGCATCCACCACCGCCTTGACGAACGCCTCGGGCGCTTCCTGCGGCAGGTTGTGGCCGCTCCCACGCAGATTACTAAAGCCCGCTAAATCAAAGAGTCATGATTTGAAAGTGCTTGAGCATCAGCGTTCACCTGGGCCAGCAGCCAGTTCACCACCTGCTCGGCGGCCGAGCCTGCCAGCGGCGCATGGCTGGCCAGCAAGTGGAAGCCGGCGTCGCTGCGCAATTCATGGCCTTCCAGCGCCAGCACCAAGGCCCCGGCTTTCAGGGCATTCTCCACCAGCAGGCGCGGCACCAAGGCGATGCCCATGCCTTGCTCGGCGGCCTCGATGGCGAGGATGGTTTGCGAGAACACCGGGCCGTTGAACCGTGTGCCGGGCAACGCGTAGTGGTCGAACCAGCGCTTCCAGTTGTTGTGGCTGTCGGAGATCAGCGGGTGTTGCGCAAGCTCCGCGGCTTGCCGCCAAGGGTGCTCGCCGCGCAACCCCGGCGCGCACACCGGCACCGCCATGCCGGGCAGCAGGGGCAGGGCGTAGGCCTCGGCGAAGGGCGGCGCCCCCCAGCGCACGGCCAGGTCCACCGCACCCTTGCCGCTCAGGGGGCGGGTACTGTCGGAGGCGTCGATCATCAGGGCCACCTGCGGATGCGCCTCGGCCAGGCGCCCCAGGCGCGGGATCAGCCAGCGGCTGGCGAAGGCGGGGGTGGTGCTGAGCAGGACCTGCTGCGGATCGCGCTGGTTGTCGCGCTCCAGCAGTTCGCCGGTGGCGTCCTCGATGATCTCCAGCGCCAGGCGCACACGGGCCAGGTAGTCGGCGCCGTCCCGGTTGGGCCGCAGGCCGCGGGGCAGGCGCTCGAACAAGGGGCGGCCAAGTTTGTCTTCCAGGGTGCGCACCTGCTGGGCGACTGCGCCCGGCGTGACATGCAGCTCGTCGGCGGCAGCGCGAAAGCTGCCCAGGCGGGCGGCGGCCTCGAAGGCTACCAGGTGATTGACGATGGCGGGGGCGTTGCGTCGCTTGGGCGCGCTCATCCAGTAGATTTCCTGCAGGCTGCTGCCAGTATTCGTGATTGGTGCGTTGAGCCGGATTCTGGCTTCATGGGCCCACTTGATCAACTCCCGGAAGGAGCGGCATATGTCTTCTCAGAAAGTGGCAATCATCACCGCAGGTGGCAGTGGCATGGGCGCGGAGGCTGCGCGGCGGTTGGCTGCCGACGGTTTCAGGGTGGCGATCCTGTCGTCCTCGGGCAAGGGCGAGGCCCTGGCGGCCGAGCTGGGCGGCATCGGTGTGACGGGCTCCAACCAGTCGGCAGAGGACCTGCAGCGTCTGGTCGATACCGTGATGCAGCAATGGGGGCGTATCGATGTGCTGGTCAACAGCGCCGGGCATGGCCCGCGTGCGCCGGTGCTCGAGCTCAGCGACGAGGACTGGCACCGGGGCATGGAGGTGTACTTCCTCAACGTGGTGCGCCCGACCCGCCTGGTGACCCCGATCATGCAGCGGCAGCAGGGCGGGACCATCATCAATATCTCGACCTTCGCCACCTTCGAGCCGGATCCGGCATTCCCGACCTCCGGCGTGTTCCGTGCCGGGCTCGCGGCCTTCACCAAACTGTTCGCCGACCGTTACGCGGCCGAGAACATCCGCATGAACAACGTGCTGCCAGGCTTCATCGACAGCCTGCCGGAGAAGGAGGAATTCCGTAGCCGGATTCCCATGGAGCGGTACGGTAAGGCCGAGGAAATCGCGGCCACTGTCGGCTTCCTTGCCTCCGAGGGCGCGGGTTACATCACCGGGCAGAACCTGCGGGTTGATGGGGGGATTACCCGTTCGGTGTAGGTGACATGGCGAGCCTGTGGCAGGGCGGCGACTTCCGTTAGGATGTCGCCCCTGTTTCCCGCTATCCGGATTCCGCCCATGAGCACACCGACATTCCGCCAGGCCACCTCCAGCGATGTGGACCGCTGCTACCAGATCGAGACCAGCGCCTATGAAGGCGACGAAGCCGCCACCCGGGAAAAGATCGCCACGCGCATCGCCCAGTACCCGGAGGGCTTCCTCGTGCTGGAGGCCGAGGGCCAGGTGATCGGCTTCATCAACAGCGGTTGCGCCGACCAGGTGGTGATGTCGGACGAGGCTTTCAAGGAACTGGTCGGGCATGACCCGCAGGCGCCCAATGTGGTGATCATGTCGGTGGTGCTTGACCCCGCGTACCAGGGCCAGGGCCATGCCAGCCGGTTGATGGCGCGCTTCGTCGCGCAGATGCGCGAGCGCGGCAAGGCCACCATCCACCTGATGTGCAAGGAGCGCCATGTCGGGTTGTACGAGAAGATGGGCTACGCCTATGTACGCCCGTCGGCTTCCGACCATGGCGGCATGGCCTGGCATGAAATGGTCATGGTGCTGTAGAGGCCCTTCGACTAGCATCGACGCTTTTCGCAGCCAGGGAGAGGCCTGTGAAGTACGTCGTGATCGAGACACACCGCAGTGAGTATCCTGCGCCCATCACCTTCGCCCGTGGCACGCTGCTGGAGATCGGCCAGCGCTACGAGGGCGACGAGCAGTGGGAGGACTGGTACCTGTGCAGTTGCCAGGGCCAGGCAGCAGGGTGGGTGCCAGCCCAGTTCATCGAACGGCTGGGCGTGGGCCGGGGCAGGGCGCTGGAAGCCTATTCGGCCCATGAACTGGACGTCGACCCCGGCCAGCAGCTCGATAGTCTGCGCCCCTTGAATGGCTGGGCCTGGTGTCGCCGGGTGAGCAATGGCGAGCTCGGCTGGGTGCCGCTGGCCAAGCTGCGCGCGCTGGCGTGATCAGCGTGCGGCCAGCACCGCCGCACTGTGCAGAACGCGCGCATAGTCCATGGCCAGGTTGCTCAGCGCCAGGGCATGGACATCCTCCGCCGGCCACAGCCGGCCTTGCAGATCATGCTGGTCGAAGGTGTAGCAGGCGTCGCCCACCACCACCGTTGCGAACCCCAGGTTGCCCGCCGAGCGTGCGCTCGACTCTACCGAGTTGTTGGTGATCACGCCGGTGATGACCAGTTGCTGGATGCCGCGCTGGTGCAGCCAGTGTTCCAGGCCGCTGTTGCAGAAAGCGTCGGGCAGGTGTTTTTCAAACACGGCCTCGTTCGCCTGCGGGGTGAAGGCGGGCTGGAACTCGCAGCCGGGCTGACCTGGCCGGAACACCGAATCCGGATCGCGGGAGATATGGCGCACGTGCACCACCGGGCGCGTGCTCGCGCGCCAAAAGGCGAGCAGTTCGCTGATGCGCTGTTCGGCTTCGGGGTTGTTGCGACGGCCCAGGCGAGGGTGGTTGATGCCGTTCTGCATGTCGATGATCAGCAGGGCGGCGTTGCTGGCGAGCGCGGTCATTTGCGGTGGTTCTCCTTGTCTGGGCTTCGGACCGTAGCATAGGTGTGTTGCCTGCGCGGATGTATCGCGGGGCAAGCCCGCGCCCACGCCGACCGCGTTGACCTCACGTTGTGCACTCGTGGGAGCGGGCTTGCACCGCGATGGTCGATTACCATCTGATCCGCTTTTTTTCCACGAACCTGAATCTGTAACCGTATCAGCCGCTGCCGGACAATACGCCCAGGCCCAGCCTTCCAATCCGGTGTGCGCTGGGCAGGCTGCCCCGCTGCACTACCGCAGCGGCCAGCCCCGCCGTTACGTCATCACACTGTAGAGGTTCCGATGGGCAAGCTCGCGCTGTTTCTGGGTGGTTTTCTGCTGCTGACTATCATGATTGGCCTGCTGGGCACCATTCCGCCAAGCTGAGCCGCAACTTTTTCCTGTCCCGGCCCGCCTGGCGCAATGGCGGGCCAGACTCTTCCCTCCCGGTTTTCCCGCCGAATACCGCAGTCGTCTAGACAAGCGGTAGCTGCAAGTCGTTCTCAAGTGCAAGTCGCTCGTGTAATCTCCCGCCCCCAATCAAAGGGCCCGGGCACACGGGCCATTCACTTGCCTTGGAGACAATACACACTATGGAATGCAAGAAAGGCACTGCAGCGATGCTGGAGTGGCGCGGTCGTTTTCTCGGCGAGGGCATCCTCCACGAAGAGGACTACGATCAGGCACTGCGCCGTGCCGAAGAGTTGGAGCGTTCCGGTGTGATCAGCGCAAGCGAATGGATCGAGTTGGTCAAGCTGGCCAACGTGGCCTTGCTGCGCTTGTAATTTTTCCTTCAAGGCTTGCGGAAACTGTCCACAAAAATCGTGGGTAGGTCTGTGGATAAAACGCTACAGGCCAGTATTGGCAAGCACTCTGTTAGATTGAGCAGAAATTGAGCAGGCCTGTTCAGGGCTGTTCCCATAGGCGCGGACGGGCATCGCGCAGGGCCTGCAGCAGCTCGCGAGCCCGTGCCGGCAGGTCGCCGGCGGGGTACACGGCATGCATCTGCGGGTCGTGCCCGGTGCTGGATGTCAGGTGAAAATCGGGGCAGACCCGCACCAACCGTCCGGCTCGCACCTCCGGTTCCCCCAGCCAATCGGCCAGCCGCGCGATGCCGGCGCCCGCCAGGGTGGTTTGCAGTACTGCCACCCCTGAGCCCAGGCGCAGCCGCGGCCGTGGGCGCAGGCTGGAGATGCGCCCATCCTTGCTGAAATGCCAGGCCTTGAGGATGCGCGGTGCGGTATGCAGGATCAGCGCATGCCGTTCCAGGTCTTCCAGCCCTTGGGGCGTGCCGGCCTGCGCCAGGTACTCAGGACTGGCGTACAGGTGGCGGCGGTAACGCCATAGCGGGTAGCCGATCAGTTCGCTGGACTGTGGGAAGGCTCCGCGGATCACGAAGTCCAGCTTGCCTTGCAACGGATCCAGAGCCTGATCGTTGTACTGCACGTCGAGGGTGACATGAGGGTGGCGACGAGAGAACTCGGCCAGCACACCCGGCAATATCTGCTGGGCCAGAACCTCGGGCGCGGCCAGGCGGATCCAGCCCTTGGCGTTGCCGGTCAGCGCGGCCAACTCGTCGGCGGCATCCCGTTGCACATCCAGCAAGCGTTCGGCGTGAGGCAGCAGACGCTCGCCGGCCTCGGTCAATGACACGGCGCTGGCGCTGCGGTTGAACAGCTTGGCGCCGCTATTGTCCTCCAGCGCCTGCACCGCACGAGTTACTGCGCTGGGCGAGCGGCCCAGGGCACGGGCGGCGCTGACAAAGCTGCGCTTGTGCGCAACGCTGACGAACGCTTGTATTTCACGCAGCATGTCCAGGGCCATACAAGGGCTCCTTGTTGCAGTTTTCGCAATATGGCATTTCAACACAAGCACGGCGCTTTGATTAGTCTGGCAGCCTGTTTTGTGCCGCCTGGACCTTCGAGATGATGGATATTGCCCTGCTTTCGCTGTTTGCCTTCGCCGCTGGCCTGATCGACGCTGCCGTCGGTGGCGGCGGGCTGATCCAGATCCCCGCGCTGTTCAACGTGCTGCCCAACGCCCAGCCGGCGGCACTGCTGGGCAGCAACAAGCTGGCCTCGGTGTGCGGTACCACGTTCGCGGCGCGTTCGTTCATCCGCAAGGTCAAGCTGGACTGGGGGTTGATCGTGCCCGCGGCGCTGAGCGCCTTCGTGATGTCGTTCTTCGGCGCGGCCACCGTATCCCTGGTGCCGGCGAGCGTGATGCGGCCGATGGTGCTGGTGCTGATCGTGCTGATGGCCATCTACACCTTCTGCAAGAAGGATTTCGGCACTCTGCACAAACCCATGGCCATCGGCCGCAAGGAGCAGTGCCTGGCGGTGCTGATCGGTGGCGCCATCGGCTTCTATGACGGACTGTTTGGGCCGGGCACCGGCAGTTTCCTGATCTTCCTGTTCATCCGCTTCTTCGCCCTGGATTTCCTGCATGCCTCGGCCTCGGCGAAGCTGGTCAACATCGCCACCAACCTGGCCGCGCTGGTGTTCTTCATCCCGTCGGGCAATGTGCTGTGGGCCATCGCGCTGCCGATGGCGCTGTTCAATGTCCTTGGCGCGCTGACCGGCACCTGGCTGGCGGTGCGCAAGGGCGCCGGGTTCGTGCGGGGGTTGTTCCTGGTGCTGCTGTGCGTGCTGATCGCCAAGCTGAGCTGGGACCTGCTGGCCGGTTGACTCACACCACCTGGCGCTGCCCATCGGCTTGTTCGACACGGTTACGGCCCTGGGCCTTGGCCCGGTAGAGCGCCTGGTCGGCGCTGGCCAGCAGCACGTCGAGGCTGGGTGCCGGGGTGCCGGCGGCGCAACCGCTCACACCGATGCTCACGGTGATCCGCAGCGACTGCCCGGGCTGCGCGATGTGCTGGTCCTGCACCGCCCGGCGCAGGCGCTCGGCGGTGAACCTGGCCAGCTCCGGCGCCAGCCCCGGCACGACGATGACGAACTCCTCGCCGCCCAGGCGGGCGAACAGCTCGCCATCGTGCAACTGGTCCTGCAGGGTCATGGCGAACTGGCGCAGCACCTGGTCGCCGATTGCGTGGCCATGCTGGTCGTTGATGGTCTTGAAGTGATCGATGTCGAGCATCATCAAGGTCAGCGGCGCTTGCTGGCGGTTGTCGAGCAGGGCGTGGGCGCGGCGGATGAAGGCGCTGCGGCTGAGGGCCCCGGTCAGGTGGTCGATGGTCGCCTGGTGCGCCAGGCGCGCCATCAGGCTGCGGTTGGCGCTGCTGACGCAGGCCAGCACCAGCGGGCCGAGCACCAGCATGGCGATGCCCAGGCGCGCCGACATCAAGGTAGTGACCCCCGACTCGCTCTGCGGGATGTTGAAGTGCATGAGGTTCTGCGCCACGGCGACGATCAACGTGCTGCCCGCGGTGAGAGTCAGCAGCGACACGAGAAAGGGCGAATAGCTGAGCGCGCACCACAACAGCGCGGCAATCGGGAAAGCGATGGCGCCGGGCCCGCCGAAGATGATACTGACGCTCAGCGAGGCGAACAGCACCAGCAACGGCGCCAGGCGCACCGTCTGGCCGGTGCTGCCGGGGCGGGTCAGGGCCCTGGGCGATGGCGCGGTGAGCAGCACCGGCAGGACCAGCACGCTGGTGGAGAACTGTTCGCTGAACCAGGCCAGCCAGGTGGCGCGCAGCGATTGTTCGAACCACGGCGCGGCCATTACGCAGGCCAGGCTCGCGGCGACCACCGCACCGACGGCGCAGGCACCGAACAGGCACAGAGTGCCGTGCGGGGTGCGCAGGCGACGATGCACGCGCGGCAGCCGAGCCATCAGGTACCAGATGGTGGCGATGGCGCCGAGGTTGCACAGGTTGAACCACAAGGCCGGGCGCCAGGCGCTGCCGCAGGCCAGGTCGGCACCGACCATGGCCAGATAGACCAGGGCAAAGCCGCCGGGGCTGGCTTGGCGTGGGTTGCGCAGCAGCACGCCGGCGAGTACCGCGTTCACCGGCCAGAACAGCGACAGAGATTCGATCGGGCGGGCGAGGATGCCGCCCAGGGTCAGCGCCAGGGTCAAGCCGAACAGGATCAGCGGGGGCAGCAGGCGCGACGGGACTGGAGACACCATGAGCTCGACCGGCAAGCGAAGACAGAATCCAGGAAAACGGCTGTAGGCACCTGGGACGATGTCGTGTCAGTGTCTTTCAACTGGTCAATTGATGTCAATTCGCCGCAATCGGCCCTGATCGTGCCCACGACTACAGCTCGAACACCCACGGCACCATCAGCACGGTCACCAGCATCACCAGCAGGGTGAACGGCACGCCGACCTTGACGAAGTCGGCAAATCGGTACTGGCCGGGCCCCAGCACCAGGGTGTTGACCGGAGACGACACCGGCGTCATGAACGCCGCCGACGCCGCCAGGGCCACGGTCATGGCGAACGGGTAGGGCGACATGCCCAGCTGCTGCGCGGTGCTCACCGCCACCGGGGCCATCAGCACCGCGGTGGCGGTATTGGAGATGAACAGCCCGATCAGCGCCGTCACCGCGAACAGGCAGGCGAGGATCACGCTGGGCCCGGCGCCGCCGAGCGCACCGACCAGCGCACCGACGGCCAGGTCGATGCCGCCGGTCTTCTGCAGGGCCAGGGCAAAGGGCAGCATGCCGACGATCAGCACCAGGCTCTGCCAGTGGATGGCGCGGTAGGCGCTGTTCATGTCGATGCAGCGCCCGGCGCCCATCAGTAGGCAGCCGATCAGCGCGGCGATGACGTTGGGCACCAGGCCGCTGACCATCAGCCCGACCATCACCGCCAGGCTGATCAGCGCATAGGGCGCCCGGGCGCGCGCCGGCGCGACCTGGTCGATTTCCGCCGGCAGGCTCAGTACCAGGAAGTCGCGCGGCTTGCCCTGCAGCTGGCGCACCGCCTTCCACGGGCCGACCACCAGCAGGGTGTCGCCCAGGCGCAACTTTTCTTCCACCAGTTGCCCTTCGATGGCTTGCTGGTCACGGCGCAGGCCGACCACGTTGAGGTCGTAGCGGGTACGGAAGGTCAGTTCGAGGATGCTCTTGCCGATCAGTTGCGAGCCGGGCGGCAGCGAGACCTCCGCCATGCCCAGCTCCTGGGATTGGTCGATGAAGTAGGCGGCCTTGAAGTGCAGGGGCTCGAGCAGCATGGTCTGGCACAGGCTGCGCAGGTCGTCGCGGTTGGCGAACAGATCCAGCAACAGCACGTCGCCCTGCTGCAGCAAGGTGCCGGAGTCGGCGCTGATCACGCGGGTGGTGAACTTGTGCTGGCGCTCGATGCCGATCACGTTGGCGCCGTGGCGGGTGCGCAGCTCCAGCTCGCCGAGAGTGTGGCCGATCAGCGGCGAATGCGGGCGGATGCGCAGGCGTCGTTCGCGACCGTTGAGCTTGTAGTCCAGCACCAGGTCGAGCAGGGTGCGGCGGCTTTCGACCCGGCCGTCCTTGCGCACCTCGCCGTTGAGCCAGTGGCGGGTCAGCAGCATGTAGCCGATCCCGAGCACCAGCACCACCAGGCCGAAAGGGGTGAAGCTGAAAAAGCCGAAGCCGCTCTCGCCGTGGCGCACCAGCTCGCTGTGCACCACCACGTTCGGCGGTGTCGCCACCAGGCTCAGCATGCCACTGATCAGGCCGGCGAAGCTCAGCGGCATCATCAGCCGGCTGGGCGAAAGCTGCTGGCGCGCGGCAATGCTCAGCACCACCGGGATGAAGATCGCCACCACGCCGGTGGAACTCATCACCGAACCCAGGCCGGCCACGGCCACCATCAGCAGCACCAGCAGGCGCGCCTCGCTGTTGCCTGCGCGCTCGCTCATCCATTCGCCGATGCGGTAGGCGATGCCGGTGCGCACCAGCCCTTCGCCGATCACGAACAGCGCGGCGATCAACACCACGTTGGGGTCGCTGAAGCCGGCCATGGCCTGCTCCACGGTGAGGATGCCCGACAGCGGCAGGGCGACGATCACCAGCAGGGCGACCACGTCCATGCGCGGGCGGTTGAGGATGAACAGGACGACGACGACGGCCAGCAGGCCAAGGACCCAGAGCAGCTCATGGTTCATGGGGAGGGGGTGTTCCTTCACACAGGCACGAAAGGCAATGGCCCTAGTGTGGCAGCTTGACGCGACCGCGTCGTTGACGTGCTGCAGTGTTTTGCCGGGTGATGACCCGGCAAGGGGCAGGGGCGGGCCGCTCGGCGGCCCGCTGTAGCAGCCGCTAGCGACCGCGTCGCCGCGACACCCGCGCCTCGATGTTCTTGCGCCCGATCAACAGCGGCGGTTTCTCCACCACCGGCTCGTCGGCTAGCCACTTGTACATCACCAGGCAATCGACCAGGCCCAGCTCGCCATGACGGTAGGCCTTGGGCAGGCGGCCGACGGTCTCGAAGCCGAGCTTGTGCCACAGCGCCACGGCCACTTCGTTGGTCGCCACCACCGAATTGAACTGCAGGGCCAGGAAGCCTTCCTGGCGGGCGAGCTTCTGCGAATGCTCGCACATCAGCCTGGCCACGCCACGGCCACGGGCGTTTTCGCACACCATGTAGCCGCAGTTGCCCACGTGCGCTCCGGGCCCGGCGGCATTGGCCTTGAGGAAGTAGGAACCAAGCAGTTCGCCGTCCGCCTCGGCCACCAGGGTGCGCAACGGGTTCTCCAGCCACAGCGTGCGGGCCTGGTCACTGTTCAGGGCAGGGTCGAAGGCGTAGGTCTGGCGAGCCTGGACAATGGCCTGGAAGGTCGGCCAGAAGCGCTCGAAGTCTTCCGGGGTCATGGGGCGAATCTGGATCATGGCGGTTCCTGCACGGGCTGAGCCGCCAAGTCTGGGTGCCAGGGCGTCGTCGCGCAAGGGCGGCGACGCCTTGGTGTGTCAGGCGCCGGCCTTGCCCACCGCGTCCAGGGCTCGGGCCGAGTAGACCAGTGCCGCGCCGGCGTTCATCGCCACCGCCACGCCCAGGGCCTCGGCGATCTCCTCGCGGGTGGCGCCATGCTTGACCGCCTGCTGCGAATGCACGGCGATGCAGCCGTCGCAGCGGGTGGTGACGGCCACGGCCAGGGAGATCAGCTCGCGGGTCTTGGCGTCCAGGTGGTTGGTCTTGGCCCCGGCGCCACTGGCGGTCATGTAGCCGGCCACGGTATCGGGGGAGAGTTGCTTGAGATCGCCGATGCCGGCCATCAACTGCTTACGGTAGGCGTCCCAGTCCATCATGCTCATCGTCTTCACCTTGTCAGGTTGGCAACAGGAGCTTTCAGGCTAGTCGAAGACGGGATGTGCAGCGGGGAAAACACTCGCGGGGCAAGCCGCTCCCACTGTTGGCAGGAGCGGGGTTGCCCCGCGAGGATGACGACCGGATCAGATGTAGATGAACACCAGCACCAGCGCCGCGACCACCGCCCACTTCTCCAGGTAGTAGCGGGTACGGTTGCGCTTTTTCATGGCCTTGCCGCGCTCACGGATCTTGTAGATGCGCGTGAACAGGCGGTTGATGCCGCCGGTCTTGTCATTGGCGTCGTTGGGCGCGGCTGCGGCGGCCATCACGTTACGGCTGAACCAGCGGTTGAACGCGGCTGCCCAGCGGTACTTGAGCGGGCGCTCGACGTCGCAGAACAGGATGATGCGGTTGTGCTCGGTGGTGTTGGCGGCGTAGTGGATGTAGGTTTCGTCGAACACCACGCCCTCACCGTCGCGCCAGGAGTACTTCTCGCCGTCCACGTCGATGTAGCAGCCATCGTCGTTGGGCGTGTCCAGGCCCAGGTGGTAGCGGTAGGAGCCGGCGTACGGGTCACGGTGGCGTACCAGCTTGGCGCCCGGCGGCAGGGTGGCGAACATCGCCGCCTTGACTGTGCCGATGCCGGCCAGCAGTTCGGTGGTACGCGGGCACAGGGTCATCGCCGAGGGGTGGCTCTCGCCGTACCACTTCAGGTAGAAGCGCTTCCAGCCGGTCTTGAAGAACGAGTTGAAGCCGACATCGTCATAGTTGTCGGACTTCTTGATCTCGCCGGCCTGCAGCAATTGCTGGCCTTCCTTGCGGATCTCCTGCCAGTGGTCCTGCAGCACCTGCAGCTCAGGGAAGGCGCTGACCGGCAGGTAAGGCTTGGCCGGGTGCTTGGAGAACAGGTACAGGAAGGCGTTGACCGGGGCCAGGAAGCTGGAGTGGTCACCCAGCTGGCGGGTCAGCTTGTGACGAACCCGACCGCGCAGGTGAACATAGGCGATCGAGAGGACGAAGATCAGTACGAATGCAATTTTCATGGACGTTTACTTGTCGAAAAAATGGCCATGCGCCATGGCGTAAGCCCGCCAGCATAAACAATCGTGGCCAGGGTTTGTACTTATTGTTACGACAAAACGGCCCGACTTAGGTGGCATGGCCTACAGCTTGCGCAAACGATTCATCCGCATGAGTGGGTATTTCTGACGACCCGGCGTTTACAATCCGGTGGCCGTCCATCCAGCAAGGAACTCCCGATGATTCAGGACGCACGCCCTAATGGGGCCCCCTTCAAGCGGCTGTTCTTCGCCCTGTCGCTGGGCGACGAACAGCGCCGTGGCATCAGCCAGTGGCGGCGTGGTCTGGGCCTGCGCAGCGGCAAGCCAGTGCCAAGCGAGAACTTCCATGTCACCTTGCTGTTCCTGGGCGATGTCGATGCCGCCCAGGTGCCGGCGGTGTGCGCTGCGGTGGATACGCTGCGGCTTCCTGAGGCCAACCTGCGCCTGGTCCTCGACCAGTTGCAGGTGTGGCCGCGGGCTTCGGCGTTGGTGCTTGCGCCCGAGCAGGCGCCGCTGGCCCTGCGCCAGCTGGTGTACGGCTTGCAGCAGGCGCTGCTGCCCCTGGGTATCGAGCCGCAGGTGCGCGATTACCGGCCGCACTTGACCCTGTCCCGGGATTTTCCTGGCCCCTTGCCGGAGGCGGCCGAGGCGCCGGCGTTCCACCTCATCGCCCGCCACTTCACCTTGTACGAGTCACGCAAGGGCCGCTACTGGCCCTTGGCCGAGTGGTCCCTGGCGCAGTGAAAGTGACGGTCGATGCCCAGGCCGTCGAGGAAGTCCTGGTCGTGGGAAATCACCAGCAGCGCGTTGGGGTAGTCCACCAGCACTTCCAGCAGGTGGGTGCGCATGCGCAGGTCGAGGTTGTTGGTCGGCTCGTCGAGGATCAGTAGCTGCGGCGGCCGGGCGGCGATGCAGGCCAGGGACAGGCGCGCCTTCTCGCCGCCGGACAGCCCCGCCACCGGAGTCTGCACCGCATCGGCCTGGCGGAACAGGAAGTCCGCCAGGTGCGCGCGTAACTGTTCCTGCGGCCAATCCGGCACTAGTCGCGCCAGGGCTTCCTGCACATTGGCATCGGCGGGCAGGGTGTCGTAGTGCTGGTCGATGTAGCCGATCTGCTCGGGCGCCGGCAGCAGCCAGTCGCCACGGCGCCAGACCCGCGGGTCGCCGAGGATCGCCCGCGCCAGGGTGGACTTGCCGCTGCCGTTGTTGCCGGTCAGGGCCAGGCGTTCGCCGCCGTCCAGCTGCAGGTCGATGCCGCTGAGCACCGGCGCATCGGCGTAGCCGACGCTGCCGCCACGCACCTGGATCAGCACCCGCGACGACTGGCCCGTCGCCGGCAGGTGGAAGCGTGGCACGATCACCGGCTCCGGGCGCAGCTCGGCCAGTTGCTCGCCGAGCTCGCGCTGCTGCTGCAGGATCTGCGCCTGCTTGCGCCCGGCGGTGGTGTTGCCGCGGCCCAGCTTGGTCGGCGAGCGCACGGTCGCCCACTTGCTGTTCTGGATCGCCTTGACCCCGCGCTTGCGGGCGCCGGCGGCGCGGGCCTGTTCCTGCATCAGCGAGTCGTGGGCGTCGTCACGGGCACGGCGCACCTCGGCGATGCGCTTGTCGAGCACGCCGCGCTGCAGGTCGCGCTCGGCCATGTAGTCGGCGTAGCTGCCGTTGAACACATCCAGGCGCCCGTGGTGCAAGTGCCAGAGCGTGTCACAGGTCTGGTTCATCAGGGCCACGTCGTGGGTCACCAGCACCAGGGTGCCGTGGAAATGCTCGAGCATGCGCGCCAGCGAGCGGCGGTTGGCGGCATCCAGATGGTTGGTCGGCTCGTCCAGCAGCAGCAGGTCGGGGCCCAGGGCCAGGGCCTGGCTCAATGCCTGGTTGACACGCTGCCCGCCGCTGAGTGACGACTCGCCGTCCAGTACCTGGGCCACATGGCCGACACGCAAACCGCCGTGGCGCTCGAGGTGCCCCTCGCTGGGCGCCAGGCTGCCCTGCAGCAGGCGCAGCAGTGACGACTTGCCGCTGCCGTTGTCGCCGATGATGGCGATGCGCTGCCCCCATTCGATGCGCGCGTCGAGTTCGCTGAAACAGTGTTTGCGGCCATGGTGCAAACCCACGCCGAGCAGTTCGATCATTGCCATTGGATGGCGGCCCTCCTGGCCGGGCCGGTCAGCGTCGTGGCCAGGGCATCGAGCAGGATGCGCCGGATGGCCGCGGCCTGGGGCCGGATGAAGAAGTGGTCGCCGGCGAAACCGTGGTGGCTGCAGCCGGCGCTGGTCTCGTCGGCCCAGGCGACGAGGTCGGCGGGGGCAACATGGGGATCGTCGTGGCCGGCCAGCACGTGGATCGGCACCGGCAGCGCCGGGCGCTGCCGGTAATGGTAGTCGCCCACCAGGCGAAAGTCGGCGCGCAGGGTCGGCAGCACCAGGCCGAGCAGGTCCGGGTTGGCCAGCACGCCCGGGGGCGTGCCGTTGTAGCCGCGCAACTGCTCCAGCAACTGTATGTCGTCGAGCCGGTGCAGTGGCGGCTCGAGGCGGCATACCGAGGGCGCGGCGCAACCGGAGGCGAACAGCCGCAGCGGCAGGGCCAGGCCTTGCTCGCGCAGGGCCTGGCTCAGCTCGAAGGCCAGCAGCGCGCCGAGGCTGTGGCCGAAGAAGGCGAAGGGCAGCCCGTCGTCGCTGGCGCGCAGCATTTGCAGCAGTTCGGCGACCAGGCGTGGCAGGTCGTCGCGCGGCGTCTCGGCCATGCGCGAGCCGCGTCCTGGCAGCTGTACCGCGCACAGTTCCAGGTGCGGGCCCAGGTGCGGGTGCCAGTGCAGGTAGTCGGCGGCGCTGCCGCCGGCGTGGCTGAAGCAGAACAGGCGCAGGCGTGGCGCGCTGACGGTACGGCGTATGAACCAGGTATCGCGAGGGGGCATCGGCTCATCCTTGGCGAGGCGGCAGGGGCTGATCCTGGCGCAGCAGCGCCAGGGGCAGGTTGATCGACGGCAATGCTGGCTGGAAACGGTGGCGCGTGGTCTTGTAGGGCAGCACCTGGCCGGCGGCGATGGTGCCGTACAGGCGAGCCAGGTCGAAGGCCTGGCCATCGGCCCAGGCGCTCACGCTGACCCGGCCGTCGGCGTAGTCCAGCAGCACGCAGGGGATCTGCCGCAGGCCCAGCAGGCGCGCGGCGAACAGGCGATGATTGCCGTCCATCACCAGGCCGCTGCCGCGCTCGACCGGCAGTGCGGTACGCCACTGCTGTTGGCTGAGAATGTCACGCGCCAGCGCCCGCGCATGGCCTTCGTCGATTGCCTCGCTGGCGCGCAGGGTATCGATGGCGGTCAGTTCGATGTCATAGCGGTGGGGCATGGTTCACCTCGCCAGGCGCAGGTCCAGCAGGGTCATGCCGTTGTCCAGCCGGCAGGCTTCGGCAAGGGCCAACCCGGCCTCGGCGGCGAGGGCCAGGTAGTGCGCCTGGCTGCGCTCGCGGCCCGCGCCGATCAGCAGGTTGTGCAGGTCGAGCCAGCGCGCCAAGTCGAAGCCGGGGTCGGGCGCAAGCATCAGTTCCACCAGCAGCAGGCGGCTGTCCGCGCCCATGGCGGTGGCGCAGCGGCCGAGCAGGGCGCCGGCGTGGGCGTCGTCCAGGCGGTGCAACTGGTGGGTCAGCAGGTAGGCGTCGGCAGCGCTCGGCAGTGCCTGCGCGGCATCCTCGATACGCACAAGGCAGGCGCAGCCGGCGAGGTCGAAGGCCGCCTGGATCGCCTGGTCCTGGGCCTGGGCGTCGGCCGCCAGGTAGTCGGCATGCAACCCCGGGCGGCCGGCGCAGTGCTGCAGATAGCGGTAGTAGGGCAGGCCGTGGCGCTGCTCGAATACCGGCCAGCCGAGGCGCACGGCCTGGTACAGGTCGCCCCAGCTGGCGTAGTGCTCGGCACCGTAGAGGCTGGCCGCCAGGTATTGCGATTGCGGATGGTCGCGGCGCAGCAGTGGCGAGGCGCCGGCATGCACGAACCCGTCCTCGTGCTCGGCGAACAGGCCGATACCGCACAGCGCCCGCAGCAGGCGCTGCAAACCGTCGACCGGGCAGCCGCAGGCGCGGGCGAGTGGCTCGATGGCTACCGGTTGTTGGCCGATGTGCTCGGCCACGCCCAGGCGCGCGGCCACATGAATGGCCTGGGATATCTGGAAACCGAAGATCCACAGGCGCAACTGGCGGGCATCGGACATGGTCGCGGGCTCCTTATTCTGGGACAGGTTGGCGTGAGTGGGCGCCGACCAAGGGCGCGGTGCGCTGGTGGAAGCGGCCGAGCATCAGCACCGCGCCCAGGCCGAAGGCCACCAACAGGCCGCCGTTGATGCCCCACAGGCCCAGGCCACCGGGGAACGCCAGCAGGTAGCACAGCGGCATGCCGAGCACCCACAGCAACCCCATGTTCAGCCACATCGGGCCCCAGATATCGGGCAGCCCGCGCAGCGCCGCGAGCATCAGGTTGCGTAGCGCGTCGAGGGCCTGGCTGAAGGCGACCACTGCCAGCATGCCGGTGGCCAGCGTTGCCAGGGCCGGGTAGTCGGCCCGCGCCGGATCGAGGTAGGCGTTGATGATCTGCCCTGGCAGCAGCAGGTAGACCAAGGCGAGCGCGGCCATCACCGTGCCGACCAGCAGCGACGCGGCCAGGCCGATGCGGCGCACCGCCTGGCCGTCGCCACGGCCCATGGCCCGGCTGATCAGCAACGTGCAGGCCTGGCCGGCGCCCATCGGGATCATCAGCGCCACGGTGGCGCACTGGATGACGATCTGCTGCACGCTCAGCGCGCCGACGCCCAGCCAGCCGACCATGATGTTGACCAGGCTGAAGGCCAGCAGCTCGCTGGCGAACTGCACGGTGATCGGCACCCCCAGGACGAAGAATGCCTTGAGCCGATCCGGCGCCCACAGCCGCTCACGGGTGAACAGCCGGTAGCGGCGCATGGCCGGAGCCAGGGCCAGGTAGCCCAGGGTCAGCGCCAGGATCACCCAGTTCAGCGCCGACACCGCGTGCGCCCAGCCGGCCATGCCCAGCGCGGGCAAGCCCCAGGCGCCTTGCAGCAAACCGTGGCCGAGCAGCAGCACGCCGCCCAGGTTGATGGCGCTGAACAGCATCACCAGGCGCCCCTTGCCGGCTGGGAAGAACAGCTGGTGGCAGCAGGCGGTACACATGAAGGGCAGCATGCCCCAGGCCATGCCGCGCCAGTAACCGGCGGTCAGCGCCTGCAGGGCCTGGGGTTCGCCGAGCAGCGGCATCAGCGTCGGCAGGGCCAGCAGCGCGAGGGCGGCAAGGATGCCGATGGCCACGCTCATGAACAAGCCCTGGCGCAGGTCGATGCCCACCCCCTCGGCATCGCCCTGGCCCAGGCGCCGGGCAATGCAGATACCGGTGGCCAGCAGTGGCGACAGGGCGATGACCTGGATGCTGGTGCACAGCACCGTGACCAGGGCACCGGCGGCCAGCTCGTCGGGCCCCAGGCGGGCGATCAGCAGCATGCCGATGACGTTCACGGCGATGTGCAGCACGCGCACGCCGAGGATCGGCGTGGCCAGCTTGATGATTTCGCGGCACCAGGTGCCGAGTGTGGTTTCAGTCATGGAGGGTCCGTGGTACAGGTGAGCCGCAGCGATGAAGGCTAGAGCGCCGGGAGCGGTGGCGACAGGTGCAATTCCTCATGGTTGCGCGGTATCGCCGGGAACATGCACGCGAACCAGGGTGAGGCCGTGACGTTCGTGCACACTGACTTCGTGGCCGAGGATCGCGCACAGGCGCAGGACGATGGCCAGGCCCAGGCCAACCCCTTCTGGCGGGCAAGGGCCGTCCGCCGCCTGGTAATAAGGGCTGAAGATCCGCTGGCGGTCCTGCTTGGCGATACCCGGGCCATCGTCCCACACCTCCAGCGCCACGCCGCGGCCGGTGCGCCTGGCCGCCACCAGGACTCGGCCCCGGGCGAACTTGCAGGCATTGGCCAGCAGGTTCTCCATCACCCGCGCCAGGCGATGATGGTCGCTGTGCAGGCTCAGGGCGCTGGCGCGCACGCGCAGGTCCAGGCCACGTTGCAGGGCGACATCCTCGAAGCCCAGCTCCAGCTCCTGCAGCAGCGACTGCGCCTGCAGCACCTGGCAGCAGGGTGGCGCCGTGTCGCCGCGCAGGCGCGCCAGGTCGAGGAAGTCGCGCACGTAGGCCTGCAGATTGAGTACCACGTACAGGGTCTTGCCCAGCAGCACGCGGCCTTCGTGCGCATCGCACTGCTGCACGGTGTGCAGCAGCAGCTGCATGGCGTGCAGGCGCTGGCGGAAGTCGTGGGAGGCTTCCTGGAAGAACCGGCAGTCGCGGTCGACCTGGCAGGCCAGCTCGCGGCGCTGACGCGACAGCTCCTGGTTGTGGCCGCGCAACTGGGCAAGGTTGCGTTCGATCTCGGCAAACAGCTCCTGGGCGCGACTGCGCAAAGCCATCAGCACCGCCACGCAGGCCAGCAGAAGCGCCAGCAAGGCCTGGCGGCCCAAGCTCTGGTAAGGCGCCAGCACCGGCGCCAGGGCGCTGCCGAGCACCAGGGTCATGTCGCTGTCGGGCACCCGGCGGAAGGTCAGCAGGTAGCTGTCGCCGTGGGTGTCCTCGCTGATGCTGCTGGCCACCGGCACATGCTGGCTGCGGCCGAACGCCGGGCTATCCGCCAACGCCTGGGTGGCCGCTGACGGCTTGCGTGCGGCGGCGTAGGCGACGTGCCCTTCGGCGTCAAGCAGGTACAGCTGGCGATGGGCGCGCAGGGACGGTGCCAGGTGGGTGTCGAGGTAGTGGGCGAGCGCGTCGCCGTCGAGGTGCTGCGGCAGGCCCGCGACCATTTCACAGGCAAGGATCTGCTGGGCCCCGCGCAGGTTTTCCAGCAATCCGGCCTTGAAACGCTGCAAGACGGCACCGCCCAACAGTGCGAAAAGCAGCGAAAGGCCCAGCGTCACCGCCAGGGCGGCGCGCCAGGAGCGGCTGCGGGCCCTGGCCAGTGGCAGGGCAAGCGCCTCAGTGCCAAGCGGTTGGTGTGTCGTAGTCATGCAGATACCCAAGGTCCATTGCACGGGACACCGCGTGGGTGCGGTTGGTCACACCCAGCACACGCATCAGGCCGGTGACATGGTTGTTCACCGTGCCCAGGCTCAGGCCCAGCTCGGCGGCGACCTCCTTGGAGGCCAGGCCGCGGTGCAGCAACTGCAGGATCTCCTGCTGCCGGCGGGTCAGGCGCACGGCGTTGGCGGGGGCGCGGTCATCGCTGATCGGAAAGGTTTTGCGGCCTTGCAGGATTTGCTGCATGGCCGTGGTGAAGTCCTCCAGGTTGGCGGCCTTGACCACATAGCCGAGCAGCCCCATGGCCTGAGCCTGCGCGCTCCAGTCCTGATTGTGGGTGGCCGTCACCACCGCACAGCGTTGTGCCACGCCCAGGCGATGGAAAGTTCTCACCAAGGAGAGCCCGCAGGCATGCGGCACATTGATATCAAGTAATATCCGATGCCAGTCATGTTGATCTTTGAAAGTTTCGATGGCGCTGGGGGCACTGTCGCAAATGAATACATTCAGTGAGCTGTCCATCTTCAACAAGAGTGTTCGGGTGGCATCGGCCACCAAGGGATGATCTTCGACGAGCAATATTCTTTTTACAGTCTGAAAGTGCATCGTTTCAATCCTCGTCACCGGCGCGGGGTGAACCAAAGGCGATGGCGGCCTGCGCTGCCTGAACCTGCGCATACATTGATATGCCTGGGCGCGTGGGCAGGTTCAGCGGGCGGGCGACTCGTGACGCGACGAGGGCATGGCCGCGGTGCTGACGGAGGGGGAGTTGCACGATGAATCAATTTGCTTGCGGATCATGAGGGGTCTTCCTTGATATTGTAATTCCATACCCTGGAACCGGGCCAGGCACTCATACTCTAGTCCGGATATGCGACGCTGGCACGGGGAAAGTATAGGGGTATTATGACCGTGGTTCATCGGCGAAGTTTGCAGGACAGGTAAATTTCTGAAGTTTCCTGTAAAGCGCAAAGTTATTAAACAGCTAGTTTGGCTAACCTTCGCCCCGGCAAGGCCGGGGCGAAGAGGCTGATTCACGCCACCCAGCTGCCATTGACAAAACCGCGGTAGTCGGCCGGCACGAACCACAGGAACAGAATGCCCAGCCGGCCTTGTTCGAGCTTGTCGCGCCAGTGGGGCATCTGCGGGTCGATGAGGTGACCGTCGCCGGGCAGCAGGCGTGCCTGGTGAACCTGGCGCGGGGTTTCCACGCAGATCGGCCAAGCCAGCTGGCGGTCATGCTCCGGCCGGGCTTCGATGGGCAGCGACATCACCCAGGCGAATGCCTGCACATCGTCCTGGTGGCGGGGCAGGGTGGCACCATCCTGGTAGATGGTCAGCGCGTTGTGGCCTGGCTTGACGGGCTCGGGCAGGACCTGGTTGAGCAAGGCGCAGACCATGCCGTGCAGGTAGAAGGTGAACGCGTCGCGGTGGCACCAGAAGCGTTGCTCGGTCTTGCCGTTGACCCGGTCCAGCAGCAGGAAGCGCCCCTCCATCATGAAGCGCAGGTAGCGGCGGGCAATCGCCAGCTCCAGGGGCGGCAGCACCTGTTCGAAGGTCACGCAGCCATCCTCTGCCATGCGTGCGCTCAAGGTCTGCAGGTGCCTTCGCCAGGCTTCGCGGCGCGTGGCCAGGCTGGCCGGCTCGTGCAGGATGCCGGCTTGCAGGAACAGCGCGCGGGTGGCCGGGTCGAGCGTTGCCGGCGTCAAGCGGCCCTCGCGCAGCGCGGCCAGGGCCTGCTGCTGTTGCGCGGTCAGCCAGCGCATGGCGACGATGCCCTTGACCGGGTCCTCGAGCCACAGGGTCGGCGCGCAGGACTGCGCCCAGTCGGGGTCGACCACCTGGCGGCGCAGGGCCTCAGGTACCTGCTCGAAGCGCTCGTAGAGGCCTGGTACCAGCGCCAGGCCAGGGCCGTCGAGGCCGCCGGTGTGCAGCGTCGGGCGATAGTAGGCCGGCAGTTCGTCGAACAGCGCCGGGTCGAGCTGGCAGCGCTCGGCAAGGAAACGCTCGCGCCGCGGCAGGCGCTCGACCGCGGTGACCAGGCCGTGCTTGTCCAGCCGCCGCCTTACCCGGCCTGGCAACGCGCGGTAGCCGGGCTCGTCCAGGCCGTTGGCGGCGATGCGCAAGGCGTGTTCGGCATAGCCCGGCGACCAGGCGGGCAGGATCACCCGCTCTTCGAGGAATTGCCCGGGGCGCTGGGTGTAGAACGCCATGAACACCAGCGAGGTGACATGATAGTCGCGCCCGCGAAACGGCACGCGGCGCAGGCGCCCGCTGTCGAGCACGCGCCACAGGCGCCGGGCCTGGCCACGCCAGCCGAGGCGGTCGATCGGGGCGAGGAAACCGTAGTCGATCAGTTGTTCGAACAGGTGCTCCGGATAGTCTCGCACCGCGTCGCCGTCGACCTGGCCGCGGGCCAGGCGCACCAGCAACTCGCACATGCGCGGCTGCTCGAGCACGGCGAACGACACGTAGCGCGAGCGGGTGGCGTGGGTGCTGTAGTTGCGAAACCCGACGATGACCTTGCACAGGTCGTTGACCGCCCACCGCGGGTGGATCTCAATGGCTTGCATGGTGGTTCCTCCTTTTCAGGCCGGCCGCTTCAGCCAGCAGACGCGCGCCTCCCAGCGCATGACGAATCAGGTGTACCCGCCACTTCCAACGGCGGTGCCGACGCACGCCGTCGCACAAGTGGCCTTCAGCGCCATCGAGCAGGTCGCCGATCAGCGCGTCGTGCACCCAGCGCACCAGCAGGTGCCACATCAGCCAGTGGTACGGACTTAGGCGCAGGCAGGTGAAATGGCTCAGGCAGGTGCGTCCGTCCTCCAAGGCCTGGATGCGAAAGCCATGCACGCCCCGGTAGCCTTGCGGGGTGATAAAGCGGAACAGCGCCTCCTGGCCCGGCACGTAGCGTTCCAGACGATAGCGGGTCGCGCCGTGGCCGCCGATGCAGCCTTCGCCCATGGGCCCCTCGCAGCGGTCTCGCGGCCAAGTGGCGTGCGGCCACAAGGGGGAGTCTGCGGCGTCGAAGCCGGCCAGCAGCGCGCCGACCGCCGCCGGGTCGCTGCGCAGCGGGCGCTGGTGCAGGCTGACCACATTGGCTCGCTCAAGTCGTGCCAGGGCCTTGAACTCGGCGGGCGTCATCGCGCCGCACCGTCGCGCAGCAGGCGCTCGGCCTGGCGCCGCACTTCGCTTTCACCCACCAGTTGCGTGGCTTGCTCCAGCACTTGTCGCCAGCCTTGGCCGCCGCCGCCCTGGTCCAGGCGCCGGGGCAGCTGCTCCAGCCACTGCAAGGCCAGGCAGCGAAGCTCGCGGGCGATGATGGCGAAGGCAATGAAGCCGCCCTGGACCCGGTCGGCGCGTCGGGCGTCGGTGGCCACCGCGCGAATCGAGGTGCGCTGGGCCTCCTTGCGCACCTGCAGGCGCACCGGGCGGCGAACCGCATGCCCGGCGACCGTCACCTCGTAGTCGCCGTCGGCGACATGGCCGCCACCGCTGTGCGCCGCGCCGGGCAGCCAGTACACGGCAACCTGGCGTGGGTTGAAGAAGGCGATCTCGCGGCCGCGGTACTGGGCGAAATCGGCGCAGCTGAACTGGGTCAGCAGGAAACCGCGCTGGCTCGGGTGCGGGGTGACCGTGGGCAGGGCGCCAGGGTCGCAGCGGTACATGCGTTCGAACAGCAGGTACAACGGGTCGGCACGCCAGCTCAGCCAGCGGTAGCGCACCTGGCGCAGGTGGTGTCGGGTCATTTCGAACATGTCGGCTCCTGGTCCTTCAGCAACTGTTCCAGATGGCGGATGGTGGGTTGGCGGTAGAACGCCTGCAGGCGCACTTTGTGGCCATGAACCTGCTCGACCGCGGCGAGCATCTCGATGACTTTCAACGACTGGCCGCCGAGCGCGAAGAAGTCATGGTCGATACCGAAGCCGTCGCTGCCCAGCAGGCGCTGCCACAGCGCCTGCAACCGCTGCTGCAACGGGGTGCTCGCCTGGCTCGCCGGGGCGTCGTGAGGCACTGCCTGGCTGTGCAGGCGGCGCAGGTCGGGCTTGCCGTTCTCGGTCAGGGGCATCTGGCCGATGATCAGCAGTTCATCGGGCAGCATGTAGGCGGGCAGGCACTCGGCCAGGTACTGGCGCAGCGCCGCCGGGTCGCATGGCGGGGCGGGCGGGGTCGGTTCGCGCAGGCCGCTGTGGCCGACCCAGATCGAGGGGTCGTGGTAGTAGGCGCGGTCATTGGCCAGGTCAACCTGCACCGGCTGCAACGCCTCGTCGACCTGGTACGGGCCGGCATGCTCGAAGCGCGCGCCGGTCCATTCCCGCCACTGCGCCAGGCTGCCCTCGATACGCTGCGACTCCAGCGCCACCCCCAGTTCCCGGGCACCCAGGCGCAGGTGCACGCGCAGCCAGAAGTCCAGGGGTTCGCCCTGCTCGTCGCGGCTGTCCGCCCATTGCTGCACGGGCATGCCCACGGGCATCCCCACCGGGCGTACCGGGCCAAGGAAGTGCTCCAGCCCATGGCGTCTGGCCAGGGCCCGGAAACCTTTGGCCAGGGTGCTGGCCAGGCCCTGGCCCTGGCAATGTTCGGCGACGATGCCGGCCAGCCCGACCACGGTGTTCGGCGTGATGCCCGCGTGGTGCTGTTGCAGTGCCAACTGCAGGGCTGCGTCCCAACCGGCGGGCACGGTCTGTGGTTGGCCGTCCCAGTACAGCGGCACGCCGTTGGCCACGCAGGCAACCTGGTCGGCGGCGTCGACCAGGCAGAACTGGTAGTGAGGGAACAGGCTGTACAACGATTGCCAATGCCGCGTCAGCACCTGGCTGCCAGCGAAGTAGCGCGGCCAGGTGCCCTGGTGGATGAGGTTCATGTGTACCCGCAGTTCCGGACGCTGGGCCACGCTGAACTGGCGCAGTACCTGGCCGCGGGCTTCGATGCGCGCCACCTGGCGCTCGCGCAGCTCGACGAAGGCGCGCAGCCGGCCGCCGTCGTCTTCCTGCCAGGTGACGGCGGCGCGGGCTACATCCGGGTGGCTGGCCAGCGCCGACTCGATATCGCCCAGCTCGACGCGGTTGCCGCGCACCTTGACCTGGTGGTCGAGGCGGCCGATGTAGTGCACCTGGCCCTCGGCGTCGAAGCGCGCCAGGTCGCCGGTGCGGTACAGCCGCAGTGGCGCCTCGCCCGGCAGCAAGGCCTTGCTGAAGAAGGCCTGGCGGGTCTGCTCCGGCGCCTGCCAGTAGCCTGGGCTGAGGCTTGCGGAGGCCAGGCACAACTGGCCGGGAACGCCGATCGGCAGGGGCTGGTCGTGGCGGTCGAGAATGAACGCCTGCACATGCGGCAGTGGCCGGCCGATGGGCACCCGTTCGCCGACGCAGGGCTGCGCGCAATCGTGCCACAAGGCATCGACCGTGGCCTCTGTGGGGCCGTAGTGGTTGGCCAGGCGGCAGTCGAACGTGGCCAGGGCGCGCTCGGCCAGCGACCGGTGCAGGGCCGCCGCGCCACAGATGATCAGGCGCAGGGCCGGCAGGCGGCGCCCCCCGCGCCGCGCGGCCTCGACCAGCGCTTCGAGCATGGCCGGCACGGTCTGCAGCACGGCGATACGTTGCGCCTCCAATACCTGCAGCAGGTGCTCGGCGGTGCGCGCCAGCCCCGGCGGCCAGGGCACCACCTCGGCGCCCGCGCACAGCGGCCAGAGCATGTCCAGCAGCGATGCGTCGAAGGTTGTCGCGGTCCAGAACAGCATGCGTTCGCCGGGTTGCAGCGCATGCCTGGCTTGGGTCGCCTCGATCAGCGCCAGCAACCCGGCATGGTGCACGGGGATGCCCTTGGGCTGGCCGGTGGTGCCGGAGGTGAACAGCAGGTACGCCAGTTGCCCGGCGCTGGCTTGGCTGGCCAGGCGGGGCTGGCCCGCAGGCTGTTGCGCAAGGCGCTCGATGAACAGGGTCGGTACGCCCAGGGCGTGGGCCTGTTCGTCCTGGGCCTCGCGGCTGACCAGGATGGCCAGCCCGGCCTGGTCGGCCACCGCGCGCAGGCGGGTCAGTGGCCAGTCCGGGTGCAGCGGCACGTACAGCGCTCCGAGCCTGAGCACCGCCAGCAGGGCAATGACCGCTTCGGCACCGCCATCGAGCAGCACGCCTACCGCCTGGCCGGCGCCAACGCCGCTGGCGACCAGCGCGCGCGCCAGGCGGTCGACCTCGCCGGCCACGGCCGCCTGGTCAAGGCTGCCGTGGACGCTGGCCAGGGCCGCGGCGGTGGGTGCCTGGCGGCAGCGGGCCTCGATCAGCTCGAGCACGGTGCCGGGCACAGGGGTGCCGGCCCGCGTCGGCGGGTTGAAGCCCCGCAGCACCTGCCGCGCGGCCTCGGCGGACAGCAACGGGTAGCTCGCCAAGGGTTGGTGCGGGTCGTCGATCGTCGCCTGGAACAAGGTCTGCAAGCTGTCGAGCAAACGCTCGATGGTGTCGGCGTCGAACAGGTCGCTGTTGTAGGTGCAGAAGAACTTCACGTCGCTGCCCACCGGATCAAGGCCGATGGCCAGGTCGAAGCGGGCGCCGTGGTTCTCGGCGGCGAACACCTCCTTCGGATAGAGCTGGCCCTGGCCGAGGTCGACACTGACGAAATCCGACTTGTCGTTCTGCACCCCGGCCATCACCGAGAACAGCTTGGGTCGTGACAGGTCCTTGTGGTGGTCGAGGGCCTCGATCACGTTGACGCAGGGGTAGCGGTAGTGCTCGAACGCTTCCATCACCGTGCCGCCGACCTGCTCCAGCAAGGTGGCGAAGGTCATGTCGGGGGCGATCCGGGTGCGGATCGGCATGGGCACGGCATAGCAGCCCAGGCTGTCCTGGTCCTGGGGCGAGCGCCCGGCGATCGGGCAACCGAGCACCAGGTCGTCCTGGCCGCAGACCCGGTGCAGGTACAGGTTCAGCACGCTGAGCAGGAACATGAACGGGGTGCTGTTGCGGCTGGCGCAGAAACGCCCCAGATCGCGCGCCAGGCCGCGCGGCAGCCAGGTCTTGACAGTGTTGCCGTTGTAGGTCTGGACCACCGGCCGCGGCCTGTCTGTGGGCAGTTCCAGTGGTGCTGGCAGGTCGGCGAACTGGCGCAGCCAGTACTGCCGATGCACCTCCAGCTCGCCGCTGTGCAGCGCGTCGTTGCAGCGTCTGGCGTAGTCGAGGAAGCTGCCGCGAAGTGGCGGCAGCTGTGCCTGCCGGCCCTGGCAGGCGGCGCCGTAGAGCGTGGCGAACTCACGGATCAGGTTCAGTGTGCTGGTTTCGTCCCAGATGATGTGGTGCACGGTGAAGATCAGCTGGAACTCATCGCCCGGGTACGCCACCAGGTGCAGGCGGTAGAGCACCTCGCTGGCGAAGTCGAACGGGGCCAGGGCGTATGCCCGGGCCAGTTGCTGCTGTTCGGCCAGCACCTGTTCCGGGGCCAGGGTGGTGCGTTCGATGAACAGCTGTGCCGGGTCGAGTACCTGCGGCTCGCCCAGGAACTGGCAGGGTCGGCCATCGGCGTAGCCCAGGCGCAGGCGGAATACGTCGTGACGGTCGAGCAACTGCTGCCAGGCGGCGAGAAACGCTGCGCGGTCGACCCGGTCGAGGAAAAAGTGGTTGAAGCTGACGTTGTAGACCGCGCTTTCCGGCGCCAGCTGGTAGGCGAACCACTCGGGGATCTGGCTCGGGGCCAGGGCTTGCGGGGTCATGCGGTTTCCTCCAGCGCCTGGGCGCAGTAGTCATGCAGTTCGGCGATGCTTGGGTGGTTGAACAGGTGGCGCACCTCCAGCCCCTGGCCGAGTACTTCGCGGCAGCGGCTGGTCAGCTCGACAGCCAGCAGCGAATGGCCGCCGAGCAGGAAGAAGCTGTCATCGATACCGACCCGCTCGAGGCCAAGCATCTCGGCCCAGATTGCCGCCAGGCGCGCCTCGCGCTGATCGCGCGGGGCGCGGTAGGGCACCTCGCCGGACGGGGCGAAGCTGGCCAGCGGTGGCAGCGCGGCGCGGTCGATCTTGCCGTTGGGCAGCAGGGCGAAGGCATCCAGCAGGCAGATCGCGGCAGGCACCATGTAGTCGGGCAGGTGCTGCCGGCAGAAGGCACGCAGACTCTGGGCCGAAGGCGCCGGGCGCTGTGGGGCGATCACGTAGGCGACCAGTTGCTGCTGGGCGTTGCTGTCGCTGGCGCCCATGACCAGGCTCTGCTCGACCGCTGGATGGCGGCGCAGCACCGCCTCCACCTCGCCGGCCTCGATGCGGCAGCCGCGGATCTTCAGCTGGAAGTCGCAACGGCCGAGCATGTGCAGCTGGCCGGTGGCGTCCCAGCGGCCAAGGTCGCCGGTCTTGTACAGGCGCCCGCCTGGCTGGCTGTCGAACGGGTCGTCGATGAAGCGCTCGGCGCTGCGCCCTGGGTCGCCGAAGTAGCCCTGGCCGACGCACAGCCCACCGATGTGGATCTCGCCGGTGACCCCGGCCGGTACCCGCCGCAGGTTGGCGTCGAGCACGTACAGGCGGGCGTTGCCGATGGGGCGGCCGATCGGCTGGTACGGCTGGGTGGCGGCAGGCGCGGCGTACAGGCACAGGTGGGTGACGTCGTCGGAGCACTCGCTGGGGCCGTAGGCGTTCATCAGCGCGGTGCCCGGGCACTGCTCGAACCAGCGCCGCGCCAGGGCGGTGGCCAGCGGCTCGCCGTTGCTGATCATCCAGCGCAGTCGGGGCAGTGCGCGGGGGTGGCGCTGGTGTTCATCGAGCAGCAGCTCCAGGTGCGAAGGCACCGTCTCGACCACGCTGACCTGGCAGTGCTCCAGCTGGTCCCACAGCGCCTGCGGCTCCCACGCCTGCAGGCCGGTGAGCACGCGGGTGCGCGCCCCGGACAGGAGCGCGACGAGAAACTGCCACACTGCCACGTCGAAGGTCTGCACGGCGATCTGTGCCACGCAGTCGTCGCCGCGCAACTGCAGGTCGTGGGCCTTGGCCAACAGGTGATTGACCATGCCCAGGTGGCTGACCATGGCTGCCTTGGGCTCCCCGGTGGAACCGGAGGTGAAGATCATGTAGGCGGTGTCGCCCAGCTCGCTGGCCGGTGCGTGGGGCCACTTGGCGGGGTAGCGCTCGAGGCTGGTCGGCTCCAGGCACAGGGTCGGGCAGGGCGCCTGCAGGTGTTCCAGCGCCGGCGCACAGGCCGGGTCGCAGAGGATCAGCGCCGGTGCGCTGCGTTGCAGCATGCGCCCGTTGCGTTCGGCGCCCTGGTCCGGGTCGAAGGGCACGAACGGCGTCCCCAGCTTGAACAGCGCGAGCATGGCCGCCAGGTAGTGGCAGCCGCGGGACATGAACAGCGCCACTCGCTCGCCCCTGGCCACGCCTTGCTGGCGCACGGCGTGGGCGATGCGGTTGGCCAAACGGTCCAGCTCCAGGTAACTCAGGCTCAGGTCGTGGTGCTCGATGGCGATGGCCTCGGGCTGGACGGCCACCCAGTCGGCCAGCCAGGTGAGCAGGTGACGGTCGGGCAAGGGGTCATGGCCGGCACTGCCCCAGCGGCGCAGGCAGGTCTTTTCGTCGTCGTCGAGCATCTCCAGATCGGCCAGGCGCGCCTTTGGGGTGGCGATGGCCGAGACGAGCAGGGTACGCAGGTGACCGATCATGCGCTGGGCGAAGGCATCGTCGAACAGCGCCGCGTTGTACTCGATCTGGCCGGTGATCGCGCCGGGGCTGTCTTCCAGCGCCAGGGTCAGGTCGAACTTGGTGAAACCACTGGCGCGCGGCAACGGCTCGACGCTGGCGCTGCCGAGGGCAAAGCGCCGGGCCAGGGCCTGCTGCAGCACGAACTCGACCTGGAACAGCGGCGCGTGGCTGTTGCTGCGTGGCGGTTGCACGGCCTCCACCACACGGTCGAACGGCACGTCCTGGTGGGCATAGGCGGCCAGCGCCTGCTGCTTGACCTGCTGCAAGAAGGCGTCGAAGGCCAGTTCGGCGCGTGGCTGGTTGCGCATCACCAGGGTGTTGACGAAGAACCCCACCAGCGCCTCGGTCTCCTGTGGGAAGCGGTTGGCCACCGGCGAGCCGACGAGGATGTCCTCGCTGGCGCTGTAGCGTGACAGCAGGATGTTGAACACTGCCAGCAACAGCATGTAGGGCGTCACCCCCTGGGCCCGGGCGAACTGGCGCAGTTGCGTGCTCAGCTCGGCAGGCAGCGCCAGGCGCAGGGTCTTGCCGGTGTAGCACTGCTGCGCCGGGCGCGGATGGTCCAGAGGCAGGGCCAGCAGCGCCGGGGCGTCGGCCAGCCGCTCGCGCCAGAACGCCAGCTGGCGCTCGACCCGGCTGCCGTCCAGCCACTCGCGCTGCCAGTGGGCGTAGTCGGCGTACTGCACCGCCAGCGCCGGCAGCGATGCCGGCAGGCCCTGGCTCAGGGCCTCGTAGGCCTGGCCGATCTCGCGCAGCATCACCCCAACCGACCAGCCGTCGCAGGCGATGTGGTGCACGGTCAGCGACAGCAGGTGATGGCGGCTGTCCAGGCGCAACAGGTGGGTGCGCAGCAGCGGCGCCCGGTCCAGCTCGATCGGCGCATCGGCCTCGCCGCGCAGCCAGTCCAGGGCCTGCTGCTCATCGGCCATCTCGAGGATCGGCAGTTCCAGGCGCGGCAGCGGTTCGCAGCGTGCCTGCTGCTGACCGTCGCGGTCCTCGATCAGCGTGCGCAGCACGGCGTGACGCTGCACGTGCAGCTCGATCGCCTGGCGCAGCGCCTCGACGTCGATGGCGCCGCGCACGCGCAAGGCGCAGGGCATGTTGTACAGGCCGCCGACCTGCTCCAGGCGCTGGTGCAGCCAGAGCCGTTGCTGGGCGGCCGACAGGCACGGCGGCGCTGCGCTGGCCTGCAGCCCGCCCTGGCCGCGTCGGCGCCGTTGCGCCAGGCTTTGCGCTGGCTGGGCGTGGTGGTGTGGATCCTGCTCTGATGGGTTCATCGTCACATCCCTTTGCTGGTGGTGGCGCTCATGCCTGGTCGGCCTGGTAGGGCCGGGGGAAGAAGTCCGTCACCCGCAGGTGCGGTTGTGCCGCGCAGTCGTGGTGAATGGCCCTGGCCACGGCGAGATCGAGCACGCCCATGCCGAAGGGCGAGAAGATCCGCGGCCGGGTCGGGTCCGGAGTGACCTGTCCGCGCAGGGCCTGGCTGATGTCGCCGGCGATGAAGCGCTGGTGGCCGGCCTGTCGCCAGGCCAGTTCCAGTGAGGTGGCGGCCTTGAGGCAGTGGCCGACGTCGTCGGCAAGGTTCTGCGCCGCCAGCATCACCCCAGGGGCCAGGTCGCGCAGCGACAGGTGCAGCACGGTGGGGGCGTGGTCGAACCAGGCGGTCTGGTCGATGCCCGGGCGCACTGCCGAGGTGGCGAACAGCAGCAAGTCGCTGTCACGCACGCACCGCTCCAGCGGCTGCACCTGGGCATCCAGGCCCAGCGCCTGGCAGTGCCGGCGCAGGCGCTCGGCACGCGCAGGGTCCAGATCGCACAGGTTGACCTGCTCCAGCGCCCAGCCCGACTGCAGCAGCAGGCGCAGTGTGCGCCAGGCGATCGGCCCGCAGCCGACCACGCCGAAGGCCGCGCTGCGCCCTGGCGTGGGGTGCAGGCAGCGCGCGCCGAGCACTGCCGAGGCCGCGGTGCGCGCGGCGCTGATAAGGCTGCCTTCGAGGCAGGCCAGCGGATAACCGGTGCGGCGGTCGTTGAGGATGATCAGCGCGGAGGCCCGGTCCAGACCGTGGCGGGTGTTTTCCGGAAAGCTGGCGATCCACTTCAAACCGGCGATCGGCTGCGCGTCGTCGAGCACCGCGGGCAAGGCGATGATGCGGTTGCGGTCGCTGTCGGCGAAACGCAGGAAGTAGCTGTCGGGGTTGCCGGCGCGGCCTTCGGCGGCGTCCAGGTATGCCTGCGCGACCAGTTCCAGCAGGCGGCCGGGATTGGCCTGCAGCCAGGCTTCGATGGGGGCGGCGCCAAGCAGCGACAAGGCGGGCGGGTGGTTGTCCATGGGGGTCTCCTGGCGGCTCAGGCGCATGATTCGGCGGCCGCGACGGGCTGGCCGGTGTGCAGATGGGGAAAGTGGCGGTACACCCACTCGGGGTTGTAGAGGGTGTCGACGTAGCGGTCGCCGAGGTCGGGGGCGATCGCCACCACGCAGGCGCCGGGGGCAATGTGCCGGGCGTGCCGGCGTACGCCGGCCAGCACCGTGCCGGAGGAGCCACCGAGCAGGATGCCGCGCCGGGCCAGGTCGTGGCACAGGGTCACGGCTTCTTCCTCGGGCACCATCAGCAGTTGGTGATGGCGGCAGTGATGGCGGATTTTCGGCGCCTGACTGGTGCCCAGGCCGGGGATGTGACGGGGGCCGGACGGTTGGCCGAAGGTCACCGAGCCGACACTGTCCACCGCGACCACCTGGGTGTGCGGCGAGTGCTCGCGCAGGTAGCGCGAAACCCCGGCCAGGGTGCCGGTGGTGCCGGCACCGACGAATACCAGGTCAGGTTGCGGAAACTGGCGCAGGATCGCCGGCCCGGTACTGAGCATGTGCGCCTCGACGTTGTTGATGTTGCCGTACTGGTTGGTCCAGACCAGGTTCGGGTCTTCGCCGAGCATGCGTTCGATCAGGCCGATGCGGCTGCCGAGGAAGCCGCCGTTGCGGTCGCGCTGCTCGACGATCACCAGGCGTGCGCCATAGGCGCGGATCAGCTTGGCGGTCTGCGGCGAGATGTTCGGGTCGCTGACGCAGATGAACGGATAGCCCTTGCTGGCGCAGACCATCGCCAGGGCCAGGCCGAGATTGCCCGAGGAGCTTTCCACCAGGGCCTTGCCAGGCCCCAGGCGGCCTTCGAGCTCGAGCCGCTCGACCATGCGCAGGGCCGGCTTGACCTTGATCGAGCCGCTGAGCGAGAAACCCTCGAGCTTGACGAATACCGGGGTGTGGGGCAGCACTTCGCGCAGCTCCAGGAACACATCGTCGAACACCAGGTCGGCGGGAGAAGAAATCACCATGTAAGCGTCCTTGCGAGGGTCAGTGGGAGGTGTCGGGCACCGCGGCCTCGCTGCGCAGCAGCAGGTTCACGGTGGCCTCCACGGTGGGGTGGTCGAACAGGTCCTCAAGGCTCAGCTCGACGCCGAAACGCTGGTGGATGCGCGCGTTGAGCTGGGTCGCCAGCAGCGAATGGCCGCCGAGGTCGAAGAAATCCTCGGTCACGCCGATCTGCTCGATGCCCAGCAGCTCCGACCAGAACCCGGCGATCTCCCGTTCCAGTTCGTTGCGCGGCAGCACTTCGGGCAACGCCGCAGCGTCGCCGGCGGGGCTGGCCGACGCTGGTGCGGTCAGGGCCTCGCGCGGCGCGTCGATCCAGTGCCGGCTGCGCTCGAACGGGTAGCCCGGCAGCACCACGCGCTGGCCCTGGCCATCGTGCATGGCGTCGAGATCGAGGGCGACGCCGCGGGCCCAGAGCTGCCCGGCCAGGTCGAGCAGTTGCTCGTGCAGGGTTGCCTGGGCGCTGTCCAGGCAGGCGGCGCAGGCTTGCGGCCAGGGCAGCGCCGCGGCGTCCACCAGGCAGTGCCCGGGCGCCTTAGCCAGGCGCGCCAGGCTGGCGCTGAACTGCGCGCTATCGCGCGGTTGGCGCCAGTAGTCGGCATCGAGCGGGCGCACGGGGCTCACCGGCTTGCCGTCCAGGCTCGACAGCCAGGTGCCGGTCTGCTCGCCGCCAGCGGCGCGTGGCGCGCTCACCTCGCTGGCCTGGCCGGCGAGCAGGCGCGCCGCGTCGCCCAGGGTCAGGCGCCCGGCCTGGCAGGCCATGGCCAGTTCGCCAAGGGCGTCGCACAGCACCAGGTGCGGGCGCAGGCCCCACGCGTGCCACAGCCCGGCCAGGGCGTGCAGGGCGGCGAAGCCACGCCGCGCCAGGCCGGCGTCGGGCCCGAAGGCGTCGGCGCTGGCGGCGAGGGCGCAGGCCACCGGGCGGCAGTGCGCGGCCAGCGCCGCGACACCTTCGACCAAGCCTGGGCCGTCGCGCAGCACCAGTACCAGGTCGGCTGGCGGCGGCGCGGCCAGGCGCGCAGGCGTGCCTTCGCGCAGGCGTGCGAGCAGTTCGGCGCCGCTGCGCGCCAGCAGTGCCAGGCGATGTACCTGCTGGCTGCGTCGGTTGGCGGTGTGGCAGACATCCGCCAGCGCGGCTTCGGGGTTACGTTCCAGCCAGTCGGCCAGCTGCGCCTGTTTGCGCGCCACGGCGTCGGCCGACTTGGCCGACAGGGTCAGCAGCCGCGGGCCCGCGTCGGCCTGGCTGGCGGGGCGTGGCGGCGCCGCCTCCAGCAGCACGTGGGCGTTGGTGCCGCCGATGCCGAACGAGCTGACCGCCGCCCGCGCGATGCGATCGGCCGCCGGCCACGGGCGCAACCGGGCATTGACCTGCAGGCCGTGGAGGCTGGCCTTGTCGGTGAGCCGGGTGAAGTGCAGCGAGGCGGGAATCTGCCGTTGCTGCAGGCACAGCACGGCCTTGATCAGCCCGGCGGCGCCGGCGGCGGCGTTGAGGTGGCCGAGGTTGCTCTTGAGCGAACCCAGGTAGCAGGGCGCGTCCGTAGCGCGCGGCTGGCCACCGTACACCTCGTCGAGGGCGGTCAGCTCGATCGGGTCGCCGAGCGCGGTGCCGGTGCCGTGGCACTCGATGTAGCCGACCTCTGGCGCCTGCAGGCCGGCCATGGCCAGCGCCCGGCGCAGCACCGCGACCTGCCCGTCGATGCTCGGGGCGGTATAGCCGACCTTGCGTGCCCCATCGTTGTTGATCGCCGAGCCGCGGATGACCGCCTCGATGCGGTCGTTGTCGCGCACCGCGTCCTCGTAACGCTTGAGTAGCACCAGGGCGACGCCCTGGCCTGCCACCGTGCCCCGTGCCTGTTGGTCAAAGGGGCGGCAGTGGCCGTCCGGCGACAGGATGCTGTCAGGGCGATGCAGGTAGCCCTGCTGCTCGGCGGCCTGCACCGAGGCGCCACCGGCCAGGGCCATGTCGCATTCGTGCAGCAGCAGGCTGCGGCAGGCCTGGTGGATGGCCACCAGCGAGGTGGAGCAGGCGGTGGCGATGTCCAGCGCCGGGCCGCGCAGGTTGAGCTTGTAGGCGATCTGCGTGGCGTTGCCGCTATTGGCGTAGAGCAGTTGTACCGCGTCGGTGCCGGCCATGGCCTGGGCGTTGGGCAGCAGGTTGTTGACGAAGTAGCTGCTGGCGTCGGCGCCGACGAACACGCCGGTCTCGCGGCCGTTGCGCTCGGGGGCCAGGCCGGCGCGCTCGAAGGCGTGCCAGGCGGTTTCCAGCAACAGGCGCTGCTGGGGGTCCATCAAGCTGGCGTCGCGCGGCGAGAAACCGAAGAAACCGGCGTCGAACAACTGGCGTCCCGGCAGCGGCACGCCGGCCCTGACGAAGTGCGGGTCGGCCAGGCGCTCGGCGGGCACGCCGCGTTCGCGCAACTGCTCGTCGCTGTACGACTCGATGGCTTCCTGGCCCTGGGCCAGGGCCTGCCAGAACTGTTCGGGGTTGTCGGCGAAGGGGAGGCGGCAAGCCATGCCGATGATGGCGACGGCATTATCCATGGACGGGTTCATCGCTGCATTCCTTGTTCAGGTGGTCAGGCGCGCACGGCGTGCGCTGAAGGCCGCGGCGCGGCGCTGTTCGTCGTTGTCGGGCTGCGCCTGGCCGGCGGCGCCGTCGAGAAAACGCGCCATGCTGCGCAGGGTGGGGTGGCGGAACACCTCCACCACCGTCAGCTCGCGGGCGAAGGCCAGGCTGATGTGCTGCTGCAGTTGCATGGCCAGCAACGAGTCGCCGCCGCGCTCGAAGAAGTTGTCCTCGGCGTCGATCTCGCCATGGCCGAGCAGCGCGCTCCAGATCTGGTGCAGGCGCTGCTCGCTGGGGTCGCTGAAACTGCGTGGCGGCGCGCTGAGGGTGTCTGGTGCCGGCAGCCGGGTGCTGTCGATCTTGCCGTTACGGTTGAGTTCGAAGGCGTCCACCGCGATCAATCGCGCCGGCACCATGTACCCCGGCAACTGGCTGGCCAGGGCCTGGCGCAGCGCCTGGGCGTCGGTGGTGCCGCTGAAATACAGCAGCAGGCCCTGGCCAGCGACGGCGATGCACTGGTCGACGCCGGCGCACTGCCGGGCGGTGTTTTCCAGCTCGCCAAGGTTGACCCGGTAACCATTGATCTTGACCGTGCGATCGATGCGGCCGCGGTAGCCGAGGCTGCCGTCGGTTTCCCAGCGCACCGCGTCGCCGGTGCGGTAGAGCCGGCGCCGTCCCAGGCCGTCGCCCGGATCGAGGGTGACGAAGGCGGCCGCGCTGCGCGCCGGGTCGTTCAGGTAGCCGCGTGCCAGGCCCGGGCCGCCGAGGTACAGCTCGCCGACCTGGCCGATGGCGGCGGGCAGGCCGCGTTCGTCCAGGACATGGGCGCTGGTGCCGCGGATCGGTCGGCCGATGGCGATGTCGCTGCCCTCGCGTGCCAGGTACTCGCGGTCCAAGGGCTGGAAGGTGCTGAAGGTGGTGTTCTCGGTCGGACCGTAGACGTTGTACACCTGTTGCGGGCAGCCTTCGGCGCAGGCCAGCAGCTGGTCGACGGTCACTGGGTCCATCACTTCGCCGCCGATCATCAGGTAGCGCAGGCCGCGGAACATCGCGGCGTGGCCGGCGGCGACATGGCGATCGAACAGGCGGGTGGTGATGAACAGCACGCTCACCGCCTGTTCACGCAGGTAGCGGGCCAGCGCCGGGCTGTCGAGGGCGCAACCCACCGGGGCCAGCGCCAGGGTGGCGCCGTTGAGCAACGCCCCCCAGAGCTCGAAGGTGGCCGCGTCGAAGCTCAGGGTGGCCAGCTGGCCGAGCACGTCGCCGGGGCCGATGCGCACATAGTCGGCCTCCACCACCAGGCGCAGGATGCCGGCCTGCTCGACCATCACGCCTTTCGGCTGGCCGCTGGAGCCCGAGGTGTACATCACGTAGGCAAGGGCATTGGCGTCTGCTGGCGGCAACGCTCGGGCTGGCATTTGCAGCAGTGGCGCGTCGTCGATGACCCGCGCCGGCAGGTTGAGCTCGGCATGGCGCTCCAGCGCCATCACCGCGCCAGCCAGCAGCGCCGGACGGGCGTCATCGAGCAACTGGCGCAAGCGTGCGGTGGGGTATCCAGGGTCCAGCGGCAAGTAGCTTGCACCGGCCTTGAGCACCGCCAGCAGGGTGGCGATGGTCGCCATGCCGGGGCCGGTGAACACGCCGACGTGCTGCCCGGCCAGGCTCGCGCCGTGGCTTGCCTGCAGCGCCAGGGCGAGGTTGTCCGACCAGCGATCGAGTTCGGCGTAGCTGAGCGCTTGGTCGGTGCCGCGCAAGGCCAGGCGCTGGCCATGGCGGGCAACGATCTCAGCAAAGCGCAGCAGCATGCCGCCAGCTGCGGCCTGGTCGGCCCGGCCTTGCCAGGCCACGGGTGGGTACAGGGCCTGCAACGCCGTGCGCAGGGCGCGGTCCGGGGCTACTTCGGCGAGGTCGCACAGCGCCTGGCGCAGGTACAGGGCGAAACGTTGCGCCGAAGCGTCGCACCACTGTTCGCAACGGTGCACCAGCTCGATGCGCAGCGCGCCGCTGTGGGGGTCGATGCCAGTCTGGTTGACCAGGGTGAAGTTGGTCTGCTCGTGGCAGTGCCCAGGGCTGACCTGCAAGTGGCGCAGGTGCTGCAGCCGGTCGAAGACATGGAAGTGGACGAAGTTGAACAGGCTGTCGAACAGCGCGCCACCACCGCGCTCGCGGAGGATTTCCCGCAGCGGGTACTGGGCGGCGTCGCCGAGCCCGGCGCGGTAGTCGCGCAGGCGTTGCACCAGCTGGCGCGGCGGCTCGTCGGCGCTGAGGGTGACCACGCAGGGGGTGGTGTTGAGGAACAGGCCAAGCATGCGCTGCCCCTCGTCCTCCACCAGCCGCCCATGGGAGGGCATGCCGCAAGCGACCTGGCGCCGCCCGGTGAAGCGGCTCAGGGCCTGCAGGTGAGCAGCCAGCAGCACCAGGTCGAGGCTCACCCCCAGGCCGCGGGCAGTATCGCGCAGGGCGGCGTCCAGGGCGCCGTCCAGCGGCACCTCGAGACGCCGCAGGTGACCCTCCGCGTGGCGCGGGGCTTCGGCCAGCAGGGTAGGCTCCAGGCTGTCGCAGGTGGTTTGCCAGAACGCCCCCAGCTCAGCCTGGGCGCGCCAGTGGCGCTCGCGAGCCACATAGGCGCTGAAGTCCAGCGCCGCGGCCGATGCCTGCGTCGCTTCGCCCTGCAGGCGACGGTCGAGGTTCTCCAACACGGTGGTGAACAGGCGCGCCACGCTCCAACCGTCGAGGATGGCGTGGTGGCAGGTCAGCGTCAGGTACCAGCCACCGTGCAGGACATGCGCGGTCGCCCGCCACAACGGTGCCTGATCACCGTTCAGCGGACGTTGCAGCTCGTCCCGGTGGAAAGCTTCCAGCCAGCGTTCCTGGGCTGCCGGCTCGAGCGCGCGCAGGTCTTCCACTTGCAGCGGCAGCGGCAGCGCCGCGCGCACGCGCTGCCAGTGGCCCTGGGCGCTGGCAGCGAACAAAGTGCGCAGCACCGCGTGGTCGCGCATCAGCGCCTGCAGCTCCTCGCGCAGCGCCGCTTCGTCGAACGGGCCGCGAACGCGACAGGACATGATATCCAGGTAGGTGGCCGCCTGTTCGAGCTGGGAATGGAACAGCATGCCCTCCTGCAACGCGGTCAGTGGGTACCCGTCCTGGTCGCCGGCCTGGCGCGCGAGCGCCGCGCGTTCAGGGTCGAGCAGGGCGAATGGCGCGCAGGCGGCGCTGGCGCGTGCCTGCCAGGGCGCCAGTTCAACGGCGAGGGCTGCCAGGGTCGGGTGGCGATACAACTGGCGCGGGCTGAAGGTAAAACCGGCGGCGCGCACCAGGCGCTGGACATCGAGGATGCGCAACGAGTCGCCGCCGCAGGCGAAGAAGTCGTCGTCGGCGGCGACTTGCGGCAGTTCCAGCACCTTGCGCCAGATATCGGCGAGCAGCGTTTCGCGCTCACCGGCCGGCGCCCGACCCGCTTCGGCGCGCTCCGCCGCCAGCGGCGCCAAGGCACGCAAGGCGGCGATGTCGACCTTGCCGTTGGCGGTCAGCGGCAGGCGTTCGACCTGGCGCAACTGCTGGGGCTGCATGTGAGCCGGCAGGTGGTCGCGCAGGTGCGCCTGGACGCTGGCCAGGGGCACTGGCCGGCTGGCGCTGAACCAGGCCTGCAGCACGCCGCGGCTGGCGTCGTGGCGCACCACCGCGTCGTCGATTTGCGCCAGGCGCAGCAGCGCGGCCTGGATATCACCCAGTTCGATACGGAAGCCGCGCACCTTCACCTGATGGTCGTTGCGCCCCTGGTACTCCAGCGTGCCATCCTCCAGCCAGCGGCCGAGGTCGCCACTGCGGTACAGGCGCAGGCCATGCCGTTCGACAAAGGCGTGGGCGGTCAGCGCCGGCTGGTTAAGGTAGCCCCGCGCCAACCCGGCGCCGGCAACGTGCAGCTCGCCGGTGACCCCTGGCGGGCACAGCTGGCCGTGGGCGTCGAGCACCAGCACGGCGAGGTCGGGCAGCGGTCGGCCAATGCGGTTGCCGCCGAGGTCGTCGTGGCGCACCACGGTATGGGTGACGTGCACGGTGGTCTCGGTGATGCCATACATGTTGCTCAGGCGCACACGCTCGCCGTACTTGCTGAACCACGGCGCCAGAGCCCTGGCCTGTAGGGCCTCGCCGCCGAAGATCACCTGGCGCAGGGGCAGGTGGCCGGGGTGGCGCAGGTCTTCGGCGAGCAACCGCACGAACGCGCTGGGAGTCTGGTTGAGCACCGTCACGCCATGCTCCAGCAGCAGCGCGCGCAGTGCCTCGGGGTCACGGCTGGTGGGCTGTGGCACGATCACCAGGCGCGCGCCGTGCAGCAGCGCGCCCCAGATCTCCCAGACCGAGAAGTCGAAGGCGTAGGAATGGAACAGGCACCAGCTGTCGTGCTCGTCGAAATCGAACAGCGCGCGGCTGGTGGTGAACAGACGCATCACGTTGTGATGGCTGAGCATCGCGCCCTTGGGCGTGCCGGTGGAGCCGGAGGTATGGATCACATAGGCCAGTTGCGTCGGCGCGATGCGCGGAAGCGGCTGCTCGTCGTGCGCATCGCCGTCGTCGTCAGCGCCGTCGAGCAGCACCACCGCCATGTCCCGCAACCCGCTGCGCTCCAGGGCGGCGCCTTGTGCCACCAGCAAGGTCAGGGCGCTGTCCTGGCACACCGCGGCCAGGCGCGCGTGGGGGTAGTCGGGGTCCAGCGGCACATACGCGGCGCCGGCCTTGAGGATGCCCAGCATGCCCACCAGCAGCTCGATGCCGCGGTCGGCGCAGAGGCCAACCAGCGTGTCGGCCGCCAGTGCCTGGCCGTGCAGTTGCCGATGGCGCCGGCGCAGGCGGCGGGCCAAGTGGTCGCTGGCGCGGTCCAGCTCGGCGTAGCTCAGGCGCCGGCGGCCGTCCTCGAGCGCCACCCGCCCAGGCATGCGCCCGGCGACCTCGGCAAACGCCTCGACCAGCGAAATACCTGGCGTGCTGGCCAGCATTCGCACCGGCTGCAGCAAGGCCTGGCGCTGTTCGGCGCGCAGCAACTGCAGGTCGCGCAGTGGCACGTCGGCCTCGAGCAGTTGCTCCAGCAGGTACTGGTAATGCTCGCCCAGGCGGGCCATGCGTGCGGCGGCGAAGCGCCCTCGGTCGTACTCCAGGGTGGCGCGCAGCCCGCCATCGTGGCGGCGCAAGGACAGGAACAGCGGATAGCGGGCGATGCCGTCGTGCACTTCGACGAAGCGTGCCTGCACGTCGTCCAGCGCCAAGGTGTGCTGTTCGTTGGCGTTCTGCAGGGTGAATACCGCCTGCATCCAGGGGTGCACGCGACCGTCACCGGCGACCTCGCCCATCGCTTCCAGCGGTACGCCCTGGCAGGCCTGGGCCTGGCGTGCGAGCTGGGTGACCTGGGCGAGCAGTTGGCCGAAGCCGGCGTGTTCGTCCAGGTACAGGCGCAGCGGCAGGGTGCTGGTGAACAGCCCCAGCACCTGATCGTTACCGGCGCCGCGGTTGGCCGATGGCACGCTGATCACCAGGTCGCGGGTGTTGCAATAGCGGCCCAGCAATACCGCATAGGCGGCGTACAGCGCGCAGAACAGTGAAGTCCCGCGTGCCGTGCAATGCTGTTCCAGGCGCTCGATCAAGGTTGCCGGCAGGTCGAAGTGGCAGTGCCCGCCATCCTCGTCGCCAGCCTGCTCAAGGCCGCTGTCGCGGGGCAGGTCGAGGCCCTCGTAGCCGGCCAGCAGTTCACGCCAGAAGGCTACCGCCTGTTGGCCATCGGTGCCGTCGAGCCAGGCCTGCTGCTCGGCGAGGGCATCGGCATAGTGCTGCTTGACGGCCACGGCCGCCAGCGGCTGGCCGCGGCGTCGGGCGTTGTAGGCCTGGCTCAGTTGCTCGCGCAGCAGCTCGAACGACCAGCCGTCGGCCAGCAGGTGCGGCAGTTGCAGCAACAGCACGTGCTGCTGGGCATTCAGGCGCAGCAGGCGCAGGCGATACAGTGGCGCGCGGTCGAGCGGCAGCGGCGTGCGCAGGGCCCGGCGCAGCAACTCGGGCAGTTGCGCGGGTGCCACCTCGATTGGCGTCAGGGCCGGTTCGGCGACGGCATCGTAGACCTGCCACAGGCCCTCGGCGTCGGCCTCGATGCGCATGTGCAATTGCCGATGACGCGCGGCGACCTGCTGCCAGGCCCATTGCAGGGCTTCGACATCCAGCGGCCCGTCGAGGCGCTGCACCACCGCCAGGTTGAAGCGTTGCGGCCCGCCTTCGTCATAGCGGTCGCTGAAGTACAGCTGGCGTTGCGCGGCGCACAGCGGCAAGCGCGCGGCCACACTGCGTGGTTCGGCGGGCACGGCGCGCTGGCCGGCGGCGTCCAGGTGGGCGGCCAGTTCCGCCACGCTGGGCTGGCGCAGCAGGTCGGCCAGGCTCAGGCGTACGCCGAACTGCTGGTCGATGCTCACCAGCAGTTGCGCGGCCAGCAGCGAATGACCGCCGAGCTCGAAGAAAGACTGTTCGGCGCCGACCTGGGGCAGCTCGAGCAGCGTCTGCCAGATGGCCGCCAGGCGCAGCTGGGTCGGCCCCTGCGGCGCTACCTGGGCCACCAGGTCGCTGCGGGGTGGGCGTTTCAGGGCCTGGCGATCGACCTTGCCATTGAGCGAGCGCGGCAGACGCGCCAGGCATTCGAAGCGTTGCGGCACCATGTAGGCCGGCAACCGCTCAAGCAACGCCGCGCGCCACGCGGCAGGGTCGCCCTGGCCGGCGTCGCGCGGCACCACATGGGCGCTCAGCTCGGTCTGGCCGTCGCTGTCCCAGGCCAGTACCACGGCCTGGCGGATGCCGGGCAGCTGGTGCAGCGCGTGCTCGACCTCGCCCAGTTCGATGCGGTGGCCACGCACCTTGACCTGGAAATCCA
Organism: Pseudomonas sp. TE6288; assembly: GCF_054062095.1. Classification (NCBI taxonomy): domain Bacteria; kingdom Pseudomonadati; phylum Pseudomonadota; class Gammaproteobacteria; order Pseudomonadales; family Pseudomonadaceae; genus Pseudomonas; species Pseudomonas sp. TE6288. The sequence goes on from NZ_JBSSEW010000010.1 coordinate 84,158, forward strand.
GGCGCCCGTGGTAGACCAGCCGGCCGTGGTCGTCCCAGCACACCCGGTCGCCGGTGCGGTACAGGCGCGCCGGCTGGCCTTCCAGGCCAAGCGGGTCGAGCAGCGGGAAGCGTTCGGCATTGAGCGCCGCGCGCCGGTGGTAACCCTCGGCCAGGCCGGCGCCGCCGATGTACAGTTCGCCACTGGCGCCCCAGGGCAGCGCCTGCCCCTGCTCATCGAGCACATAGCAGCGGGTGGCGCCGACCGGGCGGCCGATCAGCGCGTGCTGGCCCGCGTCGCTCAGGTGCTGGCGGGTCGACCAGATGGTGGTCTCGGTGGGGCCGTAGACCTGCACCACCTGGGAGGCGCAACCCAGCAGGTAGCTGGCCAGGTTGGCCGACAGCGCTTCGCCCCCGCACAGCAGGCGTACCCGTTCGGGCTCGGCCGGGCGCCAGCCGGCCAGGGCCAGCAGCGACCAGAACGAGGGCGTGCCCTGCAGCAACGTGGGGCGCAGTTCATCGAGGGTGCAGGCCAGGGTCGCTGGTTCGCGCAGTTGCTCGTCGATCAGTTGCAGGCAGGCGCCGCAGGTCAGCGCGCCGAAGAGCTCCAGGCCGAAGATGTCGAAGCCGACCGCGGTGGCGCCGAGGACCCGGTCCTGGGTGTTCAGGCCCAGGTCGGCAACGAAATCGGCGACCAGGTTGCCCAGGGCCCCGTGGGTGATGCGCACGCCCTTGGGCTTGCCGGTGGAGCCGGAGGTATAGATCAGGTACGCCAGTTGCCCAGCCGTGGGCGCCTGCAGGGTCACCGGGTGGGGCGTGGCGCGGGCGGGCAGCGGCGAGTGGCACAGCTGGCGCACGTCGATGGGCAGCGCCTGGTCGGTGATCAGCAGGTCCATGGCGCTGTCGGCGACAATGTCGCGTAGGCGTTCCAGCGGCATGTCCGGGTCGATCGGTACGTAGGCGGCACCTTTGCCCAGCACCGCGAGCATGGCGATCACGGCCTGGTCCTTGCGGCGCAGATGGACACCGATGCACGCCGCAGCAGGGCACTCGCCCAGGCGTTCGGCCAGTGCCGAGGCGGCGCTGGCCAGCTGGCGATAGCCGAGGGTGGCCTGGCGGTATTGCAGGGCCGGCGCCTCGGGCTGGCGCTGTACCTGGTCGAGGAAGCGGCGCATCACGCCGTCCTGGCCGAGGGCGCGGCTGCCGGGCTCGCCGGTGAAGCCCCGCAGCTGCTTGGCCATGGCCGGTGGCAACAGCCAGCGGGCGTCAAGTGGCGCCTCGGGCTCGGCCAAGGCATGCTCCAGCAGGTGCGCCAGGCTGGCGCCCAGGCGCTCGATGAAGGCTGGGCTGAAACGCTCGAGCGGGTAGTCCAGGCGCAGACGGATACGTTGCGCCTCGACCTGGTAGGCGACCACCAGGTCGCCGACAACCTGGCGCCGCCCCAGGCCGTGGGGCGTCAGGGTTGCCGCGCCGAGGGCCAACTGATCGTCGCCGAAGTAGGCCTCGACCAGGCTGACATTGAACGGCCGCTCGACGCTCAGGCCTTGCGCCCGCAGGTGGCGCATCACCTCGGTGAGGGTGAAGCGGGCGTGCCCGCGCGCCGCCTTGCGTTCTTCACGTAGCGCAGCGACCAGCGACTGCAGGCTGTCGCCGGGGTTGATCTCGACCGGCAGCGGGTAGTTGTTGATGTGGCAGCCGAGCACCCGGCGCGTACCGGCGGGGCGTTCATCCACCGGATAGTTCAGCACCAGCGAACGGGCGCCGCTGTAGCCGCGCAGCACCTCGGCCAGCGCCGCGGCGAGCACCACGAACGGCGTGGCACCCTGGCTGCGGGCATAACGGCGCACGTTGCGGGCCAGCGTATCGTCGAGGTCGAAATAGTGCGAGGCACCGAGCCCGTGCGCGGCCCCCTGGGCGTCGCGCTGGCGCGGCAGCTCGACATTCAGCGCCCGGCCAGCCAGGCGCGCGCACCAGTGGCCGACATCGGCGGCATCGCTGGCGCCGACCGCCAGCGGCTTGGCCAGCGGCTCCGGCAGCGGCAGTGGGTGGCCCTCGCGCTGGCACTGGTAGCTGGCGGCCAGTACCTGGACGAACTGCAGGGCCGAGGTGGCGTCGGCGATGATGTGGTGGAAGTTCAGCACCAGGCGCTGCTGGCCGCCCTGGCGCAGCAGGTCGAAGCGAAACAGCGGGCCGGCCTGCAGGTCGAACGCATGGGCCAGCACCTGGTCGATGGCCGCGTCCAGGTCTTGGTCGTTGGCCACTTCGCGTACCGCGAGCACGTCATCCAGCGGCTGCCCGGGCAGTTGCCAGAGCGCCTCGCCGCGCAGTTCGAAGCGCCCCAGACAGGCGCTGTAGTAATGGTTGACGAAGTGCCCCAGGGCCGTGCGCAGCGCTGGCAGGTCGAGCTCGCCGGCGATCCGGTAGACCAGCGGGGTGTTGTACAGGGTGCTGTCGGGGGCCAGTTGCCATTCGAGGAAGAACCGGTGCTGGTAGGGGTTGGCGCGGGCCTCAAACATGTTGCTGCTCCTTCAGGCGGATCCGCACCGGGCGGTTCATGGCCAGGGCGAAGTGGAAGTGGTGTTCGAGGGGCTCGTCACTGGCCTCCCAGTCGCCGGCCCGCACCAGCTCGGCCAGCAGCACCTTGAGCGAGTAGCGCGAAAACATCTGCCCGGTGCAGTTGTTGGGCCCGCTGGAATAGGCCAGGAACGGCTGGCGGTAGCGTTCGGGGGCCTCCTGGAAACGTTCGGGGTGGAAACGCTCGGGATCCTCGCCCCACAGTTCGGGCAGGCGCAGCACGTGGTAGATGTCGGCCACCAGCTCGCTGCCCTGGCGAACGAACCGGCCGTTCAGCAGCAGGTCGCGGCTGGCCGCGCGGAACAGGAACGGCTGCGCCGGGTGCAGGCGCAACACTTCGTGGACACAAGCGTGCAGCAGCGTGTCGTCGCGGCGGATGTAGGCGCTGTGGTCCTGGCCTTGCGTGCGCAGCTCCTCGCGCAGGGCCTGTTGGTAGTGGCGATGGCGGCCCAGCTCGTCGACCAGGGCGAGGAACGACGGAAACGGCGCGACATAGCCGGCCAGCACCGCGCCATTGAGGCCGGTGGCAAACGCCTCGTCCTGCTGCGACTGGTAGTGCTGGTCGATGTAGGCACTGAGGCGGTGCGTGTAGTCGGTGCTGTTGAGCAACCCCGGGTCGTTGCCGATGCGCGCCACCAGCTGGCGCTTGAGTTCGTCGAAGCGGCGGTTGAAGTGCGCCGGCTTGTGGTAGGCGAACGCCTGCCCGAGCAGGTCGACCTGCTCTTCGAGCATCTGCCCCACGCCCTCCACCGGGCCTTGCAGGTCCATCACCGAGCGCAGGTACACCTCGGCGGTGAACTCGCTCAGCTCGGGGTTCACCAGCAGGGTCGGGGCACCTTGCCACCAGCGCCGCACCCGTTGTTCGCTGAGGCTGCGCATGGTCTGGATGAAGCGTTCCGGGCCGCTGACCAGATGGGCGATGATGTTGCGTTTCTGCTTGGCGTCCTGGCGTTCCTTGCTCAGGCGCATGCGCCCCAGGGCGTCGGCGATCACCAGGAATTGCCGGCCATCGCCGACCAGCTCGCCCTGGCCCATCCGCGGGTGCTGCATCAGCCCGCGGATTTCCTCGACGCCGATCAGCACGTGGTAGTCGCCGGCGAAGGTCGGCAGGCGCAGGTAGCGACGCCAGCTGCCATCGGCGCGCCGCGCCAGTTGACCGATGTAGTGGTAGGGGCGGGTGCGGTCGCGCAGCGCACGCGAATTGCGCCAGCGCTGGGGCAGCAGCCAGGGCGCGGCGAGCACACCGAGCACACGCCGCAGGCGGCTTTGCAGGGGGGTGGCGGCGACCAGGGTGAAGGGATGGCCGGCGTGGCTGTGCAGTGAACGGTTGTCGAGCGCTTCCATGGCATACCTGCGGATTCGTGGGGGAGGGGGAAGGGCGGTCAGGCGTCCCGGGCCAGGGCCGGCAGGCGCCAGCCCGCCAGTTGCTCCAGGTGGCCGGCCACTTGCAGGGCGAGGTCTTCGCGCCAGGGCCGGGCGATCACCTGGACGCCGATCGGCAGGCCGTCGCGGGACTGGCCCACAGGCACCACCGCCACCGGCCAGTTGACCAGGCTGTAGCAGATTGAATAGCTGAAGTCGCCGACCTCGGCGTAGGAGCGGCCGTGGCCCTTGGCTACCGTCGCGGCCACCGGGCAGACGATCACGTCGTAGTCATCGAGAAACCGCAGCATTGCCTGGCGGCAGCGGTCCAACTGCATCCAGATACCGCGCAGCTGGGTGACCGTGAGGCGGCTGCGACGGGTCAGGGCGTGGTACTCGCGCAGCAGTGGCGAGACCTCGCGCAGGTTCAGTTGCTGGATCAGGTCGGTGAGCCACTGGCCCTCGTCGCCACCGAGCAGGACGCTGTCGGCCAGCAGTTGCTGAATCTGCCCGAGCACCTCGGGGCGCCGCTCGTCGAGCCGCGCGACTTCGCCGCGCAGGGCATCGGCGGCGCGGCCCATGGCCTGGCGCACGTCCGCTTCGGCGGGGGCGATGCCGTCGTCGGCATACCAGGCCACCCGCAGGCTCGCCAGCGCTTGCACCGGCGCGGTCTGCCAGGGCACCGGGGCCACATGGGGGTCGCGACCATCGGGGCCGGCCAGCAGCGGCGCGGCCAGGCGCAGGTCGGCGATGCTCCGGGCCATCGGCCCGAAGCTGATGAACGGGCTGAACATGCCCATGCAGTCGAGCGGGAAATGCCCGGTCAAGGGCACGCGGCCCTGGGTCAGGCGCAAGGTGCAGATGCCGCTGTTGTGCGCCGGCACCCGCAGGCTGCCGCTGGCATCGGAGCCGATGCCCAGCAGCGAGCCGGCGGCGGCGATCAGCGCGGCTTCGCCACCGCTGCTGCCGCCAGGGCTGCGGCTCAGGTCATGGGGGTTGCGGGTTTGCCCGTAGAGCAGGTTGTCGGTCTCGTAGCCGATGCTCAGCTCGGGGGTGTTGGTCAGGCCCAGCAGCAGCGCGCCTTCGCCACGCAGGCGTGCCACCACGGTGGCGTCGGCCTCGCTGGGCTGGCCGGCGAGGCCAGCGCAGCCTTTGTCCGGGCTGTAGCCCAGGGCGTGGCAGGTGTTCTTGACGCTGAAGGGCACGCCGAGCAGGCGCTTGTGCTGCAGGCGGGGCAGGTTGCGCTCGATCCATGCCGCCTGTTCGTAGGCCATTGCCCGGTTGCTCTGGACCAGCGCGTTGATCTGCGGGTTGACCTTGTCGACCTGGCGGAAGTAGGCGTCCAGCACCTGTGTCGGACGGATCGCGCCGCGCTTGACCGCTTCTGACAGGGTGTTGGCATCGCAACCGAGTATGTCCACGTATCGCTCTCCATCGCTCGTCGGCAGGACAAACGCCGCGGGACCGAGTGTCGGTACCCAGGGCGGGGCTGCGATGCAGAGTGCCAACGGGGGGTAGGAGCGTATATGTGCAATTCATCACGGTTTGCCCAGGTCGCGCTGTCGCGCTTGCCGGCCATGAGGAGGGCTTGGAGGGGGGGAGCGGAGGGGTATTGCGGGTCCAGGGGTACAGCCTGCCTTGGCAGGCGCCCAATAAAAAACCCGCCACGAGGGCGGGTTTTTTTGCAGCTATCCGAAAATTACTCCGGACGAACCTGCGCAGCCTGCATGCCCTTCTGGCCTTTTTCGGCTACGAAGGAAACAGTTTGGCCTTCTTTCAGGCTTTTGAAACCGTCGGTTTCGATGGCCTTGAAGTGTACGAACAGGTCGTCGCCGCCGCCTTGAGGAGTGATGAAGCCGAAGCCTTTTTCATCGTTGAACCACTTGACGGTGCCGGTTTGGCGATTGGACATGGGGTGAATCTCCAGAAACATGATTTTTTATCGGGGTGCAGTGTCGCCTAAGCTTCAGTGGCACCGACGACACTATAGTCTAATTCTTCGCATCTAGCCCCTATTACCTTCGCAGGATGTTGATCCAGGGCAAAAGATGCGACGGATCGCCGGAAAATCCGGCCTATTTCGGCTTGCAGCTGGCCTGGACCACCTGCTGGGCCTTCTGCATCAGCTTGGCGTCTACGCCGTCCTGGCTGTCGAGGTCCTCGATCTCCTTGTCGTTGAAATTCTTCTTGATGGCTTGGGCACCACACTCGCAGTGCTTCTTGGCTGTCGCCGCATCCACGCCTTGACCGCTCGCCACTTGTTGGCACTGCGCCATATAGGACGCTTCCTTGCCGGCGGGGAAATTGCCTGCGTTGGCAGCCAGGGGCAGCAGCAGGGCGCTCGCGGCGCAGGCAGCCAGAAGGGACTGAAGTCGCATAACCGGACACTCCTTGGTTAATGGTCTCATCAAGAGTAGGTTGCTTCAGAAAGTCTGATAGGAAATTTTCCGCAAGAGTTCACCGCCACGGCGTAAATTCCAAATATTTCTGCCGGCCGCTCTAGCCCCGTGCTAGCATGCCTCCCTTGCGCCACGCCCTGTGCGGGCGCATTTCTTTTTATACCTTCCAGTCACTCTGGTTCGTCCCTGGCAGGCCGAAAGGTCTCTGCCACTGTGAGGCAGGCTTTCCCGCGGGAAAGGCAGGGCGGATCTTGTACTGGCTCATCCCAACCCACGTGACCTTTGGTAGGGGTCACCACTAGGAGAGGAGGCGCCATGCCCGTTATTACTCTTCCCGATGGCAGTCAACGCACGTTCGACCAGCCGGTATCCGTAGCCGAAGTCGCCGCCTCGATCGGCGCAGGCCTGGCCAAGGCCACCCTGGCCGGCAAGGTCGACGGCAAGCTCGTCGATGCCTGCGACAAGATCGACCACGACGCCACCCTGCAGATCATCACCCCTAAAGATGAAGAGGGACTGGAGATCATCCGTCACTCGTGCGCCCACCTGATCGGCCACGCAGTGAAGCAGCTGTACCCGACCGCCCGCATGGTGATCGGCCCGGTGATCGACGAAGGCTTCTATTACGACATCGCCTACGAGCGTCCCTTCACCCCGGACGACCTCGCCGCCATCGAAAAGCGCATGCAGCAACTGATCGACACGGACTACGACGTCGTCAAGAAGATGACCCCGCGCGCCGAAGTCATCGACGTGTTCACCCAGCGTGGCGAAGACTACAAGCTGCGCCTGGTCGAGGACATGCCGGATGAACAGGCCATGGGCCTGTACTACCACGAAGAATATGTCGACATGTGCCGTGGCCCGCACGTGCCGAACACCCGCTTCCTGAAAGCGTTCAAGCTGACCAAGCTCAGCGGGGCCTACTGGCGCGGCGATGCCAAGAACGAGCAGCTGCAACGCGTGTACGGCACTGCCTGGGCCGACAAGAAGCAGCTGGCCGCCTATATCCAGCGCATCGAAGAAGCCGAAAAACGCGACCACCGCAAGATCGGCAAGCAGCTCGACCTGTTCCACCTGCAGGAAGAAGCCCCGGGCATGGTGTTCTGGCACGCCAACGGCTGGACCGTGTACCAGGTGCTCGAGCAGTACATGCGCCAGGTCCAGCGTGAAAACGGCTACCAGGAAATCAAGACCCCGCAGGTTGTCGACCGTATCCTCTGGGAGCGTTCCGGCCACTGGTCCAACTACGCCGAGAACATGTTCACCACTTCGTCGGAAAACCGCGACTACGCGGTAAAACCGATGAACTGCCCGTGCCACGTGCAGGTGTTCAACCAGGGCCTGAAGTCCTACCGCGACCTGCCGCTGCGCCTGGCCGAGTTCGGCGCCTGCCACCGCAACGAGCCGTCCGGCGCGCTGCACGGCATCATGCGCGTGCGTGGCTTCGTGCAGGACGACGCGCACATCTTCTGCACCGAAGAACAGGTGAAGAAGGAAGCCGCCGACTTCATCAAGCTGACCCTGGACGTGTACAAGGACTTCGGTTTCACCGACGTCGCCATGAAGCTGTCGACCCGTCCGGCCAAGCGCGTGGGCTCCGAAGAGCTGTGGGACCGTGCCGAAGGCGCACTGGCCGACGCCCTGAACGAGTCGGGCCTGGAGTGGGAATACCAGCCGGGCGAGGGCGCCTTCTACGGGCCGAAGATCGAGTTCACCCTGCGCGACTGCCTCGGCCGTAACTGGCAGTGCGGCACCCTGCAGTACGACCCGAACCTGCCCGAGCGCCTGGATGCCAGCTACATCGCCGAAGACAACAGCCGCGTGCGCCCGGTGATGCTGCACCGCGCCATCCTCGGTTCGTTCGAGCGCTTCATCGGCATGCTCATCGAGCACTACGCCGGCGTGTTCCCGGCCTGGCTCGCCCCGACCCAAGCCGTGATCATGAACATCACCGACAAACAGGCCGATTTCGCCCTCGAGGTGGAAAAAGCCCTGAACGGTAGCGGATTCCGTGCCAAGTCGGACTTGAGAAATGAGAAGATCGGCTTTAAAATCCGCGAGCATACGTTGCTGCGGGTCCCTTATCTTTTGGTTATAGGGGATCGCGAAGTCGAAACGCAAACCGTCGCTGTGCGCACCCGCGAAGGCGCAGACCTGGGCTCGATGCCCGTCGCGCAGTTCGCTGAGCTGCTGTCGCAAGCGGTTTCCCGGCGTGGTCGCCAAGAATCGGAGTAATGACTATTAAGCGTGAAATGAGAAACGATAAACGAACTGCACCGAAAGCCCCGATCAACGAGAATATCTCGGCACGCGAGGTTCGGTTAATTGGTGCTGACGGCGAGCAGATTGGCATCGTCTCGATTGATGAAGCGCTGCGTATCGCTGATGAAGCGAAGCTGGATCTGGTGGAAATCTCTGCAGACGCGGTACCGCCCGTCTGCAAGGTGATGGACTACGGCAAGCACCTCTTCGAAAAGAAGAAGCAGGCCAACGAAGCCAAGAAGAACCAGAAGCAGATCCAGATCAAAGAAATCAAGTTTCGTCCAGGGACGGAAGAAGGGGATTACCAGGTAAAACTACGCAACCTGGTACGTTTCCTTAGCGATGGGGACAAGGCCAAGATCTCTCTGAGATTCCGCGGCCGTGAGATGGCCCACCAGGAGCTGGGCATGGAGCTGTTGAAGCGGGTCGAAGCTGACCTCGTGGAATACGGCACCGTTGAGCAGCATCCGAAGATGGAAGGACGCCAGCTTATGATGGTCATCGCCCCCAAAAAGAAGAAGTAATCTCCCGGGCACGGCAGGCCTGATGATTATTGTGTAATTTTTATTCGAATGCGGAGTTCCAACATGCCAAAAATGAAAACCAAGAGCGGTGCTGCGAAGCGCTTCCTGAAGACGGCTTCCGGCTTCAAGCACAAGCACGCTTTCAAGAGCCACATCCTGACCAAAATGTCGACCAAGCGTAAGCGTCAACTGCGCGGTGCCAGCTTGCTGCACCCGTCTGACGTGGCAAAAGTCGAGCGCATGCTGCGCGTTCGTTAATTCTGGTTAAGATAGAGGAAGTTACTCATGGCTCGTGTTAAGCGCGGCGTTATCGCTCGTAAGCGTCACAAAAAAATTCTGAAACTGGCTAAAGGCTACTACGGTGCACGCTCGCGCGTATTCCGCGTTGCCAAGCAAGCGGTCATCAAGGCAGGCCAATACGCCTACCGCGACCGTCGCCAGAAGAAGCGTCAGTTCCGCGCACTGTGGATCGCTCGTATCAACGCCGGTGCCCGCACCAACGGTCTGTCGTACAGCCGTCTGATTGCTGGCCTGAAAAAAGCGTCGATCGAAATCGACCGTAAGGTTCTGGCTGATCTGGCAGTGAACGAAAAAGCGGCGTTTGCTGCGATTGTCGAGAAGGCTAAAGCCGTACTGGCTTAAGTACCCACGACAATCATCCGGCGGCGCCTGCGCCGTCGGGTGTAAAACGTCATCGGATAGGGGAAGAGCCTTCAAAAGCTCTTCCCCTATTTTCGTATCTGGAGTCTGTACATGGAAAACCTGGACGCGCTGGTCGCCCAAGCCCTCGAGGCCGTGGAACGCGCTGAAGACATCACTACCCTGGAACAGATCCGGGTCCAATATCTCGGCAAGAAAGGCGAGCTGACCCAGGTGATGAAGACCCTGGGCAACCTGCCAGCCGAAGAGCGCCCCAAGGTCGGCGCGCTGATCAACGACGCCAAGGAACGCGTCACCGACGTGCTCAACGCACGCAAGGCCGCTTTTGAAGAGGCCGAGCTGAACGCTCGCCTGGCCGCCGAATGCATCGACGTGACCCTGCCAGGCCGTGGCCAGACCACCGGCGGGTTGCACCCGATCACCCGTACTCTCGAGCGCATCGAGCAGTTCTTCACCCACATCGGCTACGGCATCGCCGAAGGCCCTGAGGTCGAAGACGACTACCACAACTTCGAAGCGCTCAACATCCCCGGCCACCACCCGGCCCGGGCGATGCACGACACCTTCTACTTCAACGCCAACATGCTGCTGCGCACCCACACCTCGCCGGTCCAGGTGCGCACCATGGAAAGCACCCAGCCGCCGATCCGCATCGTCTGCCCAGGCCGTGTGTACCGTTGCGACTCGGATATCACCCACTCGCCGATGTTCCACCAGGTCGAAGGCCTGCTGGTCGATCGCGGCATCAACTTCGCCGACCTCAAGGGCACCATCGAAGAGTTCCTGCGGGTGTTCTTCGAGAAAGAACTGGCCGTGCGCTTCCGCCCGTCGTTCTTCCCCTTCACCGAGCCGAGCGCCGAAGTCGACATCCAGTGCGTTATGTGTTCCGGCAAGGGCTGCCGCGTGTGCAAGCAGACCGGCTGGCTGGAAGTGATGGGCTGCGGCATGGTCCACCCGAACGTGCTGCGCATGTCCGGCATCGACCCGGAAGAGTATCAGGGCTTCGCCTTCGGCATGGGCGCCGAGCGCCTGGCCATGCTGCGCTATGGCGTCAACGATTTGCGTCTGTTCTTCGACAACGACCTGCGGTTCTTGGCTCAATTCCGCTAGGCCCAATCGACGCAACTTTCAGGAGAACAGCATGAAATTCAGTGAACAGTGGCTGCGCGGTTGGGTAAACCCGCAAGTCTCCCGTGACGAACTGGTCGCCCGCCTGTCCATGGCCGGCCTCGAAGTCGACAGCGTGACCCCTGCTGCCGGCCAGTTCAGCGGCATCGTGGTGGGCGAGATCCTCACCACCGAACAACACCCGGACGCCGACAAGCTGCGCGTGTGCCAGGTAAGCAACGGCGCAGAGACCTTCCAGGTGGTCTGCGGCGCCCCGAATGCCCGCCCAGGCATCAAGATCCCGTTCGCCATGATCGGCGCCGAACTGCCGGGCGACTTCAAGATCAAGAAGGCCAAGCTGCGCGGCGTCGAATCCTTCGGCATGCTCTGCTCGGCTTCCGAACTGCAGATCAGCGACGAGAACGACGGCCTGCTGGAACTGGCCGCCGACGCCCCGGTTGGCCAGGACATCCGTCAGTACCTGAACCTGGACGACGCCAGCATTGAGATCGGCCTGACCCCGAATCGCGGCGACTGCCTGTCCATCGCCGGCCTTGCCCGTGACGTCAGCGCCCTGTACGACGTGCCGGTCACCCGCCCGGTGGTGCCAGCCGTACCGGCTGCCCACGACGAAGTGCGCCCGGTCGAAGTCAGCGCCCCGGCCGCCTGCCCGCGCTACCTGGGCCGCGTGATCCGCAACGTCGACCTGAGCAAGCCGACCCCGCTGTGGATGGTCGAGCGCCTGCGCCGCAGCGACGTGCGCAGCATCGACGCCGCCGTCGACATCACCAACTACGTGATGCTCGAACTCGGCCAGCCGATGCACGCCTTCGACCTCGCCGAAATCAACGGCGGCATCCGCGTACGCATGGCCGAGGAGGGCGAGAAACTCGTCCTGCTGGACGGCCAGGAAGTTGCCCTGCGCGCCGACACCCTGGTGATCGCCGACCACACCCGCGCCCTGGCCATTGCCGGCGTGATGGGTGGCGAGCACAGCGGCGTCAACACCGAGAAGACCCGCGACCTGTTCCTCGAGAGCGCCTTCTTTGAGCCGATCTCCGTCGCCGGCAAGGCCCGTTCCTACGGCCTGCACACCGACGCCTCGCACCGCTATGAGCGCGGCGTGGATTCGCAACTGGCCCGTGAAGCCATGGAGCGCGCCACCGCCCTGGTGCTGGAGATCGTCGGCGGCGAAGCCGGCCCCGTAGTCGAAGCCGTGAGCGAGCAGCACCTGCCGAACATCGCGCCGATCACCCTGCGCGACGAACGCATCACCCAGATGCTCGGCATGCAAATGCAAGCCGCCCAGGTCGAGCAGCTGCTCAACGCCCTGGAGCTGAACACCAGTGCAAGTGGGGCAGGGGAGTGGACTGTCACCGTCCCAAGCCACCGCTTCGACGTCAGCCTGGAAGTCGACCTGATCGAAGAGCTGGCCCGCCTGTACGGCTACAACAACCTGCCGGTCCGCTACCCGCAGGCCCGCCTGGCCCCGCAAGCCCGCCCGGAAACCCGTGGCGAGCTGCCGAACCTGCGCCGCCTGCTGGTTGCCCGCGGCTACCAGGAAGCCATCACCTACAGCTTCATCGACCCGAAACTGTTCGAGCTGTTCACACCAGGCGTCGAGCCGCTTCTGCTGGCCAACCCGATCTCCAACGACATGGCCGCCATGCGCGCCTCGTTGTGGCCGGGCCTGGTCAAGGCCATGCAGCACAACCTCAACCGCCAGCAAGACCGCGTGCGCCTGTTCGAAAGCGGCCTGCGCTTCGTCGGCCAGCTCGGTGACCTCAAGCAGCAACCGATGATCGCCGGCGTCGTCACCGGCAGCCGCCTGCCGGAAGGCTGGGCCAACGGCCGCGACAGCATCGACTTCTTCGACGTCAAAGCCGATGTGGAAGCCCTGCTGGGTTACTCCGGTGCCCTGAGTGACTTCACCTTCGCCGCCGGCAAGCACCCGGCCCTGCACCCCGGCCAGACCGCCCGCATCGAGCGCGACGGCAAGGAAGTCGGCTATCTCGGCGCCATCCACCCCGAGCTGGCCAAGACCCTCGGCCTCGACCGCCCGGTGTTCGTCTTCGAGCTGGTGCTCGGCGATGTAGTCGAAGGCCGCCTGCCGAAGTTCAGCGAGCTGTCCAAGTTCCCGGAAACCCGTCGTGACCTGGCTTTGATCGCAGGACGTGATGTAGCTTCTAGCTCGGTGCTTGAAGTAATTCGTGACAATGCGGGCGAATGGCTCACAGACCTCAGGCTGTTTGACGTCTACCAGGGTAAAGGCATTGATCCTGATAGAAAAAGCCTGGCGGTCGGCTTGACCTGGCAACATCCATCGCGCACTCTTAACGACGATGAGGTGAATGAAACCCTGCAAACCATCCTCACCTCGCTTGAACAAAGGTTGAACACCACGTTAAGGAAATAACGGCATGGGTGCTCTGACGAAAGCTGAGATGGCCGAAAGGCTGTACGAGGAGCTGGGGCTTAACAAGCGTGAGGCCAAGGAGCTGGTCGAGCTGTTTTTCGAAGAAATTCGGCACGCGCTTGAAGACAACGAGCAGGTCAAGTTGTCCGGTTTCGGCAACTTCGACCTTCGCGACAAACGCCAGCGGCCGGGCCGCAACCCTAAAACAGGGGAAGAGATCCCGATCACCGCGCGCCGCGTCGTCACCTTTCGTCCAGGGCAGAAGCTGAAAGCCCGGGTAGAGGCCTATGCTGGAACCAAGCCATAACGACGAGCTGCCCCCCATCCCGGGCAAACGCTACTTCACCATCGGTGAAGTCAGCGAGCTCTGTGCGGTAAAACCGCACGTGCTGCGCTACTGGGAGCAGGAATTCACGCAGCTCAACCCGGTGAAGCGCCGTGGCAACCGGCGGTATTATCAGCGCCAGGACGTGCTGATGATCCGCCAGATCCGCGCTTTGCTGTACGACCAGGGCTTTACCATTGGCGGGGCGCGGTTACGGCTCTCCAGTGATGAGGTCAAGGATGAGTCCAGCCAGTACAAGCAGCTGATTCGGCAGATGATTGCGGAGTTGGAGGATGTGTTGGTGGTGCTCAAGAAGTGATCAGAGCCGACGAATGGAAAGTTTTTTGAAAAAAAGCTTCCATTAATCAAAAGGTTAGGGTACATTTCTTCTCGTTCTCGGCAACATTGAGAACCGCCTTGTCGGGGCGTAGCGCAGCCCGGTAGCGCACTTGCATGGGGTGCAAGGGGTCGAGTGTTCGAATCACTCCGTCCCGACCATTATTGAAACGAAAAAGCCCAGTCGGTGACGACTGGGCTTTTTTGTGTTTTTTAATTGGCTTAAGCTAAATGCAGTGAATGTTGAGCCAATTGAGTAAATCTATTTATTAATAATGGTGAAGCTTTATAGTCCTGGCTGAATGTCACGAGCAAGTGGAAGCGAACTGCCATGGAGCTATTTTGCCCCGTGTTTTTAGCTGGTAGTATCTCCCTATTTGGCTTTTCATGGATTTCACAAAGTATGTTGGGGGCGATCCGATGAGATCAGTAGAGCTATTCGCAGGGGCGGGTGGCCTGGCCATGGGATGCGAGATTGCAGGTTTTGAACACCTTGCTGTCGTTGAGTGGGATAAATGGGCTTGTGATACCGTTCGAGAGAATCAACGGCTTGGTCATCCTTTATTAGCGAGCTGGCAACTCCAGGAGGGTGATGTCCGATCGTTTGACTGGTCGACTGTGCCAGAAGGCATTGAGTTACTCGCCGGCGGGCCGCCATGTCAGCCGTTTTCCATCGGGGGAAAGCATAAGGCGCAGGGTGACACGCGAGATATGTTTCCAGCTACAGTGGATGTGATCAGGCAGCTGAAGCCTCAGGCGTTTCTTATTGAGAATGTTAAAGGGCTTACGAGGGTAACTTTTGCCAGCTACTTCAACTACATCCAACTACAATTACAGTTCCCCGAGCTGCCACCTCGCGATAACGAAGATTGGAGTGAACATCATAGTCGGCTTAAGCAAGAGATGGCTAGTTTTCACCGTTCAGAACTTAGCTATAACGTTACGGCTACTCTAGTAAATGCGGCCGATTATGGCGTCCCTCAGAAGCGGGAACGAATTTTTTTGGTTGGCTTTAGGAATGATCTCAATGTCAGCTGGAAATTTCCCTCTCCTACGCACAGCTATGATGCATTGCTTTACGATCAGTGGGTGACTGGGAATTATTGGCGTCGGCATGGGCTGCCAGTTCCTATTCTCCCCGAAAAGCTCATGACCAGGGTTCAACGGCTGAAAAATCAGAAAGATGGATTGAGCACCCTTCCATGGCAAACGGTTCGAGATGCAATTTACGATCTACCTGATCCCTGCACTTCTGCTTCGTCTACAATACCCAATCATCTCTATCAGGCCGGGGCGAGGGTGTATCCAGGCCATACAGGTAGTCCTCTCGATCTCCCAGCCAAGACCCTCAAGGCGGGGGGGCATGGAGTTCCGGGTGGAGAGAATATGCTAGTCCGTGATGATGGGTCGGTCCGCTATTTTACTGTTAGGGAAAGTGCGCGCATCCAGACTTTTCCGGATAGCTTCAAGTTTCATGGCAGTTGGTCAGAGACTATGCGGCAATTGGGTAATGCTGTTCCAGTTTTATTAGCGCAGCAGGTTGCAGCGAGTGTGGCGGAGCAGCTTAGGGGGGCAGTGTCCATAGCTCAGCGGCTTCGCTGAAGCTGAATGTAGCTACAGAGCAGCTAACATACTGACGCTTCAAAAATCATGTTTGCCAAGGAAATCTGGGTAGGGCGTACTCGCCATGCGCCCAAGAAAAAATTCTAGTAGGGAAAAATATGGCACAGGAATTCGATCTTACACCTGACCCGCGTATTTTGCAGATGCTGGGTGAAATCAATCTACCTCAATGGCGCTGTTTGGCTGAGTTGATTGACAACTCTATCGATGGATTTGTGCATGCAACGCGGGCCGGTGCCCCCATTGAAGGCCCAGAAGTATCTATTTCCCTGCCAATGGCGGATAATGAGAGCGCCAGAGTCACTATTAAGGACAACGGCCCAGGGATGTCGTTTGAGTCTTTAGAAAATGCTGTAAGAGCTGGTTGGTCAGGTAATGATCCTTTATTCAATCTTGGCCTATTTGGTATGGGTTTCAACATCGCTACCGCTCGTCTAGGCCTGGTAACTGAGGTTTGGACGACACGTGCTGGTGATGCTGAGGAAGTAGGTGTGCGGATTGATCTTGAGGAACTTAGTGCTACTAGAAGTTTCAAGGTCCCGCGGCAAACTCGCCCTAAAGCTGATCATGCGTCACATGGCACAACCATTGTAGTAAGTCGGCTCAAGCAAGATCAAAGGTCGTATTTGGCGAGAGGCAATAACCAGAAGACGATGCGTAAGCATCTTGCCAGGACTTATTCATCCTTACTTGGGCAATCTGAAGCAGGTAGAATCAGATTGACAGTGGGGGGTGTTCGTCTTTCTCCGCGTAGGCACTGTATCTGGAATGAAGGTCGCGTAGTGAACTTTCCAGATGGCTCATGTGCTAGGGCGGTTGAATATATTGATTTAAATCTAGCTTCTCGCCTTTATTGCACAAGTTGCATGCGTACGCTTGCGGTTTCTGAGAAGGTCTGCCCGACGGCGAGTGGGCGTTGCAATATTGTAGAAGTGAAGCGTCGGATTCATGGTTGGATCGGACTTCAGCGATATCTTCATAATACTGAATTTGGTCTCGACTTTATTCGTAATGGCCGAAAAATAGAGATTGCTAATAAAGACCTATTTGAGTGGAGTGATGGAGACGTTTCGGAGGTAGAGTATCCGACTGACGACCAGCGTGGACGTGGTCGCTTTGTCGGTGAAATCCATATTGACCATTGCCGTGTAAGCTATACAAAGGATCGCTTTGAGCGGGATGACCCTGCCTGGAGCGAGATGATAAGGGTAGTGCGAGGTGAAGGCCCGCTGCGCCCCATAGTTGCAAGGCAGCGTGGCTATGAAGGCAACGATAGCCCTCTGTATCGCCTATTTCAAGCTTTCCGGCGTTCGAGTCCGCAAGGAAAAAATGGATTATGGTCACGAGTACTGGTGGTAAAGGACAACGACCGAGCCATGCAAATGGCGGATCTTTTTGAGCAGGGTGAATCCGACTATTTAGCCGATGATCGGTGGTGGGAGCTTGTGCTTGAACAAGATCGAGATGTGCTAGGAGAAAAAGTGGGAGGCGAAAATGAAAGTTCGCTTCCGGAGGGTTTTTTAGATGTTGAGTCTCCGACCCCTGAAGCCCCAGGAGTTGTTACTGATCAAATACTGATTGAGCCAATGCCTGCTCCAGTATTTGCCCATCGGCCAATTTACGAAATGTCGAGAAAATACATTCATCCGACATATCGAGTTGAATACGAGGTGCAGGCTTATAGTGTAGATACAAAAGATCCAGGCTTCCCAGTTGGTCTTCCCTGGCTGTTGAAATTAGAAGATGTTTCGACCCGAACTTACGCCTTCATGGTGGATTTGACGCATGATATGTTTCGCTCTACCACCATGACGCCAATGGATGCATTGCTTATAGAGCTTACTTATCGAACGGTAGAGTTTTTGAAGGGGCAGGCTCAAGAGCCTCCTTTTGCGCTTGTATTGGCTGATTTTCGAAAACAATATTGCATTGATTCTCGTTTGGATCCACAGGAGATCATTGCCTCGGCATCTTCGGTAATTTCGGATCTTGCTCGTGCAATACCTCAGTTAATACCGGATTCGGAAGGAAGCAATATATTCCAAGAGTTGGACGAGCGGGATAAAGAAGTTATTGTTCGGAGAATGGCTCATCGCGGCGTTCCTGATCATAAGGCGTTAATTTCTGACGGTCGTTTTTGGGAGTATGCTGATCCTGAGGCTATAAGAGCTTTCTTTAGTCGCAGGCCTGATTTGTTCCTAGATGGTAAGTTCTGGGAGGATGCGTATACTTCACTAGATTTTGGTAGTGTGGTAGTGACTAGTCAAGTGCGTGAGTCTGTGCGAACTCGTTATGACGCATACTTACGTGATTTGGTCTGGATTATTAATCAGTCGCCGTCCGACATTGAGCGCGCAAGCCGAGATGTGATTGTCAGGGCAACATGTTCTGTTCGGCTTCTTAAATCGGATACTTTTGACTGATGAATGAATCTTATCTTGACGCCTCCCGGCTTATAAACGGTACATGGCAAGCATTCGAGCGCGATATTGCTCGCTTGCTTGTATGTAATGGCTTCCAGGATGTTAGATTGGTTGGTGGTTCTGGGGATCATGGCGCCGATGTCCTGGGTGTGAAGAATGGCGAGCTTTGGGTCGTTCAGTGTAAGTTCACAACTGTTGGATATCCTTCCGCAAGTGCCGTGGATGAGGTTGGTGAGGCTGCTCGATTTTACAAAGCTGACAGAATTTATGTTGCTTTGAATAGAAGGCCTGGCCCGGCAGTTTACGAAGCAATCAAACGTTGGGCGGCGTTGGGTATTAAGATAGATGTACTTGACCCTTCTGTACTCATCGAGCTTGCCAGAAAAAGCCCCGAATATTCATCGCACAGGCGTGAATTGAGAAGCTATCAAGACGAAGCGGTGAGAAAATTTGTGGCTTCTCTTCGTGAAACTGGGAGGGCTCAAGTTGTTCTTGCTACTGGTCTTGGTAAAACCGTAGTACTAGCTGAGAGCGTCTCGGAGTTATTGCGGGATAACGCTGTGCCAGGAGGGGCAATATTGGTGCTGGCGGGAACGCGAGAACTTGTTGATCAGCTCCAAAGGTCTTTTTGGGACCAACTCCCGAAGTGGGTGAAAACCCATCGATTAATGGCTGGTGAGAAGCCTGATGAATGGAATGGAATAACATTTGCGACTGTTCAGAGTGCTGTGTCTAAGCTCGATGAACTTCCAGATTTCGGCTTGGTTCTGATTGATGAGGCACACCATGTTGGCTCGGAGACTTTTCGTCGCGTAACTCAACGTCTCTCAAGTGCAATGATTGGTGGAGTTACCGCCACGCCTTGGCGAGGAGATGGTTATGATATTGACGAGTTATTAGGGTCGCCGGTCATACAAATCGGTATAGCGGACGGCCTGAAAAACGGATTTTTATGTGAGGCAGACTATCGTTTGCTTGCAGATAATGTTGATTGGAACGCTGTTCAGAAAAGCTCCCGTCATAAATATTCTGTCTCGCAACTGAATAAGTTGTTGTTGATGCCGGTCAGAGACGAAGAAGCTGCAAGGGCTGTAAGGGAAAGTTTTGATAAGGAATGCCGTCGCTCCGTTATCGTGTTCTGCGCGTCGGTGCATCATGCAAAAAGCTTTGCAGCAACTTTACAATTATTTGGGTTCCGGGCACAGCCTATTACAGGTGAAATGACGGCGCGAGAGCGAGATCGCACGATGGCGGCGTTTCGGAAGGGACATTTGGATGTTGTCACCACTCGAGATTTATTCAATGAGGGTGTAGATGTACCAGACGTCGACATGATTGTATTTATGCGTGTAACGCATAGTCGCAGGATATTTGTTCAGCAGCTCGGGCGAGGCCTCCGCATAAGCCCGAAGAAAAAGAAGGTCGTTGTCTTGGATTTTGTCAGTGATCTGAGACGGATTGCGGAGGTTGTTGAATTGGAGAAAAGTGCGCGAGGAGATATTGAAAGACTCTCGCTGCCTGGTGTTGTGCAATTTCGCGATGAAAGCGCAGGGAGTTTTATGCTGGATTGGATGCGTGATCAGGCAGATCTATTTATGCGCGAGGGTGATCCTGTCCTTGAACTACCGGCTTTTGAGTTTCCAAGGCCTCATAATCGAGGAACGGTGCAGTGATGCTTCCTGAGAAGATTAGGATATCCATTAGGGATAAAATTTGGTCGCTTGCTGATCAAATAGGTTGGTCTTCACTTAATGATTTGGATCGCTCTAAGCTCTATGAGAGGTGGACTAAAGATCCGGACGTTGGCGGCCAACTAGCTCACTTTATGGATCCGAGAAAGGTTCGTGTTTACATCAAGGACTCTCTTATAAAGCCATACGAGCGCGCTAAGCTGCTGGCTGCGGAGGATGATATATGGCGAGCTTTAGATATGTCTCCACCAAGAGATGTGAGCGGGACTTTTATTAAACCACACGGTTGTCAGTTAGATGATGGGCGAGTCGTCTGCTGGGGTAAGAGTAGAGACTGGAAGTTGGTTCTAATGGCCGCGTTTGAGCGCGCTATAAACAATGGAGGTGTCTCCCATGGTGTTGTTCTTCTAGAGACCGGTAAAACAAGTGATGAGTCATCGAGGAAATTGGTGGTTGAAGCCTCTTTGCGGCTAGGTATTAAAAAAATTGCATGGTTGGACTAAATTATGCGTGATACTTTCGCTGGGTGGTATGGTAAAGATAGCGTTCAAATTGAAAGGATATGGAATGAAGGCCTGTTCATTCCAGATACGAACGTATTGCTGCATTGTTTGCGCCACCCGGCGAAAGTTCGTGACAGGTTGTTGGGGGTTTTTGAAGCATTGAGTGGTTCTCTATGGCTTCCGTATCAGGTAGGTCTTGAGTTTCACAAAAATCGACTTGGCGTTGAGTATGGTGCAATTGATGCGTATGAGTCTTTAATCAGAGATCAAGAGTCAATTGTTGAAAAGTCACGTGACCGATTTCGGCAGCTTAGAGCGCATCCCACTATTGATGTAGATAGAGAGTTGTCAGCGCTAGAAATGTATATTTCTGACTTCAGAGGGCGAATGGAGGCGGCACGAGACTCCCATCCAAAAGAAGAGATTTCTAAGGCGGTGGATCGGCTTACCAAAGTTTTCGAAGGTAAAGTTGGGCTGAGACTGTCGACGGAGAAACTAATTGCGATAAAAAAGGAAGGTGAGGATCGTTATGCAAAAAAAATCCCTCCGGGCTACAAAGATGAAAAAAAGGATTGTACAGGCTACGATAGATTTGGGGACCTCATCATATGGAGAGAGATCATATGCAAGGCAAAAGCTGAAAATCGATCTGTAGTTTTTATTACTGATGATGCAAAGGAAGACTGGTGGTGGATTCACAGAGGTAGAAAGATTGGTCCTCGTCCGGAGCTGATAGAAGAGTTTAAGCTGGAGGTTGGTCAGGATTTTCATATGTATGAGTTCGGTCAGTTTTTAAGGTTTGCTGCGGAGCACTTTCCAGTAATTAACTCTAATTTTGACTTGGTAACTAAAAGCCTCCTTGCTGACGAGCAAGCACGTTTGCATCAGAATGCTAGCTCAAATTTGTTTTTTCATGATCAGATTACGATCTTGGAGGATGAGCGAGATCAGCTGATTGGAATGATTTCTGGAACGCCGGGTTACATAAATTCAACGACTGCTGATCTGGCTGTGTTGCGTTCTCGGTTAGATGAGCTTAATAAGCAGATTTCTAGTTTAAAGTCGATGTCTACTCACTCTTCCGGTGATGTTTTGGGTTGAGTTTACTGGGCGGTTTAGTCTGGCTAACTTCACCCGCTCGGCGCCTTCAGAGTTAAGTGGTTAATGTATTCTCTGAAAGCGCTCCTGGGGCGTAAAGTGTTATGCTTTATGCGTCATGCCTAGTTCGGCGTCATCCATTAATGCCTTAGCCAAAGCGCAGAGGTAATGAGAGGCCCAGATTAGCTGCGGCTTATCCTCCATCAGGCCGTCAATAGTCAAATCACGTGCGCAGCCCATTAGTTCGGAAGCTTGTTCACGTGCGTGCTGGCAAGGTATGCCAGCTTCGATACGGAATAACGGGTAGGTCTGTTTTTCGCCCTGGTAGAATATGGTTTTTCCAACGGTAAACTTGGTGTCGTCTGAAGCCATTATTCATTCTCCCTGGTTATGTACTATTTATACTAAGTTCCTAAAAATAGCTCGTGCGTTCAGGGTTTTTTACTATGCGCAAAGTGCTGTAGTGGTTTTTGGTGAGCAGGGCCAATGCAAGTGTTATTTCACTTGAATTTTAATAAATGCCCCTAGGCTCAGTTGGCACCTGTAACTGGATCAGCGCAGACTCAAGCAATGCTTTCAGCGCCTCTATCTCATGCATCGCGGTCATCACCAGAATCGACACCGGCGACTTAGGCTGTAATAACAACGCCTGTTGCACAACTGTTTCCGCACACAGTGCATGGTCAGTGGCCTGGATCAGGATGTCTTCAAGGATGAGCATATTGTGAGGAGGATCGGGAACGATCTTAAGCATGGTGTGGCTCCTGTCGTGATGGAGCAACCACCAAACGCGGCTAAACGAATAGGTGGCAGCTGTACGCGGGTTAGCCGACCGGGACGTCAGGCACCCGGCGCACCCGAAGGTGCCCCACGTACAGCCGCCATAAAGGCGCAGATGTCGATTACTCGGCATTGCACGGCTGTGGTGTCTGACGATGTCGGGCGGCTAAACCCGGTCGTTGAATAGCAACGACATGCCGAGACTAGAGCTCACTGTTTGCGCGTGCAACGGAAAATCAGCGGAGAGAGTATCTTTGGGAAATGGACTACAAGGAAGGGGCTAAATCTGATTTTTCACGAACTCAACACCTTCAACGCCTAATCTTTTTGCTCTGCATAAGCCGACATTTCCATAACTATCACCCGAGGCACCCGATTTTACGAGGGGGGTGAAGCGTGTTACAGCATTCGTGGGCAAGTGGTCGGTCTATGCCTAACCGCGAACAGGTGATAATTGCCGCATGGATTGTGTAGGTAAGCATCGCATCAATGGTTTAATGGTTGAGCATCGCCATGCCGGTAGGACTGTCTGTACTAAGTTAGGCGATGGCAGGGAGGTGGCTGTGCAAGACCCGCTGTTCCGCGTCGTGGCGGGGCATCCGCTGGACCATGCGGTGGAGCAGGCGACCGTCCTGATGTGTGCGGTGCACAAGATCAGTGATCTGGCGATGGTGGAGACTGATCATCTGCCTACGCTGCTGACGGCGGTGCATTACCTCAGTGGCATGGCCAAGGCGTTGGCCCAGGATGTGAATCATGGGCTGACGGTTCGTTTGCCGGCCGAATAGCGATTGAGTACATCGCCCGGGCAATGTTGCCTGGGCGCTTTCCCATTCTGACGTTGTGAGGGAATATTCAGCTGCACTAATCCAGCGCTACCGAGCAAGGTTGTGCGCTGTACCGCCGACGACACCACTTTCGCTATAGGCCCGCCCATGGATGCGACCATTGAACTGAAGATCAAAAACGCACTGCATGATCTATTCGCCGCTGTTGGGCAACTGCAGGCGGCCTATCCTGGCAAGCCTTTTACCCTGGACGGCAGGTTGGTCGGTGATATCGGCGAGGTGGTGGCGAGCCTGGCGTACAGGCTGACGCTCAATGACGGGCTCACCAGGCACCACGATGCGCTTTGTGATGCGGGGCGTAATGTGCAGATCAAGACCACCTTCGGCACCACACTGACATTCCCCGTGCACCACGTGCCTGACTATTACCTCGGTATTCGCATGAACCGGGACGGCACGTTTGAAGAGGTCTACAACGGTCCGGGCTACTTGATTCAGCAGCAACTGGCTGGGCGTAGGCCTACGCGTACGGGGTTGCATGGGAATCTGATGGCCATGCTCAGGCGGCTAAATGGCATGGTGGCTGAGCAGGATCGGATACCGCGGCGTTGAGCGGGGCTGGTTTGGCAGGGTAGGCCCCCATTTCGCTACGAAGTTAGATGGCACCGGCTGCGCCGGTGTTCGCGGGCAAGCCCGCTCCCACAGGATTTGTTTTTCGACTTGTCGCTATGGTGCCAGGTTCACCCCGTTACAGCGGCCCTTGGTGGAAAAGTCGTTGATCTGCCGCGCCTTGTTCACCGACATCAGGATCGTGCAGCCGCCAGGATGGGCCACGTCGTCCCAGTAGTTGGTATGGACCATCACGTTGCCTTGCATCTCGGCGGTGCTGCCGACCACCTCCTTTTGCACGTAGGTGGTATCGCGGTACCAGCCCAACTGCACCCCAGCGCCGTCGGGCAACGGCTCCATGCGCATGGGTGGGCCGAAGAAGTCGATGGCCTGCTTGGCGTCGCGGCCTTGCCATTGGTTGCCCGCCATCAGCTCCGGCAGGGTCGGGATACAGCCGGCCAGCGCAGGCAGCAACAGGCCAAGGACCAGCAGAGGGCGTGTGCTCATCGTGGGGTGTTCGCCAGCATGTCGTCCAGCTCCTGCACCGCCTGGCTGTTGGCCTGCACGCCAATCAACTGGATGAACATGGCCTGGATGGTGGCGACCATCTTCGCCGCCGGCATCTTGCCGATCGACAGCATCTGGTTGCGCGCGCGGTTGTCGGGGGCGCAGACGAAGGCGAAGGTGCGCTGCAGCCAGTAGTCCTTTGGTGCGGCCCAGTCTTTTGCGTTGGTTTTCACATCGCGCACGGCGCCGTCGAAGCGACGTATCGCCCGGGCGCTGTCCAGGCGGATCTGGCGCTGTTTGCATTTGACCTGCACCTCGTAGGCGGCAAGGGTCGGGAAGGCCGGGTCTTCGAACAGCTGCATGACTTGGGCCGATTGCACGCCACCGGGTTTTTGCAGGATGCCGGCGGCATCGGCAACGTAGACCTCGTTGTGCAGGCGTTCGCCTTTGCCGTAGATGATCCAGTAGTCGCCTGAGGCGGGGGCGGCGAGGGCCGGGGTGCTGCAGGTGAGGGCCAGGATGGCCAGCCATTGGCAGAGGGGTGGAAGTTTGTGGCCCATGGAGTCCTTTCCTGGTTTTTGTAATCAAGAAGGAACTATACGAGCGCTGAGTGAGCAGGGTCGATTAGGGCGGTTGTGCTAATGGCTAAAGGCCTGTGTGGGGTTCAGGTGCGGTAAACAGAGCGTCCGTGAATAGGTAGAGCACAATCGATCGGCAATGGGTATGTAGTCCCGTTCTGAAACATGTAACGGTGGGCTTGTGCCTCATTTCCCTCAAGTGATTCTGCTGTACATTCCCTTGGGCAGACCGCACAGGCGGCAGCTGTCGCAGGGGCCGGATTAAGGAGCAAAACATGTCCAAATCAAGGTTGAAAGTGGCTCTTCTAGCCGAGCGCGAAGCGCAGGAGGCTAAAAAAGCCTTTCTCGAGCTTGTGCACGCTGACATTACCGAGCACGCGGAATGTATCCAGCCCATCCCGGCATCGTTGCTGAGTCGGACGGCTCATCTTCGGGCCCGGGCGCAAGCTAATCTTGAGCGTCCCTCTAATATTGTGGCCCCTGAGCTACTAAAGTGAGGTTTTCTACAAATTTTGTAGCCCATGTGACACACAACTATCTGGGTGAGAGGTTGCCGCTATGTGGCCCAAGGGCTACATTATTCAGAGAAACCCTTCATTTTGATGCTCGAGAGCTACAAATGTCCTCTCTCTATGATGTCGCTGAAATGCTTAAAACCGTCCGGCGTGAAGCAAAGCTAAGCCAAGATGCGTTGGCCAGCCGCGCAGGTGTTTCCCGTTCCACAGTGGCGAGGATGGAGACCCTGGCCAAGGGGGACATGAGTGTCTTGGCGCTTGTCCGGCTCCTGGAAGCCGCAGGCTATGACCTGAAGCTGGTGAAGGCTGGTCACGCACGTACGGTCGAGGACATCCTCGAGGAACAACGGTCTGGGGTTGCTTGACCATGATCCTTGACGTCCATGTCCGTTCGAGGCTCGTGGCCAAGCTTTATCGGGACCGTGACGAATATGTACTGCACTATCTTCCCGGAACAGCCCGGGAGGACTTTGTCAGCTTGGCCCTGCCTGTTCGTGAAGCGCCTTGGCGCTGGCCCCGTGATTTATTCCCTTTCTTCCGGCAGAACCTTCCTGAAGGGTATTTGCTGAACGTCATCCGCGAAGCGTTCGGCCCGCTGCTCGATGGTACCGATCTGTCGATGCTGGGCTTGGTGGGTGGTACGGGTATTGGCAGGGTCTCGGTCACGCCTGCAGGTATCAAGCCTGGAATTGTGATGGAGCCTTTGGACCTCGGTCATCTGCTCAAGGCGGAAAACACCACTGAGCGGTTCGCCGAGCTTGTTCGGCAATATGCTCGGGTAGCGGTATCGGGGGTAGTGCCAAAATTCATTGCGGCAGATGCTGTTGCCCGGCGTGTCGAACCACTTGGCAAGCCGACCTTGCGCACCGGATCTCACATCATCAAAGGCTCTGATGAGACGACCCCATTCCTGGGTTTCAACGAGTTCTACACCATGCGTGTGCTGGGCCGGCTTGGTGTGGTGCCCGTAGCTTCATGCCGTATGTCCGAGGATGGCAAGGTTCTGGTAGTGGATCGTTTTGACGTGGACGACCAAGGTAACGCGTGCCGGGGCGTCGAAGATGCCTGTGGGCTGCTAGGGCTGCCTCCACATGAAAAATATGCGCCCACGACAGAGCGCGTCTGGAATGCCTGTCGGGCCTACTTGTCCGCGGAACACCTCAAGGCGCAACGTGAGCACTTTGGCTGGCAGCTATTGACCAACTATGTGGTGCGCAATGCGGATTGCCACGCGAAGAATATTGCACTGCTTTACACCTCGCTGACTGATGTGGCGTTCACGCCCGTCTTTGATTTGGTTACCACGCAAGCCTACCCTCGCTTCGCCAACAACCCGCCTGGACTCTCCGTTGGTGGAAGGCAGACCTGGACACCTGGGCGCTCACTGGAGTCATTTTTCAAAGGTGTTCTGAGCATATCGCCACGGCAGTACGCGGCGATGATCGAGCAGCTTTGCGAGTCTGCCGTGGCGGTTGGAAAGGAAGTCATCGAAGCGTCGAAAAACGAACCTGCGTGGCGTGATGTTGCCAAGAACATGGTGCATGCTTGGAACGTCGGCATGGAAGCCTTGCGCAGCCCGAAGGCGGCTCCACATTTTCGAGGTCTGGATGCTGCCATTGCGGGCGCAGGCTTTTCTGGGCCGGGCAAGCCTGAACGCAGCGGTGAGGTGATTGGCCGTTCTGAATTGTTGGGCAAAAGGTAACATCGCTCTGGATTGCCGGGTGAGGCCTGCGGTGTGCTTCGCCTTCCCGGCAACCCCGATACAGGCCATGCTTTTCCTACGCCCACCCAATCATTGCAGCGACCCCGCAAGCAGCGCCAACAGGGCATCAGCATCCAGCTTGGCACTCACTTCGCCACCCTCCAACAGGCTGTCGGCCAGGTCTCGTTTGCGAGCATGCAGGGCGACGATCTGCTCCTCGATGGTGTTCTCGGCTACCAGCCGGTAAATCGTCACCGGACGCTGCTGGCCGATGCGGTAGGCACGGTCACTGGCCTGATCCTCCACCGCCGGGTTCCACCAGGGATCGAGGTGGATCACATAGTCGGCGGCGGTAAGGTTTAGGCCGCTGCCGCCAGCTTTCAGGCTGATGAGGAAGACTTCACCCGCGCCAGCCTGGAAGGCATTGACTCGGCTTTCCCGTTCCTTGGCCGGCACGCTGCCATCGAGGTACTGGTAGGCGATGCCTTTTTCATCGAGCCAGGTACGGACGATACTCAGGTGGTCGACGTACTGGCTGAAGACCAAGGCCTTGTGGCCATTGTCCAACAGCTCTTCGACGATTGCGGTGACCGCCTGGAACTTGCTGCCAGGCAGGGTCGAGCCGGGAGTCACCAGGGCCGGGTGGCAGCAGAACCGGCGCAGGCGGGTGATCTCCGTCAGGATCTGGAATGATCTGCCTGCTCCGGGCGCCAGATCAGAGACATTGCTCACCGCTTGCTGGCGAAGGGCCTCATAGAGGTGAGCCTCTTCATCGGACAGCGGTACTTTGTAGGTGATCTCTGTGCGCGCGGGTAATTCGTCGAGCACCTGGCTTTTCAGACGGCGCAGGATAAAGGGCTGGATGAGCGCTTTCAGAGCCCGTCGGGCTGCTGCATCGCCCTGTTCGATAGGGGTAGCGAAGCGGCTGTTGAAGTGTTCCTGGCTGCCGAGCAGCCCTGGGTTGATGAAGCGGAACAGGTTCCACAACTCGCCCAAGTGGTTTTCCAGCGGGGTGCCAGTGGCGACCACGCGGAAATCGGCCTGCAAGGCCATTACCGCTTGAGAGCGTTTGGTCTGGGCATTCTTGATGGCCTGGGCCTCGTCCAGCACGACGCTGTGCCAGTGGCAGGTGGCGAAGGCTGCGCTGTCCTGCTGCAGCAACCCGTAGCTGGTGATCACCAGGTCGCCGGGGCCGAGATCTGCCAGACTGCGCGCTTGCTGATACATATGCAGTTTCAGTTGTGGCGCGAAACGCCGGCTCTCAGCCTGCCAGTTGAGGGTCACCGACGTCGGTGCCACGACCAGTTGCGGGCCACCGGCGGCCCGCTGCAGCAGAACGGCCAGAAGCTGTACCGTCTTGCCCAGGCCCATGTCGTCGGCCAGGCAGGCACCGACACCCCATTGAGCCAGGCGTGCCAACCAGGTGAAACCCTCATGCTGATAGGCGCGCAGGTCGGCCTGCAAGGTGCGAGGGAGCTGGGGCTGGTGGTCGCGCATCGACTGTAGTTTATCGAGGTGCGCCTGCCAGCTTTTATCGGCCTTGAACTCACTCACCTCGGCGGCCAGCCCGGCCAGCAACGGGGTAGTCAACGGGCTGAGGCGAAGGCCCTGGTCCGTGACCCGATCAGCCAGATACGCCAGTTCCTCCAGGCGTTGGCGCAAGCGCTTGTCGAGTGCCAGCCAGTCACGCTCGTCGAGTTTGAGGAAGCGTCCGGGGCCGGCCTTGAGCAGTTCCAGAAGCTGGCGCAGTTGCAGTACCTTGCCGTCATCGAGTGCGACTTCCCCTTGCAGGATGAACCAGTCACCCTGTTTGCGCAGGCCCAGCTTGAGCGCGTCGAGGTTCACGCGGCCTTTTATGCGCAGGCGCTCGCCCTCTGGCCAGACGCAGTGCAGCAAACTGCCGTCCAATGCATGCAGTTCGCCGAGTACCTGCAAGGCATCCTGAGGCTGGTCCAGCTGCCATTCCTGGCCATCGCTATTGGCGTTGGCCAGGCCGGGGCAGTCATGCAATACCTGTTGCAGTGCCTGGCGTTCGCCTGCCAGGTCGCGGCAGACCTGCAAGGGTTTGCCGTCGCGCTCGCCAAGCAGGTTCTGCGCGCCCTGGCCCGGGCGAAACCAGCTGCTCTCGGCCAAAGGGCGCACCAGCAGTTGCAAGCGCAAACCCTCGGCAAGTGGCAGCAAATGCGCGTACAGGCGCGTATCGGCAGGTTCCTGTTCAAGGTTCACCGAGAGCTCGGGCAGGTCCGAGTGGATGGGTAGCAGCGGTGCGATGGCACTGACGGCTTCGATCAGTTGCGCCTTGCCCGATTGCGGTACGCGCAGGCCGTCGCCGATGATCCTGGCGATCTGGCGCAGATCGCTGTTGACCGGATAGAGCTGCAAGCGGGTCGGTGTCTGCTGATCAATGTAGAAGGTCTCGGCGGTGACGACGCCCGGAGGCTCGAGACGCAGATGGATCTGTCCGTCCTCGGCCTGAAGGTGCAAGCTGGCTTCGCCTGCCTGGAGATCGATGCGTGTGTCAGGGGCATCTTGCCAGAACAACGCCGGATGACCGACCAACCTGGGCAGGGCCATGCCAAGCGGCAATTCGTACTCGGCGTGGTAGTAGGACTGGCTGACTTGAATCGCGCTGATCACCTGGCGGTCTTGCTCGCAGAGAAAGTCCAGGCTGTCGCCCTCGTCCATGAGGCGTTTGAGTGCCACTGGGCGGCCCTTGCTCCATTGTCCCTTGGCCCCCAGTTTCTGCTCGCGCGGCTCAAGCTGGTTGCCGTAGCGATGAAGATTCAACAACCACGCCAGGCGGGTGCTCTTCTTGCCAGCCGCGGTGACCGGTGCATTGGCCGGTTTCAGCTGACTCAATGCGCTAAGGGCATGCTGCCAGGCTTCCTGGCGCTGAAGCAGCGCAGTCAGTGGTTTGAAACCTGCATCGTGATGCAGGTCGTGAAGTTGCCGGGGCACGCCGAATTGCATGGCGATCAGGGCGTCGAATTCTGCCGCCAGCCAGTTGTAACCCTGTTGATCGAGTTCGCCTCGGTAACCTTCCAGCTTCGCGCGCCAATCGGGCCCACGCGCGAGTGGGGCATCCAGCCAGTACAGTGCCAGGGAGAGCATCAGCCCATCCAGGCCATTGAGGGTGGTTGACCGTAGGTAGGACAAGTCCGGCGTGTTGCCTTGCAAGCGCTCGAACACTTGATAGAGCGCCGGATAAGCGCTGCCGTAGTTTTCCTTTGTGCCTAGAGCCAGTGCCTGTTTGAGCGCAGCGTAGTGCTGGCTGTCGTTTTCAGCGATCAGCGCCAGGCAGTACAGTGCATTGTTCAAGGGTGGCAGGTCGATTTTGCGCTTCTTGGTCTGTTTGCGCTGGTCGGTGAGCCAGGCTCGCAGCAATCGCAGGGTCTCGTCGGGCTGGCCGCGCAGCAGCGACTGCAGGCACTGTGTCGTCAGCGGCAGCTCTTGCTCGCCATAGTGTTGCAGCGCCGCCCAGTCGCCACGCCAAAGCGCCTGTTGAACCAGTTGCAGGCGCAATGCGAGAGAGGGCTTGAGTGCCATCTCCTGCTTGGCCAATGCATAGCTCTCGTCTGCCGGCCCAAGCAGGTCGTTGTTCAGGCGCAGGTGATCCTCGATCAGCAGCCTCCGCACCGTCTCGTCCAGTTGGCCGATCACTTCCCGCCCGGCCGGATCGCACTGCAGCAGGCGCATAGGGTGCTGGGCATGCCACTCGCTCACCGGGAGCAGCCTGTACGACAGGTACAGCGAGTCGGGCAGTCGCTGACTGTCGCCGCTAAGCAGGCGTAGCCAGAGTTCTTGCAGTACTCGGGGTCTGCCAGGCATTTGCCATTGCCCAAGTGCAGGCAAACTGGCGTTGATCTGATGCAAGCGCAGGCTCCCCTCGGCTGTGCCCAGCAGGCTGAGGAGCACGCTGTTACGACACTGTGCCGTCACGCAGAAATATTGCCCTTCGTTGCGCTGCTCCACTTCGACCCAGCCCTGGCTTTGCAACCACTCCAGCAAGGCGGGCAAGGTCGTGGCGTCAAGCAGCCTGCCACCATCGTCACGGATCTCCATGGCCCGCAGCAGTTTGAGCAGCGAGGTCTTACCTTTGCCAGGAACCGAGGTTACCAGCGCATAGAGAACAGCCTTGCAATGATCAGGCAGCGAATGGGGGGAGAGGGTGCTAAGGGACATCCTGGATCTCTTTGATGCGGTTGTGGCACGGGTGCCCTGGGTCAAGTCGCCTGGTGATACCCGCGCTGAGGTCGGCCTTGGCAGCAACTTGGCTCTGTATCTACCTGGTGCAGTACTTGATTCGGAATGCGAAAAATCCGGTGAAAGAGGATAGCACCAGGCATCGCTTCAATGCGGGCGTTTGGACGGTGACTTGGCCGCACGCTTGCGGGGCTGAAATCGCCGGGACCGCTTTGCGGTCCTTTCGCGACGCAAGGCCGCTCCTAGAGGGGGCGGCGTATGTCTTGGGTTAGGCTATTGGTAGTAGTTCATAGTCGAAAGGCAGGTTCGGGCCTGTTCGGGAGCAGGTGATTGCTGCGGCATGGATTGCGTAGGCGAGGATCGCATCGATGGTTTTAGGGGGGAGCATCGCTACACCGGCCGGGCTGTCGGCTCCTAGGCGAGCCAGATAGGCGAGCATGGCGGCTTGGAAGGTGTCACCGGCGCCGACGGTATCGCATACCGGCAATGAGGTATCCGCTGGGCGCTGCCATGAACCATGTGCGCAATGCACGCTGGCTCCGTCTGCTCCATGGGTGATGAAAACGAGTCGGCAGCGATCGTTCAGCCAGCCTCGGGCCACGTCACGAGTCTCCCGGTCCGGATAGAGCAAGGCAATGTCTTCCTCACTGGCCTTGATCACATGCGCATGCCCGGCAAAGGCTTCCACCTGCCGCCGCCATAGCGCCACATCCGGCTGCGGATTAAGCCGCACATTCGGATCAAGGCTGATCAACCGCCGGTCCCGTTCGCGCTCCACCAGCGCCATCAGCGTATCGGCCACGGGTTGCACCACCAGGGTGTACGAGCCCACATGCAAGCCCCGCACACGCTCATCCAGCACCGGCAAATGCTCCAACATCACCTGCCGATCCGCACACCCTTCACCGCGAAACTGATACTGCGCCGAGCCATTGGCATCCAACCCAACCATGGCCAAGGTGGTCGGTGCATCGCTGGTCACCACATAGCGGCAGTCCACCCGTTCCTCTTCCAGCACCCGGCGTAGCCGCGCACCGAGGTAGTCGCTGGACAACCCGCCAAACAACGCCGATTCCACGCCCAGCCGGCGCAGGCCGACGGCGACGTTGAACGGCGACCCGCCGGCAATCGCGGTAAACCCCAGCTCGCTGCTGCGGGTGCTGTTTTCCAGGCTGAAGACATCGAACAGGGCCTCGCCACACACCAGGTACATGCAGTTCTCCAGAACGATAGATAAGGGCAGGATACCTGTGCTCAGTGCGCAGGCAGTTGATCCCGGTAGCGTTGATAGGCGACCTCGTACTCGGCCTGTTGCGCCGGGCGGGGCAGGGTTCGGGTGCTTTCGTCGAGGGCGACGCAGCGGTGGCACAGGGTTTCGAGGCTGTCGCCCTGGCCCAGCTGGCGGCCGAGGCTCCAGGCGGCCTGAATTGCGGCGCCGAGGGCGGCGGCTTCGGTCTGTTGGGGGCATACCACCGGCAGGCCGAGCAGGTCGGCCAGCACCTGTCGCCACAACGGACTTTTCGCCGCGCCGCCGACCAAGCGGATTTCGCTGCCTGGCAGGCCGCTGGCGCGCAGCAGGTCGAGGCCGTAACGCAGGCTGAAGCAGGTGCCTTCGAGCACGGCGCGGCAGAGGTTGGCGCGGGTCAGGTTGGCGCTGGTCATGCCGTGCAGGCTGGCCGTGGCTTCGGGCAAGGCGGGCACGCGTTCGCCGTCGAAGAAGGGCAGCATCAGCAGGCCGTCGGAGCCGATCGGGGCTTGGGCGGCGAGCTCAGTGAAACGGTCAAGGTCGAGTTCCAGCAGGTCGCGCACCAGGGCGCAGGCACTGGTGAGGTTCATGGTGCAGATCAACGGCAGCCAGCCGCCGCTGGAGGCGCAGAAGGTCGCCACTTCGCCCAAGGCGCTGACGTGGGGCTGGTCGGCATGGGCGGCCAGGGTGCCGGAGGTGCCGAGGCTCAGGGTGATCATGCCGGGGGCGATATTGCCGGTGCCGATGGCGCCGAGCATATTGTCGCCGCCGCCCGTGGCTACCCAGGTCTGTGGGCTCAGGCCGAGTGCCGTGGCGGCCTGTTCGCGCAGGGTGCCGATGCAATCGCCGGATTCGACCAGCTCGGGTAGCGCGGCCAAAAGACGTGCGCCTGGCTCGATGTGCTGAAGGATATCGGGCGCCCAGGTGCGTCGGCGTACATCGTAGTAGCCGGTGCCGGAGGCGTCGCCGGGCTCCGTGCAGGCGCGACCAGTCAGCCAGTAATTGAGGTAATCGTGGGGCAGCAGGATATGGGCGAGGCGGGCGAACATCTCGGGATGTTGGCGCTGGGTCCACAGCAACTTGGACACGGTATAGCCCGGCGCGATCACCAGCCCGAGGCGTTCGAGCGAGCCCTGGGCGCCGCCGAGGGCATCGAGCAACTCCGCGTTATCAGGCGCGCTTTCGGTGTCGCACCAGAGCTTGGCCGGGCGCAGCACCTGGCCTTGGGTGTCGAGCAGCACCAGGCCGTGTTGTTGGCCGGACACCGCCAATGCGCGAATGGCCTGGCCATCCACGCCGGCATCGCGCAAGGCAGCGGACACCGCCGTGCGCAGGGCTTGCAGCCAGTCGGCCGGGTCCTGTTCGCGCCGGCCATCGCGACCTCGGGGCGGCGCATGGGCGGCGCTGCCCAGGCCCAGCACCTGGCCGCTGCCGGCGTCCAGCACCAGGGCCTTGGTGCCCTGGGTGCCGCAGTCGATGCCGAGGAACAGTCCGTCCATTTCGAAAACCTCCGTGTCAGTCGCCGAGGACCTGGCGCAGGGTTTCACTCACGCCGACTTCGCGCAAGCTGTCGTACAGGCGCTCGAATGCGCTGACGAAGGCTTTGGATGCGGGGATTGCACTGCCGAAGATCGCCTCGTCGCCGAGCACCCGGGCGGCCAGGCCGTCGCGCTGCGCCACCCGGGCCTGGCAGTCGGCGGCGCGGGGGTCGGGGATGCTGTAGCGGGTGCCCTGTTCGTCCTCGCCGCGCAGGTACAGGGCCCAGGCGGCCACCACCAGGGCCACGCGCTCCAGGGGCTTACCGTCGGCGATCAGGCGGTTGGCGGTGGGCACGATGAACTTGGGGAACTTCGACGAGCCGTCGGAGCACACGCGCTCCAGCTGGTCGGCGATGGCGCGGTTGGCGAAGCGTTCGGTGAGGCTGTGCTTGTAGCGCGTCAGGTCAATGCCCGGTACCGGGGCCAGTTGCGGGGTTACGTCCTGGTCCATGAAGGTGCGCATGTAGCGCTGCAGCAGCGGGTCGGCGAGGGTTTCGTGGACGAAGCGGTAGCCCTGTAGAAAGCCCAGGTAGGTAAGGGCCAGGTGGCTGCCGTTGAGCAGCTTGATCTTCATTTCTTCATAGGGCGTGACGTCGTCGGTGAACTGCACGCCGACCTGCTCCCAGGCCGGGCGGCCGGCGACGAATTTGTCTTCCACCACCCATTGCAAAAACGGCTCGCACACCACCGGCCAGGCATCGTCGACGCCGTGGCCCTCGAGCAGCTGCTGGCGGTGGGCGGGGCTGGTCATCGGGGTGATGCGGTCGACCATGGCATTGGGGAAGCTGACGTGGCCGTCGATCCAGCGGGCCAGGTCGTGGTTCTGCAGGTGGGCGAAGGCCAGCAGGGCCTTGCGGGCGACGTCGCCGTTGTGCGGGAGGTTGTCGCAGGACATCACCGTGAACGGCCCACTGCCGGCCTCGCGGCGGCGGCGCAGGGCTTCGCAGAGGAAGCCGAACACGCTCTGCGGGGCTTGCGGGTTGGCCAGGTCGTGCTGGATCTGCGGCAGGTCGGCGCGGAATTCGCCGGTGCTGTCGTCGATGCAGTAGCCGCCTTCGGTGATGGTCAGCGAGACGATGCGGATGTCGGGTTCGGCCAGTTTGGCCAGCAGCGCTTCGGCGCCGTCCTCGGCCAGCAACATGCCGTTGATCGCGGCGATCACGCGGACCTGGGTGTCGGGTTGGTCGCCCAGCTCGAACAGGGTGTAGAGGTGGTCTTGCGCGGCCAGGGCATCGCGCATGGCGCGGTCTTCGCGGCGCAGGCCGGCACCGCAGATGGCCCAGTCGAGGCCTTCGCCCAGGTTCATCAGGGCGTCGGTGTAGGCAGCCTGGTGGGCGCGGTGGAAGCCGCCGACGCCGATGTGCACGATGCCCTGGCGCAATTGGCTTGGGTCGTAGCTGGGGCGGGCTACCGCCAGGCGGGGGAGGTTGTGTTGGTTGAGTTTCATCCTGAAGGTCCTTAGGCCGCCTGTTGCAGGCGCTTGTCGAGGGCTTGGCCGTTGCTGTCGAACAGGTGGCAGTGGGCGGGGTCGAAGGTCAGCTCCAGGGCCTCGCCGAAGGTCGGCGCAAAGTCCCCGCGCACGCGCACCGTGAGCATCTCGCCGGACGCGGCGCGCACATGGCAGTAGCTGTCGCTGCCCAGCCGCTCGCTGACATCGGCGGTCACCTGCAGCGACCCCGGCGCGCCCTGGCACACCGGGCTGATGCTCAGGTGCTCGGGCCTGATCCCCAGGGTCACCTGGCTGCCGGTATGTAGCTCGCCCGCGCACAGCGGCAGGGCGATGCGCGCACCGCATTCGAGTGCCACCTCGCACTGGTTGCCCTGGTTACGGCTCAGGTGGCCACGCAGGAAGCCCATCTTTGGCGTGCCGAGAAAACCCGCGACGAACAGGTTGGCCGGATGGTGGTACAGCTCCAGCGGCGAGCCCACTTGCTCGACGCGCCCGCCGTTGAGTACCACCACCTTGTCGGCCAGGGTCATGGCCTCGACCTGGTCGTGGGTCACGTAGATCATCGTCGCGGCCAGCTCCTGGTGCAGACGCGCCAGCTCCAGGCGCATCTGCACGCGCAGGGCGGCGTCGAGGTTGGACAGCGGCTCGTCGAACAGGAAGATCTTCGGGTTGCGCACGATGGCGCGGCCGATCGCCACCCGCTGGCGCTGACCGCCGGAGAGCTGGCGCGGCTTGCGTTCGAGCAGCGGTTGCAGCTCGAGTATGCGTGCGGCGTTGTCGACCTTGGCGGTGACCTCGTGCTTGGCGACGCCGGCCAGGTCCAGGGCGAAGGACAGGTTCTTGCGCACGGTCATGTGCGGGTACAGCGCGTAGGTCTGGAACACCATGGCCAGGTCGCGCTTGGCCGGGGCGGTGTCGGTGATGTCGGCGCCGTCGAGGGTGATGCTGCCGCTGCTGACCTCCTCGAGGCCGGCGATCAGGCGCAGCAGGGTGGACTTGCCGCAGCCGGAGGGGCCGACGAACACCACGAACTCGCGGTCGCGCACGTCCAGGTCGATGCCCTTGATGATGGCGTGGCCATCGAAGCCTTTGTGCAGGTTGCGGATTTTCAGGTCAGCCATGGCTAGTCACCTCTGTGGTGGCCGGTTGATTGAATGTGGGTCTGTGGGGATCA
Organism: Pseudomonas sp. TE6288; assembly: GCF_054062095.1. NCBI lineage: Bacteria > Pseudomonadati > Pseudomonadota > Gammaproteobacteria > Pseudomonadales > Pseudomonadaceae > Pseudomonas > Pseudomonas sp. TE6288. The sequence goes on from NZ_JBSSEW010000010.1 coordinate 120,532, forward strand.
CTGGCTTGCAAAGGGGCCGCTTTGCGGCCCATCGCTGGCAAGCCAGCTCCCACAAGGGAATTGCAAAGCCAGGTCATTTCACGGCACCGAAGGAGAGCCCGCGAACCAGCTGCTTCTGGCTGATCCAGCCAAAGATCAGGATCGGTGCGCAGGCCAGGGTCGAGACGGCCGAGAGCTTGGCCCAGAACAGCCCTTCGGGGCTGGAGTAGGAGGCCACCAGCGCGGTCAGCGGGGCGGCGGCGGACGAGGTCAGGTTGAGCGACCAGAACGCCTCGTTCCAGCACAGGATCAGCGACAGCAGCAGGGTCGAGGCCAGTCCGCCGCGGGCGATCGGCAGCAGCACGCGGACGATCTCCTGCCAGGTGCCAGCGCCATCCAGGCGCGCGGCTTCGAGGATGTCCACGGGGATGTCCTTGAAGTAGGTGTACACCATCCACACCACGATCGGCAGGTTGATAAGGGTGTAGACGATAACCAGCGCCAGGCGCGAGTCGAGCAGGCCGAACTGCTTGGCCAGCAGGTAGATCGGCATCAGCACGCCCACCGGCGGCAGCATCTTGGTCGACAGCATCCACAGCAGCGTGCGCTTGGTGTGGCGGGTTTCGAAGAAGGCCATCGAATACGCCGCCGGCACGGCGATCAGCATGCACAGCAGGGTCGCCGAGAACGAGATCAGCACCGAGTTCCAGGCGTAGGCGAAGTAGTCGCTGCGCTCGTTGATGTGCAGGTAGTTCTCCAACGTCGGCGCGAAGATGAACTGCGGCGGCGTGGCGAAGGCGTCCAGCTCGGTCTTGAAGCTGGTCAGCAGCATCCAGAAAATCGGGAAGAAGATCACCAGGGCGATGGCCCAGCACAGCAGGCCGAGCAGGGCGTTCTTCAGGGTGCGGGTTTGCTTGAGTGTCAGCATGGCGGGCTCCTCAGCTGCGCGCGGTGAGGTTCTTGCCGATCATGCGAACCAGCACGATGGCGGCGATATTGGCGATCAGCACGGCGATCAGGCCACCGGCCGAGGCCATGCCGACGTCGAACTGCAGCAGCGCCTGGTTGTAGATCAGGTAGGCAAGGTTGGTGGACTCGTATCCGGGGCCGCCGCTGGTGGTGGTGAAAATCTCGGCGAATACCGACAGCAGGAAGATGGTCTCGATCATCACTACCACGGCGATGGGCCGCGCCAGATGCGGCAGGGTCAGGTGCCAGAAGATCGCCAAGGGGCCTGCGCCATCCAGGCGCGCGGCTTCCTTCTGTTCCTGGTCCAGCGACTGCATGGCGGTCATCAGGATCAGGATGGCGAACGGCAGCCACTGCCAGGAGACGATCAGGATGATCGACAGCAGCGGGTAGTGCGCCAGCCAGTCCACCGGTTGCGCGCCGAACAGGCGCCACACGGCGGCGAGGATGCCCGACACCGGGTGGAAGATCAGGTTCTTCCACAGCAGCGCGCTGACAGTGGGCATGATGAAGAACGGCGAGATCAGCAGCACCCGCACCACGCCGCGACCCCAGAACTCGCCGGCCTCCAGCAGCGCGGCGATCAGCACGCCGAGCACCACGCTGATCGCCAGCACGCTGCCGACCAGGGTCAGGGTATTCAGGGCGCCGGGCATGAAGCCGGCGTCGATGACGAAGAAGGCGAAGTTCTCCAGGCCCACGAACTGGTTTTCGCCGGGGTACAGCAGGTTGTAGCGGATCAGCGAGAAATACAGGGTCATGCCCAGGGGCACGATCATCCACAACAGCAGCAGCGCCACCGAAGGGCTGACCAGGAACCAGCCGGGGCCGACGCGGCGTTTGCCGGGGCGCGCGGTGGCGAGGCTCGGGGTGTCGAGGGCCGATGTGTTCATGGCGACTCCGTGTGCGGCAAAAAGGGGCGGTCACCGCGCCGGGGTTCGGCGCGGTCGGGGGGCGCTGCGGGTTACTTGGGGTAACCGGCGCGCTTCATCTCGCGTTCGGTGGACTGCTGGGCCGAGGCCAGCACCTGGTCCACTTTCATCTGCCCGGTGAGGGCTGCGGCGAACAGCTTGCCGACCTGGGTGCCGATGGCCTGGAACTCGGGGATGGTCACCAGCTGGATGCCGACGTAGGGCACGGGCTTGAGGGTGGGGTGGTTGGGGTCGACGCGCTTGAGTGATTCGAGGGTGACCTTGGCGAATGGCGCGGCGGCCAGGTACGCGTCGTTGTAGGTCGAGGCGCGGGTGCCGGGCGGCACGTTGGCCACGCCTTCTTTCTCAGCCACCAGCTTGCCGTAGGCCTCGGAGGTGGCCCAGGTGGCGAACGTTCTGGCGGCGTCCTTGGATTTGGAACTGGTGGGGATCGCCAGTGCCCAGGAATACAGCCAGCTGGCGCCCTTGTCGGTGACTTCCTTGGGCGCAAAGGTGAAGCCGACCTGGTCGGCGACCTTGCTCTGGGTCTTGTCGGTGACGAACGAGCCGGCGACGCTGGCGTCGACCCACATCGCGCACTTGCCGCTGTTGAACAGCGCGAGGTTTTCGTTGAAACCGTTGCTGGAGGCGCCGGGCGGGCCGTATTGCTTGAGGGTGTTCACATAGAAGTTCAGCGCGCTCTTCCACTCGCTGCCGCTGAACTCGGGTTTCCATTGCTCATCGAACCAGCGCGCGCCGAAGGCGTTGGCCACGGTGCCGATCAGCGCCATGTTCTCGCCCCAGCCGGCCTTGCCGCGCAGGCACAGGCCGTACTGGCCCTGGTCGGGGTGGTTGAGCTTGGCGGCGAACTCACCGAGCTGGGTCCAGGTCGGTTGCTCGGGCATGCTCAGGCCGGCTTGCTGGAACAGGTCCTTGCGGTAGTAGGTGATCGAGGCTTCGGCGTAGAAGGGCAGGGCGTACAGCGTGCCATTGGCCGAGAGGCCGTTGCGTACCGAGGGGAACACGTCGTCGAGGTTGTAGTCGGCGGGCAGGTCGGTCATCGGTGCCAGCCAGCCCTTGGCGCCCCACAGCGCGGCTTCGTACATGCCGATGGTCAGCACGTCGAACTGGCCGCCCTGGGTGGCGATATCGGTGGTCAGGCGCTGGCGCAGCACGTTCTCTTCGAGCACCACCCACTTGAGCTGGATGTCCGGGTGCTGCTGCTCGAACACCTTGGCCAGGCGTTGCATGCGGATCATGTCGTTGTTGTTGACCGTGGCGATGGTCAGGGTGTCGGCGGCCTGGGCATGCAGCGGCAGGCTGAGGCAGGCGGCGGCCAGGCAGGCCTTGATCGAGTCGTTCATCAGTGAACTCCCTTATTGTTTTTGTATCGCTCGGCGCTGATTACACCCGTGCACGGCGATGCCGACAAAGCCTTGCCTGCACCTTGGCTGATACTTTTTTGCAGTGCTTGCACAGAGGCCGATGCGCGCCCCATCGCCGGCAAGCCGGCTCCCACAGGGATGGCGCTGGCTTGAAGGCGCTGCGGTCGGGGTGGGAGCCGGCTTGCCGGCGATGGGCTGCAACGCAGCCCCAAGGCTCAGGCGCGGTTCTGCTCGGTCAGCCGCTGGGTCACCAGGCTGCGGTAGTCGGAAGGGGTCATGCCCTTGAGTTGCAGGAAGCGCCGGTTGAAGTTCGACAGGTTGCTGAAGCCCGATTCGAAGCACACCTCGGTCACCGGCAGCTCGCCCTTGGCCAGCAGCTCGCACGACTTGCTCACCCGCAGCCGGTTGACGAACTCGACGAAGCCGCGCCCGGCAGCTTGCTTGAAAAACCGCGAGAAGTAGGTCGGCGTCATGCCCAGGTGCTCGGCGACCTGGTTCTGGGTCAGGTCCTGTGCGTAGTGCTGGAAGATGTAGTCCACCGCCCGGTTGATGCGCTCGACGTTGTGTTCGTCGGCCAGCTGCGAAGAGGTCACGGTGGACAGCAGTTGGTAATCCTCGCAGGCGGCGAGCTGTTCCATGAGGATAAAAAAGTATCCCAGGCGGGTCATGCCGCGGCTGTCGGCGATGCGTTGCAGCAGTTGGCGGCTCTCGTTGATCAATGCCGGGTCGCGGAACTCGATGCCATAGCGCGCCCGGGCCAGCAGCGGGGCCAGCTGGTTGAGCTCGGCGAACACCTGGCTGCCGTGTTCAAGTACCTGGTCGGTGAAGTTGACCAGCATGTCGCGCTTGCCCACCACCTCGTCGGGGCCGACCTGGCTGATCCAGTTGTGCGGCAGGTTGGGGCCGGTGAGGAACAGCGTGTCGGGGGCGAAGTTGCCGATGTAGTCGCCGATGAACACCTTGCCGGCGCTGGCCACGATCAGGTGCAGCTCGTATTCCTTGTGGAAGTGCCAGCGCACCAGCGGGCTGGGGAAACCGTGCTGGCGGTAGATCAGCGAGGCGCCTTCGTGGTCGTCCATCAGCTCGTAGGACGGGTCGGTGACTTTACTTGTTCTGGGCATGGCGGTGGCTGGGCCTGGAGGGGCGAGGTGTCATCCTAGCCTGAAGTGGCGAAGCAGGGCAGCGCACAGTTCTGTAGGTGCGTGCCTTGCGATGGACTTATGCGGCCGCTTGCTCAGGCAGATTTTGTAGGTCCTACAGCCATTCTTCCGTTGTTCGTGTAGTCCTTTTCCTAAAGGTACCTTTTCCACTCGCCGGGCCGTTGTAGCGAGTGGGTAGGCCCTTTAGTCTCGCCCTGCTCGTCGTGTTTCGCCGTCCGGGGTTGGCCGGGCCTTTGGGCAGAGCGCCGCGCAAGGATCGCGCGGTTTGGCCCGCTGGCCCCGGGCGGTGAGACGCGGCGGGCTCTTTCATTTTTCAGGGGGTGGGTCATGGACAAGGACGAACAAGCAAAGGGCAGCGGCGAACTGAAAATCGTCAGCCTGGTCGGCCGTACCCGACGCCGGTCGGTACGCGACTGGGTGCAGGCGATACCGGGGTTGCCGACGGCCGAGGTGCTGCAGGAAACGTCGATCATCCTGGGCTGTATCACCGCGCTCACGTACCAGGCGTTGAGCCAGCCGAAACAGGCACAGACGCTGATGCGCGCAACGTACTACCTCAGCGGGATGGCCAAGGCGATGATCGACGGGCAGTTGCCGGCAAGCAAGGAACAGGGTGACAGTTGAGCAGGGCTGCAAACGCAAGAGCCGCTTTCGAGCAATCGAAAGCGGCTTTTTGTTTACTGCAGGCAAGCGATCAGCCGTGCAATCAACTTACCCCGGCCAACCGCTTGATCTGCTCGGCGAAGTCCTTCTCGGCAATCTTCACCTCCACCAGTACCGGCCGCTGCACCACCATCAGCAACTGCGGCAGCAAGCGCTCCAGCTCGTCCACCGTTTCCACCCGATACCCCAGCGCGCCATACCCGCTGGCCAGCGCGGTGTAGTCCAGCGCTGGCAGGGTATCGAACGGCGCGAATTCACCTTCGGGCGTGAACGCATCAGGGTCGACGAAGGCCTGCTCGATCGCATACACCTGGTTGCTCATCACGAACACCACGGCATTGACCCTGTTGCGCGCCAGCGCCGCCAGCGACTGGCTGACCATCATGAACCCGCCATCACCGGCCACCACCACCGGGCGCCGGCCACTGCCCAGCGCCACGCCCAGGGCGCAGCCGGTCTCGTGGCCGAGCGAGCCCCAGATGGCATCGGAGATGAAGCTGCCGCGGGGCATGCCGTTGATGTTGCTGGCCACGTACAGCGACGAGCTTTCGCCGAGGATCAGCGTGCTGGTCTGCCACAGGCGATGCTCCTGGGCGAAGTTCACCAGGCTGTCGAAGAAGCTTGCATAGCTCAGCGCGCTGGGCACCGCGCCGCTGCCCAGCAGCGGGCGCGAGGCGGCCAGGGCCGTGCCTGGGCGGGGGAACTGGGTATCCACCTTCAGGGCCTTGAGCAGGGCGTCGACATAGTCGGGCAGGCGCACGTTGGGGTAGTAGTCGGCGCCGGCGCGGGCCAGCTCGCAGTTCACCTGGACGATTTCGCCATAGCGGGCCTTGAGCAGGTCCAGGTAGTCGTCGGTGAAGATCACGCCGATGGCCAGGATGCAGTCGCAGGCATCCACCTGGGCCGAGGTTTCCGGGCGCGAGGCGGGGCCGGCGTAGGTGCCGATGAACGGCGCCTGGCTTTCGTCGAGCACGGTCTTGGCGTCGAGGGTGGTGGAGAAGGGCAGGCCGCAACTGTCGATCAGGCGCTGCACGGCGTCCTGCAGGCCGTAGCGGATGATTTCCACGCCCAGCAGCACCAGCGGCTGGCGCGCCGTGGCCAGACGTTGCACGGTGGCCTCGACCAGGCTTTGCAAGGCTTGGGGGTTGGACGGACGCGGGGCTGGGGTCAGCTGGCCGTGGGGGCGGCTGACCTCGGCGCCCCAGATGTCCTGGTAGGCTTCCAGGTAAATGGGCTGGCGGTGGGTGAGGGCGGCGATCAGCGCGTTGTCGATCTGCCAGGGCGCGCGGTGCGGGTCGGCGAGGATCTCGCAGGCCACGGTCACCTGCTCCAGCACGTTGCGGTCGGCTTCGAAGTTGCCGGTGGAGTGATGGAACAGCACGTTCTGGGCATTGGCCTTGAGCCGGTCGCTGGTCGAGGGGCTGGCGGAGATCACCACCACCGGGTTGCGCTCCACGTAGGCGCCGGCGATGGCGTTCACCGCGCTGAAGGTGCCCACGCCGTACTGCAGCGACACCGCGCCCAGGCCGTGCACCCGGGCGTAGCCGTCAGCGCTGTAGGCGGCGCCCATCTCATAGACTTCGCCCACGGCGTCGATGCCGTCGAAGGCGTCCAGCGCGCTCATGAACCTGGAGCAATAATCCCCCGGCACCTGGAACACCTTGTCCAGGCCCAGTTCCTTGAGCCGGGTCAGCAGGTAGTCGGCTACGGTGAAGGTGCTCATGGCTTGACCCCCGCACAGATGGCCTGGGTGATTGCTTCGAGCACCTGCGGCGCGTGGCCGGGCATGGGCGGGGTGGCGTAGTCGATCTCTTCCGGTGCTGGGGTCGGTAGCAGCTGGTAGCTGGCCGGCAGCCAGTTGGGGCGCGGCAGTTCGAAGAACTCCTGCAAGGCGGACTCGGCGGTGGTCAGCGCGCCCTCGACCCAACCCTGGCCATAGGAATAGGCCTCGCCGACGATGAACACCTGCTGGTCCTTCACCGGGTGGCGCATCTTCTGGATGATCAGGTCCAGGCGGTAGTTGGCCTTCCACTCGTGCCAGCCGCCACCGTAGGGGTCGGCATCCCAGGCGTGGTACACGGCGCTGTAGGGTGCCGGCAGCTCGACCTGGGCGTGCAGCTGAGTGACCTGGCGCTGGGCGATGCGCACCATCTCGTCGCTGATCTGGAACTGCGTGCGCGGCACCACCGCGTCACTGGCGATGCGCCCTTCGAGGCTGCGCGGGGTGTAGCCGATGAATTCGGGGCCGTCTTCCAGGCCTTTCCAGAACGGTACGGTGCCGATGTCGTTGTAGGAGGCCATCAGCAGCGAGTTGAAGGTGTTCTCGCCACCTGCCTGATCGCACTCCGTGCCCATGTAGTAGCACTGGCGGATCGGCAGGTCGGTGACCGAGCGCCCGGCCACCAGGCCCAGGTTGCGCCACCAGGGTTGCTCGTAGGCCAGGAACAGCTTGAACGCTGACTGCACCAGCACCGAGCCGAGGTTGTCCTTGAGCCATGGATCGTCGAACAGCGGCGAGTCGATCAGCTCCAGCGCGCGGCGCGGCAGGGCGAGGATCACCTGGCGGGCGTGGACGATGTCCTCGCCTTCGAGGTCGTGGGTCTTGCCGTTGACGGTTTCGGTGTGGCGCAGGTGCAGGCGGTAGGGGTACTCGGTGTCGTCGCTGTAGCTCAGGGCGGCCAGGCGGCGGTTCATCTGGATGCGCTGGTCGGCGGGCACCAGGCCGCCGGCCTGTTCGCTGAAGCGCTGGGCCAGGGTCAGCGGCAGGCTTTGGAAGCCATCCTTGAGCGTGCGGAACACGGTGGCGTCGCTGTATTCGGTGGCGGGCAACTGGGTTACCGCGCTGGCGTTGGCGACGTTGGCCTCGTAGCCACCGGCGTCCTTCATGAACTGGTAGCCCTCGTTGCTCAGCACGCGGTAGAGCAGGTCCCAGAAGCCGTAGCGCCAGATCGGTTTGCCGAACACCTGCACCTGCATCTGCTCGGCCAGGCCCAGCTTGTCGAAGCCGGGGTAGATACTGTTCATCACGTTGACCTGGAGGTCTTCGGGGTTGTAGCCGCGCTCGGTCCAGCCCAGGTCGTAGGGAATCTTGTGCGGCGCCTCGACGAAGTCGCGGAAACGGAAGCGCTGGCCGCGCAGGTAGAACAGGTTGTCCTGGGCGCCGATGGGCGCGTCTTTGGGCAGTTCGTTGCCCATGGGGAAGTCCTTGCTCGGCAGGCCCAGGTGCTGCACCAGGGTGTCGACCATCACATGGCCGTCGGCGCCGGGCATGTAGCGCATGCCGCCCACCTCGGCGACCACGTTGGGCAGGCCGGGCAGCTTGACGCTGAACAGCCGCCCGCCGATGCGGTCGCCATATTCGAATAGCTGGATACGCTGGCTGTCGCCGTGGGCCTGTTGCAGGCGCCAGGCGCTGTAGGTACCGGAGACACCGCCGCCGATGATGGCGACGTCCAAGGGTTGGGGCTGGCTCATCGCAAATTCCCTTTTGTTGTTGTGGGCAAGGAATCCATGTGACGAGCCAGTATTGTCGAGGTTTGGCGGAATGCCAGTTTGCCATCATCGATTTTTCAACGTGGTCCCGGCGCTGTTACAACGAGATGTGCGGGGACCCAGGCGATGGTCATCTCGGTGTAGAGGTCGTTGGGGTAGGCACTACGGTGGCGTGGTATCGTTTTGGCATTATTTGTTGCCAGAAGCCTGCCAAGGCATGCGATTTTGATGAGGATGGGTATGGACGTGCTGGAAACGCTGTTGCTGGCAGCGGTAAGGGAATGCTGGGGAGAGCAAGTCGACTTTGTTGGCGTTACCCGGGATGTGCTGGCCTGCGTGCTCGATGAGCGCGAGCTGTTCGAGGCGTTGCCTGAGCGTATGGCTGTTGAAGTCATTCCAATAGAAGATTGCGAGCCGGGCTCCCCCCGTACCCATTCAATGGAAGAGTTTCACCCCTCCAGGGCGGTCCTGCTGTTCGATGGCCTGACGGGGGCTGCGTTCGGCAGGAAATCCTATATCTACAAAAGCAAAGGGCTTCGGGTCTATCTATTCGAGTCAGGTGAAGTCTGCACGCTCACCCCACGTTGTACGATCGATGACCGAGGTTTCTCGCTGAGCAACGAGCTCTGGGATGCCCCTTACGATTTTCATGTCCCCACGCTACGCACTGTTGAACCGGTCGCGGATCTCTTCGAGATGATCAGCGATAATTTCCCGACGTTTTTACCTGAAACACGTATCGGCCTCGGGTTGATAAAGATGATCACCACCCTGCGCAGGACATTCCTTATCGATTACTGCCTGGAGTATGTGATTGTCCCGCCGGATGTCGACATCCTCTCCGACTTTTCCCAGTGGGCCAGGCGAGAGCTGTGGGATGTGTGTCTTTCCCGCAGGTTCGAGCGGGAGGCCGGGCATGAGGGGCAAACGCGAGCTATTGCCTTGCTCATGGAGGCCGGCATAAGCCCGCAGCCTGACCAGATACTGGATTATCTGCAGAGAATCGGTAGGTCATCGTCTTCCGAAAATCTCCTCCAGCGCATGGATGAACTGAAACTCGCAGTCCTTGGTCGCATCGATCAGCTCACCGAAGACTTGAGTAATCCGCTGTTCTGGAAACGGCTTGGCAGGGAGCAGCGTCGCTTGCTTGACGAGGTGGTGGAGCAGTTCCGGGACGACCCCTGCATACGCACGATGGGTGATGTGGTGCTTGAGATTCTTGAAGTATTCAAGGCGCAGATCGAAGTGCACGGACTGTGGACTGAGCTTTGGGATCGAGACCAGCCCAAGCACGAGCGCACCGTGCAGAAGCTGTTCTTCAGCAGTGCCGTGAGTTTTTGCCGTGCGTACGACCTGGATATTTCGCCTGAATCGGACGGTGGAAGTGGGCCGGTTGATTTCAAGATATCTGCCGGCTGGCATGACAAGGTCGTGGTGGAGTTCAAGCTGTCGACCAACACCAGAGTCGTGCATGGTTATGAGTGCCAGTTGGAGCGCTACAAGGATTCGGAAAACACCGAGCATGGGATTTTCGTGCTGGTGGATGTTGGAGAACTGGGTGGAAAGCTTGAGGGGGTCCGCTCGTTGCAAGCTGCCAAGGGCGACAGGGCATCCGATATTGTCTATATCGACGCACGGCCCCGGGTGTCGGCCAGCAAGAAACGCTGAAATCCAGCAATGCCCCGCGCTTGCGCAAGTGCGGGGCAGTCTGCCCATTGTGGCTTGATGTCAGCGCATTTCGGCTTCGAATTGCATCAACAGTCGCATTTTCTCCAGGATCGTGTCGATTACCACGCGTTCGTCGAAGCTTTCCAACTTCCATTCGAAACCGATCACGCGCCGGCCTTCGATCCACGGCTGTCTTGTGGTATCCACGAACAGATGGCGGCCAAACTCCATCTGGCGCGTGTCGACGTTGATCAGGTACACGCGGATGATCGGCCGCAGTGGCGCCTGGCTGCCGTCCAGGTAGAGCACCACATCCGACCACTCGACCCAGTCGTTGCAGGCGTAACGTAGCGCCGGCCCGTCCACCCAGGTTTGCCGGCGAGTGTAGGTTTCGAAGCCGTCGATCTCGGCCTGCAGGTGGGCGATGATCTTGCTATTCAGTGCCTCGAGCGCCTGTTCGCGTAGCTTGTTCAGCGCATTGATCTGCGGCAGGTGTTCGAAGATGAAATCAATGCTTTCAGGGTTCATGCCACGCTCCACGGTGATGTTTTCCAGATGCAGCAGGAACTCGTCGGCCAGCACGCGCCATTTGTTCAGGCGGCTGTGCTCGACGTTTTGCGACAGGGCTGTGCGCAGGGCGCCGAGCAGGTCGGCATAGCTGAGCCCTGTCCAACCATCGGCGACGTTGCTGCCCGACGGTGACAGCACCGTGAACAACACGCGTTTGTCGCGGCCACCCACCAATGTTTCGGCATAGAGTTCGTAATCGGCGAACGGGTTGACCTGGGCGTGGAAGATCTTGTTCTCGAGGATCAGCAGCCAGTCCTCGCCCTGCAGCAGCAGGTCGATGCGTTTGCCATTGGTGGTAGTCACTTCACGTTGCGGAGGCAGACGTAGGGTTGGCTCGGGGGGCGACTCCTTGCAGATGCAGCCCAGCAGGGCGCTGAGGAAGCAATCACCAAAACCATGGACCTGATTGGGGTCGAGAAAAAATGCGAGCAGGTCAGTGGTGGGGTTTTCGTAGTAACCGCGCCCTCCCAGGGCAAAAATGCTTGGCTCATAGGCCGGCTGGTGATGCCGTTCAGCCTCGGCAAGCAGGGCGCGTGCCTGATCCAGATCCATGGTATTTCTCCGTGTGTTCGCCTTGCGGGGGTATCAAAGTCGGCGACATCGATGTGCCGCCAATTGCGGCAGCTTCAGGTACGCCCTTTCAACAGGGTTGCCAGGGCGATGGTCAGGCCAACGGCGATCGCCATCGCAACCAGCATGGTAATGGCGACGCCCGCCTGTTCGAGCAACCCCGCCATCGCCAGGTAGAACGCAATCACCCCCAGCGCACCGATGGCATTGCCCCGCACCATTGCCGCCATCCCGGCGCGGCCGCCCTGCATGTGAGCGAACACCACCAAAGGCCAGGCGATCACCGGGATTGGTGCCAGCATGCCGCTGGTCGCCGGCCCCAGCCAACTGGCCAGGCCGGTGGTGAGCATCAGCAGCGAGGTGGCGGACACCATGCGCAGCGGGATCTCCCAGTAGCGATGCCGGGGCCGGGTGAAGGTGTCGGGACTGGGCTCGCGGCCGCTGACGCGGATCAGCACGCCGATCAGCAGCAGCGCCATGCCGATCGACAGGTACAGCTCACCCCAGTGGGTGAAGGCATAGGCCGCGAGGCCATAGAACAGGATCGCCAGCGATACCGCCGCAGCGATGCCGAGCTTGCGCGTGGCGAACAGGTAGAACGCGTAGGTGGCCTGCACCGCGGCCAGGCCGCCCAACGCACCCGGCACCGCGCCCAGGGCGAAGGCCGTGCCTTGCTCCAGGCACAGGAAGGTCATCACCAGCGCCGAGGTGATCGGCAGGCCGGACAGCAAGCCGCCGAGCAGGCCGCCCCAGCGCCGCGAAGCGAGTGAGATGGCCCACATCAGCAGCGGGGTGACGAGGAGTTTCAGGTAGAAGAGGGTCATTGCGCGCAGTTCCGGTTCTGCAAGGGGGCGCCCGCCGTCGGTATTGGGTGGGGCGCGGGTGGATCAGCCGCGGCTGGCCTCCAGGGCCTGGGCGAGGTCGGCGATGATGTCATCGCTGTGCTCGATACCAATCGACAGGCGCACCATGTCTCGCGGCACACCGGCCTTTTCCAGCTCGTCGTCGTTGAGCTGGCGGTGGGTGGTGGAGGCGGGGTGGCAAGCCAGCGACTTGGCGTCGCCGATGTTCACCAGGCGCACCACCAGTTGCAGCGCATCGATGAAGCGCGCCCCGGCGGCCTGGCCGCCCTTGATGCCGAACGACAGGATCGAGGCCGGCTTGCCGCCGGTATAGCGCTGGGCCAGTTGGTGCTCGGGGTGATCGGGCAGGCCTGCGTATTTCACCCAGGCCACCTGGTCGTGTTCCTGCAGGTAGCGGGCAACCTTGAACGCGTTCTCGGTATGGCGCTCCATGCGCAGGGCCAGGGTCTCCAGGCCTTGCAGGATCAGGAAGGCGTTGAACGGCGACAGCGCGGCGCCGGTGTTGCGCAGCGGCACCACGCGGCAGCGGCCGATGAAGGCGGCGGGGCCGAAGGCTTCGGTGTAGGTGACGCCGTGGTAGGACGGGTCGGGGGTATTGAGCAGGGCGAAACGTTGCGTGTGATCGGCCCAGGGGAATTTGCCCGAGTCGATGACGATGCCGCCGATGCTGGTGCCGTGGCCGCCGATGTACTTGGTCAGCGAGTGCACGACAATATCAGCGCCGTGCTCGAACGGGCGGCAGAGGATTGGCGTGGCCACGGTATTGTCGACGATCAGCGGCACGCCGTGGCGGTGGGCGGCCTCGGCCAGCGCCGCGATATCGACGATATTGCCGGCAGGGTTGCCGATGGACTCGCAGAACACCGCCTTGGTGCGTTCGTCGATCAGCGCCTCGAGGGCGGCGATGTCGTCGTGGGCGGCGAAGCGGGTGGTGATGCCCTGGCGCGGCAGGGTATGGGCCAGCAGGTTGTAGGTGCCGCCGTACAGCTTGGCTACCGAGACGATGTTGTCGCCGGCCTCGGCGACGGTCTGGATGGCATAGGTGATGGCGGCCATGCCCGAAGCCACTGCCAGCGCGCCAACCCCGCCTTCGAGGGCGGCCATGCGTTGTTCGAGCACATCGTTGGTGGGGTTCATGATGCGCGAGTAGATGTTGCCGGCCACCTTGAGGTCGAACAGGTCGGCGCCGTGCTGGGTGTCGTCGAAGGCGAACGAGGTGGTCTGGTAGATCGGCACGGCCACCGCCTTGGTGGTCGGGTCGGGGCTGAAGCCCGCGTGGATGGCGAGTGTTTCCAGCTTCATGCAATCGTTCCTTGAGCGTGGGGTGGAAGCGGTCGAGCATGGAGTGGGCTGGACGCGCTGGTCAAGGGGTCAAGGTGGGGGGACCTGGCAGTTTTGCCAGTAGTTGCCGGAGGGAAGCCTGCGCCATCATCGGCGCACGCACCTGGCCATGTGGGCGGTGCACGCTCAGGAGCCATGCTATGTCGACCCTGATGGTCGCTTCATCGTCTTTCTACGGCGCTGCCTTGCTGCTCGTTCTGTTTGTGGGCGTGGTCTACAGCACGCGCAAACAGTTCATGCCCTATCACAGCGTGGCGCTTTCACGCAGTTGGCGCGATCTGGATGACGCTCAGCGGCTACTGCTGCTGGCATTGATCCACTTGGTTGGCTGGGGCTGGATGGTCATTGCCTTCGCCGGTTTTGCCTTGTTGGGCGCCTGGCATTACCAGCCCGCGCAACCTAGCCTGCTTATGGCATTGCAGGCGTTGATCACGCTGGGCACTGCGCCGGTCATCAGGGTGTCCAGCGGGGTCAGGCAGCGTACGGGCGCCGCGCCGCCCATTTATATCGGTTGGATCATTCTGTGCCTGAGCCTGGCCGGTTTTCTGCTCGCCTGGCCGCTCTTGTCGCAATCGTGATGGTGTGGAGTGCCATCGAGCGCGCATCCCTCTGGATGCCGGACACAACGCTTGGCAAGCGCTGCAGGCTGGTTGCCAGCAGGCATTTACTGCCCATTCAGCCGCGTGGTTTCTTCGTCCAGATACCCCAGTAAGGCGGCCACCTCCGTTTCTCCCAATCGCATGTTGGGCATCGCCAACTGGTTGTACTGCGCGAACAGCAGCATCGCCAACGGGTCTTTCTCCGCCAGCATCCTGTCGGGCTCCATCAGCCAGCGCTTGAGCCAGGCCTCGTCCCGCTGCCGGGTCACCCCCAGCAGATCCGGGCCGATGCCGTGGGTGGCGCCTGGCTCTGCGTCGCCCAGGGTATGGCATGACGAGCAGCGGGTCCTGAACAGTTGCTCGCCTTTGCTCGGCGGGCGGATGTCGGGGGCCTGGGTGTAGTCGCGGTGCTGGGCGCTGGCGGTTTTCCAGTTGTGCAGGCTGTTGGCCAGGCGGTCGGCGAGGATGTACGGGCTTTCGAAGGGCGAGGCTTTCATCCAGCGGCCGGTGGCCTGGTTGCCGATTATCAGGCTGAGGTTATGGTCCTTGCTGCGGCCATTCTCCAGGCCTTCGATGTACAGGCCCAGGCTGCGGCGCAGCTGTTCGATGTCGGCGGCCTCGCCGGTGAGCAGGGTCCAGCCGGGGCCGATGGCGAATTTTTCCGCGTAGCGCTTGAGGGTGGCGGGGGTGTCATTGTAGGGATCGATGCTGATCGAGTAGATGAAGATGTCCTGGCCGACGCGTTCGCCCAGCAGCTTCTGTACCTGGCGCAGGCGGGCGGTCTCCACCGGGCAGGAGTCGCCGCAGCCGGTGAAGATGAAGTTGATGGCCACCACCTTGTCCTTGATCAGGTCGTCGAAGAAATGCACCTGGCGGCCGTCCTGGGTGAGCAGGGGGATGTTGGGGAAGTAGTTGGCACCCCAGGGGGTGGAGGGCGTTGCGCGGGTGCTGGGGGGCAGCGACCAGGCGAGGCTGAGGGTGAGCAGCAACAGGAGCAGCAGGCGGAGGAGGCGGGGCATGGTTTTACCCTCTGGTCAGGGGCAGGCCAGGGCAGCGTGGGAGCGGGCTTGCCCCGCGAACACCGGCAGAGCCGGTGCCATGCGGTGCGTTCATCGCGGGGCAAGCCCGCTCCCACGCCAATTCCCTGTCGGGTCTTGGCGATATCAACGTATGCTCAACGGTACCGTCACGCTCTGCCCCAGCGCTGACTTGACCGTTACCGCCGGCGGCGAGGCCGGGCCGCTGCCGGTAGTGGTTACCGATAGTTTCCAGCGCGCCCCGGAACCGCTGGCGCTCAGCGCTGCCAGGCCCAGGTCGAGCGGCCCGCTGGTGGTGTTGGTGGTCACCCGGATGCTGTTGCCGGCGGCTACCGAGGTGGTGCCGGAGATCTCCCAGGTCCAGCGGCTGTTGCTGCGCAACTGCACCGAAGCGCTGCTGACCTGGATCTCGTCCATTGGCACTGCGGGCGAGACCGCGATGCTCACCGTGGCCGGGGCCACGGATTCGAGGCCTTTGGCGTCGCGCGCGGCGTAGGTGAAGCTGGCGGTGAACGCCGTGGCGACGGTGGCCGGTGGGGTGTAGGTGACCTGGGTGCCGTTGCTGCTGACCGTGCCCTGGCCGGAGTCGGGCTGGGCCAGGCTGCTGACGCTCAGCGGCAGGTTACCGTCGGGGTCGGTGTCGTTGGCCAGCACGTTGAGCACGATCGGCCTGCCGGCCATGGTCGCGGCGCTGTCGTTGACCGCCACCGGCGGCTTATTGCTGTCGTTGCCCGGGCCGCTGCTCGAGGTGCGGAAGGTCGGCAGGGCTGCGGAGTTGACATACTCCACGCCATCCCAGCCAGGCAATGGCGTCGGCATCATCTGGAACTGGCCGGGGTGCTCGAGGTCCCATCGCAGCAGCATCGAGGTGTCTTCGTGCTGGGTGTTGTGGCAGTGTTCCATGTAGGTGCCGGCGAACTCGCGGAAGCGAATGGCCATTTCCACTTCTTCCGAAGAGTCGCTGTCCGGGCCGATGCGGTAGACGTCCTTGCGCGCCCATTTTTCCCATTCCGGCGGGGCCTTGCCGTCGCGGCTGAGGATTACCCCTTCCTCGAAGTGCACATGCACCGGGTGGCTCCAGCCATTGCCACCGTTCTTGATCTTCCACACTTCCAGGGTGCCGTCGCCGCTGAAACCGCCGTCGGTGGCCTCGTTGGCCAGTTGCGGTGCGGCGCTGATACGCCGTGGGTCCATGGTGTAGCCGAAGCCGCCGTCGGTCTTGATGGTCCAGGGGGTGCTGTCGGTGCCGTCGGAGCGGCCGAAGATGAACTCGCGGTGGCGGGCGGCCTTGATCTTGACCTGGTCACTGGCGCTGTTGCGGTCGATCGGCAGGGGAATCATCACCAGGCCAGCAGCCTTGCCGGGCTTGGCCGGTTCATACAGGCTTGGGTCCATGCTGAGGTCCTGGCCGGCGTAGGGCTGCACGATCAGTTGCATGAACTTGCCGACCACCGGGTCGCCGCCATCCCATTCCGGGCCGTTGCTGGTCTGCTTGATCACGGGCTTGTACTTGCCCGACAGCACGTCGGCCAGGGCGATGGGTTGTTTCGGGCCCTTGCCGGTCTCGTGTTCCATGAGGTTGACGAAGTAAAGCTTGTCGCCGACCTTGATCCCGTTCCTGGCGAAATTGATGATGATGTCGTAGCGCTCGGCGATGCCCTGCAGCGGCAGGATGGCGTTGTTGTCCTGCAGGCTGCCGTCGCCGTTGAGGTCGAGGGTGCCGTCGAACGGCACGGCGTGTTCCATGATATTGCCGTCGTTGGCGATCATGTGGAACGGCACGCGGGCATAGGAGACGTTTGAGCCGCTCGGGCCTTTGAATTCGCCGCTGTTGCCGGCGATTTCACGCACCACGGCAAACTTGAAGTAGCGCGACACCGAGCCGTTGAGAATGCGGAACCGATAGCTGCGTGCGCGCACCTTGAGCTTGGGTTGGTACTGCCAGTTGACCAGGATCTGGTCGCCGAGGAAGCCGTCGGTGTTGAACGGGTTGAACCACAACTGGCCGTTGGCGTCCCACGCCTTGTCGGCGATCACCAGGTTGACGTCGTAGTCGCGGTTGCCCCACGGCATCGCCGCGCCGCTGGGGAAGCGCAGGTTGACGCCGTCCTGCAGGGCCTCGTTGCCACGGTCGATGGCCGAGTAGTAGTTCATCATCACCGCGTTGCCCTTGTAGACGTTCTGCGCGGTGAAATCGAGCATGTGGTCGTGGAACCAGTGGGTGCTCATGGTCTCGCGCCAGTCGCCGCGGATCTTGATGCTGCCGTTCTCGCAGGTCTTGAGGCCCGGGGAGGCATCGTTGACGTACAGGGTTTCGCCCGGCGCGCAGGGGAAGGCGGCGCGCGGGTCCTGGGCGTGGGTGTTGATGGTGTCGTAGCCGGCCAGCTGGATTGGCCAGCGGTAGTCATAGTACTGGCCGGGGAAGAAGTAGGCGTTGGCGAAGCCGTCGCTCTCGGCCGGCGAGTGGCCGTTGTGCTCGTGGGTGGAGATGGTGTGCAGGCCGAAGCCGTTGTTGGCCGAGGGGTCGATCGGCAGGGCGTTGTAGTGGCGCATCAGCACCGGTTGGCCATAGCGCACCATCAGCAGCTTGACCGGGAAGGTGCCGTCGAAGGTCCACAGCGCCTTGTGGCCCTGCAAGGGCATCTTCGGATGGAAGCGGGTATCGATGCCCTTGGTGGTGCCCAGGGTGGTGGGGATGTCGGAGGTCTGGTAGTACAGCCCGCCGGGGGCGAATTCGCCCTTGGCGTAGTTGTGCAGTTGCTTGCGGTCGCGCAGGCCCTGGTTGATGCGCGCGCCGGCCTGCGCGGTCTTGAAGGCGGCCTGTGGGTAGAACTCGTTCCAGCGCTGGTGCGACCAGCCTTTTCCTGGCGGGCGGCCCTCGGCGGGCGAGCCGACCCCGCTGCGGTTGAGGAACATCTCGATCTGCGCCTTCCACGGGTTGCGGTCGAGCACGTTGGCGTACTGCGACGGGAACGGTGTCAGCCCCGGCTGGGTGAGGAACGCCTCCAGGGCATTGCCGTTGGGGCTGCTGCGCGCGGCGTAGTCTGGGTCCTGCGCGGGCGCGGCACCGATCACGGGGGGCGGGAAGGTCAGGCTGTAGGGTGGGGTGGCCGGGTCGAGTTTCTCCGGGCCGAATTCTTCGAACAGCAGCAGTTGCTGGGTGAACGGCTCGGCGCCGAACAACGGGCTGGGCTTGCCGTTGGTGGGGTACTTGCGTGAAGTCTGCAGGGTAGGGGGCAGCACGTTGTTGCTGGTCACCGTGGCGCGGGTGCCGTAGGCACCGTTGCTCAGTTCCAGCGACCCTTCGTTGGCCTCGGGCATCGATTTCAAGGCTTCCAGGGCGGCGGCCTGGGCCACTGGGTCGGCGGCCGGGTCGCTGAAGGCGGAAGGGTCGGTGGGCGGTGGTTGGCTCACGTCGTCAAGCGACCCAGCGAACACGTTGGCCATCCCCAGGCTGAGCAGCAGCGCCGTGAGGGAGGACAACCTGAACACCTGGGTCGATGTTGCAACTGGTTTCTTCATTGCCGTATGCCCCGTGTTGTGCAGGTTGGCATCTGTTGCCACTGCGATAAGTGGCGATGTGCCTTGAACAGGGGTCAGCAACCGCTGTGCCAATCGGCAAATGGCTAAACGCCACGTGTTTCAAGATGTTGCAAGAGTGCGAATGAGACACGCTCGGGCAACTGCCACAAACCTGGGGATAGACACCCAGGGCTGGGTGGGGAATGCTCCCCACTTCACGAACACCAGGTGGGCTAGGCTCCTGTCGCGGGCTTGCCCCGCGATAGTGTCGCCACAGGCAGCCAGGCCTTGCCCGAAACCGGTGTTCTTGGCACCCTTGCCTGCCTTGCGTCTCGTCACGCCCATCAAACAAGGAACCTTCAAGGTGAGTTGGGAGAAAGTCGGTAAATCCCTGGTGGGCCTGCTGGCCCTGGTTGCCGTTGCCGCCACGCTCTATATGACGTTGCGCGACGACGACCGCCTGCAGGCGCGCCTGACCTACGCCCATCTCACCTACCCGGGCCAGTTCAACGAGCGCATCAGCCAGGCCAACGACCTGCTCAAGTACGAGCGGCTGCATGCCCAGATCAGCGAGATCGGCACAGGCGCGCTCAGCCACCCGCAGATCGACAAGCTGGTCGACCTGGCCCAGGCGCCGTATCTGCACCTGTTCGCCAGGCCCTTCGAGGCCGGCCTGGTGGACCACCGCACCGGTCTGCTCATCGAGCTGTCCAATCCCTCCCGTGTACCGCTCAAGGCCGTGCACATTCGCCTGCCGGCCAAGGGGTTGGTGCAGGTACGCGATGCGGCCGGCAACGACACGCTGGTGCCGACGCCGACCAGCAGCATCGACCTGCCGGCTATTGACGGGGTGAACGAGAGCAAGGTCTGGGTGTACTTCGACGCCGACTACTCGCAGATCCGCCAGGGTGGGATCAGCATTCGCGATGCCGATGGCAGTGCCGATATCCAGGTGGTTCGTGAAGTGACGGGGTTCCCGGCGCTGCTGGCGCGTTACAGTCAGGTGGTGGTGGCGGTGTTCGCCGTGCTGGGGCTGGGGTTACTGGCGCTGGCGTATGTCTGGTTGGGGCGGGCACGGGTTGCCGGGGTATCACATAGCCTGTAGGCGATAGACCTATGGCACGCCGGCTTGAAAAAGACCTGAATTCAGACCAATCTATGGCTCTTGAATGAGGGCGATCGATATGCAGAACATCTTTGCCGACGTGACCGTCAGCGTCTCGGAACTAAAGAAGAATCCTACGGCGGTGATGGCCGATGCGCAGGGGAAACCGGTGGCCGTTCTCAACCATAATCGCGTCATGGGTTACATGGTGCCCGCTGAACTCTACGAGGCGATGATGGAGCGACTGGAAGACATGGAACTTGCGGCATTGGTAAAGGCGCGTGCGGGAGAGAAAGGCATCCCGGTCGAACTGGATGACTTATAAGCTCGAGTTTCTGCCTTCGGCGCTGAAAGAATGGAAGAAGCTTGGGCACACCGTGCGCGAGCAAGCCAGGAGAAAACTCAAGGAGCGTCTGCTCTCCCCCAGGGTTGGGGCGGATGCAATGCGTGATTTGCCTGACCATTTCAAGATCAAGCTCAAGGCCAGCGGCTATCGGGTGGTCTACCGCGTCGAGGATGATCGGGTGGTTGTCGTGGTCGTGGCGATAGGTAAGCGCGAACGTGGGCAAGCCTACCGCTCGGCCGCTGATCGCCTATAGGATTGCCGCTAGATCACAGATGTGGCGGCCGACAGCAAGGTCTCGATAAACAGGCTTTCCGCTCGACTCATACGCTGGTCCTTGTTCCACAACAGGTGGATGTCGACGTCGGCGATGCCCTCCTGCGGCGGCAGTTTCCACAACAGCCCCGCGTCGACATCCGGCGCCACCACATGCTCGGGCAGGCAGCCGATGCCGAAGCCGGCGATCACCAGGCGGCGCACCTCTTCCAGGCTCGGCGACGAGGCGACGATGCGCCCGGCGAAGCCCTGCTGGTCGCGGAAGATGGTCAGCGGCGAGAGCATGCCGCCAATCTGGTCGCTGGTGAAACTGACGAAATTCTCCCGCTGCAGGTCGCCTTCGGCCTGGCCGAACAGCGCGTGGTGCTTGCCGCAAAAGAACGCGTAGCGCTGGCGCAGGAACAACCGCTGCTCCAGCCGTGGCTGGGGCCGGCGGTTGAGGCTGAGGCCGGCGGTGGCGGTTTTTTCCTGCAGGGCGGCGACGATGTCGGAGCTGCGCATCACGTCGATTTCCAGCTCTACCCGCGGGTGCTGGCGGTGAAAGTCGGCGAGGAAGTCGTCGAAGCGTTCGCTGACGATACGGCTGATCATCAACAGCCGCACCTTGCCTACCAGTTCGTCCGCCGGCTGCTCCAGCAGGCCGCCGATCTGCGACATCTGCCCGTACACCTCGCCGGCCAGCTGGAACAGCTGCTCGCCCACCTCGGTCAGCACGAAGCGCGGTCCACGGCGGGCGATGAGCTGGCGCCCGAGTTGCTCTTCAAGGCGCTTGAGCGCCTGGCTCACGGCGGGCTGGGTAAGGTGCAGGCGGGCGGCGGCGCGGCTGATCGACAGTTCCTGGCCGATGACGCGGAAGGTGCGCAGCAGGTTCCAGTCGAGGCGGTCGTTGAGCAGGCGGTCGGGCATGGTCGGGCTCGATGATAAGCGTGGTTAATAATTCGAATAATAAATAGAAAATTGAATTATAGGCGCCCGCGATGAATGATCTCCAGCAGTGCGGGCCTCATCGCGGGGCAAGCCCGCTCCCACAGGTGCCTCCAGGTCTTGATGGAGACACAGGCCTGGTGGGAGCGGGCTTGCCCCGCGATAAGGCCGCCCAGGCGCCGCCAGAGCGCCACCGTGACCCGACAACTCCTGCCAGAAAAACAACCAAAGGAGCCACCCCATGAAGCCCGCCGCTTCGCCCCAACCGCGCCGTGCCGCCGCCGCCGCGTTCATCGGCACCATGATCGAGTGGTACGACTTCTACATCTATGCCACCGCCGCCGCGCTGGTGTTCGGTGCCTTGTTCTTCCCCTCGGACAACAGCCTGTTCAGCACCATGGCTGCTTTCGGCACCTTTGCCGTGGGCTTCTTCGCCCGGCCCTTGGGCGGCATCATCTTCGGCCATATCGGCGACCGCATCGGGCGCAAGAAATCGCTGATCATCACCTTGCTGATGATGGGTGTGGTCACCGTCGCCATCGGCCTGCTGCCGACCTACGCGCAGATCGGCGCCAGCGCGCCGGTGCTGCTGGTCCTGTTGCGCGTGGTCCAGGGCATCGCCGTGGGTGGCGAGTGGGGTGGGGCGGTACTGATGGCCGGGGAGCATGCGCCCAAGGGCCGGCGCAACTTCTTCGCTTCGTTCGCCCAGCTGGGTAGCCCGGCAGGACTGATCCTGTCGTTGCTGGCGTTCAGCGCGGTCACCCGCCTGCCGGAAGAAGACCTGATGAGCTGGGGCTGGCGCGTGCCGTTCCTGGCCAGCGCGCTGTTGCTGCTGGTGGGCCTGGCAATCCGCCTGGGGGTCAACGAGTCGCCCGAGTTCCTCGCCAGCCGCGAGCACGCCGAACAGGCCCGGCGCAAGGAGCAGGCACCGGTGCTGGAAGTGTTGCGCAGCGCCTGGCGGCCGCTGCTGCTGTGCATCGGCGCCAACACCCTGGGCATCGCCGGGGTCTATTTCACCAATACCTTCATGATCAGCTACACCACCCAGCAGTTGCACCTGGAGCGTTCGCTGATCCTCGAATGCCTGTTCTTCGTGGCGATCATCCAGTTCTGCGTGCAGCCGTTGGCGGCGTGGCTGTCGGAGCGACTCGGCGCCACGCGCTTCCTGGCCCTGATGGCGCTGCTGGCGATGGCCTCGCCGTACCCGATGTTCGTGTTGGTGAGCAGCGGCGAAGGCCCGCTGATCGTGCTCGGCATCGCCCTGGCGGCGGCGTGCATGGCGTCGTTCTACGCAGTGATCGCCGGCTATGTCAGCGGCATGTTCGCCACCCGCGTGCGCTACACCGCGATCTCCCTGGCCTATCAGGTGTGTGGCGCCATCGCGGGTGGCCTGACCCCGCTGATCGGCACCTGGCTGGCCCACAGCTTCAGCGGCCAATGGTGGCCGATGGCGGTCTTCTACAGCTTGATCGCCTGCACTTCCCTGGTCTGCGTGCTGGCGCTGGCGCGCCGCTACGCCCTTGGCCGGCAGCTCGAGCTGGCCTGAATCTGGAGTATCCGCAATGTTGAAAAGCAATGGCGATCGCCTGTGGGCGAGCCTGATGGCCATGGCCGAGATGGGCGCCACCGCCCGTGGCGGCAGCTGCCGCCTGGCCCTGAGCGACGAGGACAAGGCCGGGCGTGAACTGTTCGGCCGCTGGTGCCGCGAGGCCGGGCTGAGCCTGAGCGTGGACGCCATCGGCAACCTGTTCGCCCGCCGCGAAGGCAGCGACCCGCATGCCGCGCCGGTGATGATGGGCAGCCACCTGGACACCCAGCCCGAAGGCGGGCGTTTCGACGGCGTCTACGGCGTGCTGGCCGGGCTGGAAGTGGTGCGCCGCCTGAACGACCTGGGTATCCGTACCCGCAAGCCGCTGGAGATCGCGGTGTGGACCAACGAGGAGGGCGCCCGCTTCACCCCGGCCATGTTCGGTTCGGCGGTGTTCACCGGCACCTTGCCGCTGGCCCAGGCCCTGGCGATCCGCGATGCCGACGGCATCAGCGTCGCCGATGAACTGGCGCGCACGGGTTATGCCGGCCAACGCCCGCTGGGCGGCAAGGTGGACGCCTATTTCGAAGCGCATATCGAGCAGGGCCCGATCCTCGAGGACAACGCCAGGAGCATCGGTGTGGTCAGCGGCGGCCAGGCGATCCGCTGGCTCGACGTGACTGTCGAGGGCATGGCCGCGCATGCCGGCACCACGCCGATGAAGTTGCGCAAGGACGCCTTGTACGGCGTGGCACGGATGATCCAGGCCATCGAACAGCTGGCCAGCGACTTCGCCCCCGAGGGCCTGACCACAGTGGGTGAGCTGAGCATCGCCAAGTCGTCGCGCAACACCATCCCCGGCCAGGTGCGCTTCACCCTCGACCTGCGCCACCACCGCGACGAGGCCATCGACGCCATGGAGCGCGATATCAGCCTGCAGTTGCAGGCCATCGCCGGCCAGCGTGGCCTGGCGGTGCGCATCGAGCGCCACTGGGTCAGCCCGGCCACGCCGTTCGACGCCGACTGCGTGGCCGCCGTGCAGCGGGCAGTGGATGGCCTGGGCTACAGCCAGCAGTCCATCGTCAGCGGTGCCGGCCATGATGCGATCCTGCTGGCACGCTACTGCCCCACGGCGATGGTGTTCATCCCCTGCGTTGGTGGGCTGAGCCACAACGAAGCCGAGGATGTGCTGCCCGAGGATGCCCGCCAGGGCGCCGATGTATTGCTCAACGCCGTGCTGGCCCGTGCCGGCCAGGTTGTCGAAGGAGAAGCCTGATGCGCTGCTATTTCCACCCTGAACAGTTGCTCCACCATCCGCGCAGCTACTATTCGCGCGGCGCCATGCGCACCCCGCAGGAAGTCCCCGAGCGCGCCCAACGCCTGCTGCAGGCCGCCAAGGCCCTTGGCTTCGATATCCGCAAACCCGAAGATGCCGGCCTTGCACCGCTCAAGGCCGTGCATGGCGAGGCCTACCTCGCGTTCCTCGAAGAAGCCCATGCGCGCTGGAAGGAGGTGCCCGAGGACTGGGGCGACGAGGTGATGTCCAACATCTTCGTCCGCGAACCCAACGCCCTGCGCGGCATCCTTGCCCAGGCCGGGCGCTACCTGGCCGATGGCAGTTGTCCGGTGGGCGAGCATACCTGGCGCTCCGCCTACTGGTCGGCACAGAGCGCCGTCGCCGGGGCCCAGGCCATCCTTGACGGCGAACCCGCCGCCTATGCCCTGTGTCGTCCGCCGGGGCACCATACCCGATACGATGCTGCTGGTGGCTTCTGCTACCTCAACAACGCCGCTGTCGCGGCCCAGGTGTTGCGCGGCCGCTACCAGCGCGTAGCGATCCTGGATACCGACATGCACCACGGGCAGGGCATCCAGGAGATCTTCTACGAGCGGGACGACGTGCTGTACGTCTCGGTGCATGGTGACCCGACCAATTTCTATCCAGGAGTGGCGGGCTTTGCCGACGAGCGCGGCAGCGGAGCGGGTGAGGGCTGCAATCTCAATCTGCCGATGGCCCACGGGGCGAGTGAAGCGGACTTCATGGCGCAGCTGGAGGTTGCGTTGCAAGCGCTGAAGGACTTCGGCGCCGAGGTGCTGGTGCTTTCGCTGGGCTTCGATATCTACGAGCTGGACCCGCAGAGCAAAGTGGCGGTGACTACCGAAGGGTTCGCCCGCCTTGGTGAACAGATTCGTGGGTTGCGTTTGCCGTGCCTGATCGTGCAGGAAGGCGGGTACCACCTGGAGAGCCTGGAGGCGAATGCCCGGGCATTCTTCGGCGAAGAGCGCGATTGGCGTTAAGCCTGTCGCGGGGAAAGCCCGCTTCCACAGGTTGTATCGCAACGGTGGGAGCGGGCTTGTCCCGCGATTACGTTGGTACGGGTATCACACCCCGCACCTGCGTACATGCTTCACTAGCACCTTCTCCAGCAACTCCCACATCGCCGGGTCGGTACTGAACGCTACATTGAAGCGCATCCAACCGGTGGCCTTGGCATCGACCATGAACAACTGCCCGGGCCCGAGCATGATGCCTTTCTCCAGCGCATCGTCCAGCAGCGCGGCGCTGTCGGGGATCGCCGGATGGCGGGTCCAGATGTACATCCCCTCATCCGATTCGATGAACAGCTCGAAACCCAGCCGATGCAGGTGCCGGCCCACTTCCTGGTGCGCCTCGGCCAGGCGCTGGCGCAGGCGCTTGAGGTGCTTGCGCCAGCGGCCGTCGATGATCGCGGCGTACACCACCCGCTCCATCACCTGCGAGGTGGTCAGGCCCGATCGCATCTTCAGGTGCAGCAGTTGCTGGGTCAGCTCGGGGCTGGCCAGCAGGTAGCCGACGCGCACGTTGGGCGAGATGCTTTTCGAATAGCTGCCCACGTACACCACCTGCTGCAGGTGGTCGAGGCTCGCCAGGCAGGGCAGCGGGTCGGCGATCATGTCGGCGTAGAGGTTATTCTCCACCAGGCGGAAGCCATGCTGGCTGGCCAGCTGCAGCAGGCGGTGCAATTGCGCCAGCGGGGTGCGCGAGCAGGTCGGGCTGTGCAGGTGCGGCTGGGTGAAGAACGCCGTGGGGCGGTGGTGGCCCAGCAGGCGCTCGAGCTGGTCGAGGTCGTAGCCGGCCGGGGTGCGTGGCACGCCCACCAGGGTGGCGCCCTGGGTGCGCAGGATGCTCATCAGGTTGGGGTAGCCGGGGTCGTCCACCAGCACTACATCGCCGGGGCGCACCAGGGTGCGCACGGCCAGGTCCAGGGCCTGGCTGGCACCGTGGGTGAGCATGAGTTGCGCCGGGTTGGCGACGATCGACAGTTCCTGCTGCAGGTTCTGAGCGGTCAATGCGCGCAGCTCCGGCAAGCCCATGGGGTCGCCGTAGCCGGACAGCTCCAGCGGGCTGCCGGCGACCTGGCGCAGGCCACGGCGCAAGCCTTCTTCGTACATCCAGTCGTTGGGCAGCCAGCCGCAACCCGGTTTGAACGGCAGCTGGCGGATCTCGAAGATCTGCTGCAGGTACCATTCCGAGTTGAACGTGGGGCGGCTGGTATCGGCCTCGACGGAGTGCTTGTCCAGCAGATCGTTGGCCGCACGATTGACGAAGAACCCCGCATTGCCCTTGCTCACCAGCAACCCCTGGGCCACCAGGCGGTCGTAGGCCTCGACCACAGTGAAGGTGCTCACCGAGTAGGTCGAGGCGAACGCCCGGATCGACGGGACCTTCGCCCCGGGCTTGAGGGTCTGGTCGTCGATCAGTGCGCGCAAGCCGTCGATGATCTGGTTGACCAGCGGGGTGGAGGAGTCCGGATGTAGCTGGAGCATTCGGGGGCCTTCAGGTGTGCGGGACGCCAGGCGCCTGCGGGGCACAGCGGGTGTATTGCATCGGCGGCCTGTACAGTGCAGTGCGTTTTTCATGCTGCTGTGCATGGCTCAATGTGTTCGACATTTTTACATTACGTGTCAGATATAGCCAACACAGCACATGACAGCGCCATGAATAATCACAACATCGCTGCTTTACCGTCGAGGTCCGCCTCGCACCTTCTTCCCGCCTGGCCGGACGCTGCTCGTCCGTCCCCAGCATGGTTCAGTTCGTCCAGAGGGTCGCCTCTGGCCGCGTAAGCAGGCCGCCACGGATGGCCTGCGTGTGCTCGCGCACACCTCCCTGCCCGCAGTAGCACTGATGTACAGGTGAGACCGATAACCATCGGGGTTTCACAGTTTTTCCTTGGATAAAAAGAAGCACGGGGTAAATAACTGATGGACGCAACATCCACATCCACCACCGCGAAGGATGGGCACGAGAGCAAGCTCAGTGCCTCGCTCAAGTCGCGCCACCTGACGATGATGTCCATCGCCGGGGTGATCGGCGGCGCCTTGTTCGTCGGTTCCGGCAGCGTGATCCACAGCGCCGGCCCGGCCGCTGTCCTGGCTTACCTGGCCGGCGGCATCCTGGTGGTGCTGATCATGCGCATGCTGGGTGAAATGGCGACTTCGTCGCCGGACACCGGCTCGTTCTCGACCTACGCCGACCGCGCCATCGGCCGCTGGGCCGGTTTCACCATCGGTTGGCTGTACTGGTGGTACTGGGTGATCCTCATGGCCTGGGAGGCCTACGTGGCGGGCAAGATCCTGCACGGATTTTTCCCGGACGTGAGCGTCAACGTGTTCGTGCTGGCCACGACCCTGCTGCTGATCACCGTCAACTTCTTCAACGTCAAGCACTACGGCGAGTTCGAGTTCTGGTTCGCGCTGATCAAGGTGGTGGCGATCGTCTGCTTCCTGGTGGTGTGCACCGCCGCGGTGATGAACGTCTGGCAGTTCGGCGAGGTGCGCGGCATCAGCCACCTGACCGCCGAAGGCTTCATGCCCAACGGCATCACCACGGTGATCGGCGCCTTGCTGGGGGTGATGTTCGCCTTCCTCGGCGCCGAGATCGTCACCATCGCCGCCTCCGAAGCGAAGGACCCGGCCACCCAGATCGTCAAGGCGACCAACTCGGTGGTCTGGCGGGTGTGCCTGTTCTATGTCGGCTCGATCTTCCTGATCGTCTGCCTGGTGCCGTGGAACGACCCGCACCTGGGCGTCTCCGGTTATGGTGCCTACCGTCGCACCCTGGAGCTGTTGGGCGTGCCCTATGCCGAGCTGCTGATGAACTTCGTGGTGCTGACCTCGGTGAGCAGCTGCCTGATCTCCGGCCACTACACGGCTTCGCGCATGCTGTTCTCCCTGGCCCAGCGTGGCGATGCGCCGCGCCTGTTCAAGTTCACCCGCACCGGCACCGGCGTACCGGTGAACGCGATCATCGGCTCGTGCCTGGTGGCGGTGTTCTGTGCGCTGATCAACTTCAGCGACACCCTGCGCCCGAAAGACGTGCTGGAAACCCTGATGAACACCACCGGCATGATCGCCCTGCTGGTGTACCTGGTGATCGCCTTCTCGCAGCTGCGCATGCGCCGCAAGCTGGTGGCCGAGGGCAAGGAAGTGCGCCTGAAGATGTGGTTATTCCCGTGGCTGACCTACCTGGTGATCGTGTTCATCGTGGCGGCGCTGGTGACCATGGCCTTCATGCCTGACTACCAGATCCTGGTGATCTCCACCGGTATCGCTGCGGCGATCGTGGTGGCCATGGGCGTGGTGCACCAGATGCGTACCGCCAAGCGTCACTGACTGCGGTAGCGCCGCGCGCAACGGCCGGTACCCGTCAAGGGACCGGCCGTTTCCGTTTTCGCCTGCGCCAATCGGATCATCCCTACGCTGTGGGGTGCCGACATGGCTTATGCTGCACGCAATTGCCCTACAAGGAGTGTCCCATGTCCTGGTCCGCCACCCAGTATTCGCTGTTCGAAGACGAACGCACTCGCGCCGTACGCGACCTGCTTGCCGCCGTGCCGACGCGCCCGGTGCGCCAAGCCACCGACCTTGGCTGCGGTCCGGGCAACTCCACCGAAGTGTTGCTGCAACGTTGCCCCGATGCGCAGGTCGTCGCCCTGGACAGCGATCCGGACATGGTCGACAAGGCCCGGCAGCGGCCACGGTTGAGCATTCCACGGGTGCGTTGCGAGATTGGCGAGATCGCCGGCTGGGCGGCCCAGGTGCCCCAGGATCTGATTCTTGCCAACGCTTCGCTGCAGTGGGTGCCGGACCATGCCAGCCTCTATCCGCATCTGGTACGGCAGCTGAACGAAGGTGCGAGCCTGGCCGTGCAGACGCCGGACAACCTCGACGAGCCGGCTCATCGCCGCTTACGCGAGATTGCCAGCCAAGGACCTTGGGCTGACAAGTTCGCTGACTTCAGCCTGCCGCCGCGGCACAACGCAGGTTTCTATTACGACCTGCTCAGCCCTTTGTGCGCGCGGGTGGATGTGTGGCGCACCACCTATCACCACCCCTTGATCGGTGGCGCCGAGGCGGTGGTGGAGTGGTTCAAGGGATCGGCGTTGCGGCCTTACCTGGCGCGGCTCGATGAGCAGGAACAGGCGGGTTTTCTGCAGTTGTACCTGCAGGCCATGCAGCATGACTACCCGGCGGCCAGCGACGGTCGGGTGTTGTTGCCGTTCCCGCGGCTATTTGTGGTGGCCACGCGTTAGGCGCCAGAGCACCCAGGCATAGATGCCGAGGTTGAGCGCCAGCACGATGGTGCCCAGCCACAGTTGGATCTGTGGGGTCAGGCCGGCGGGGTAGATCACGGGCCAGATGTAGTATTCGACGAAACCGCCGTGGTAGCCGGCGTCGCCGGCGGCTTTACGCAGGTGGTTTTCCCAGTCGGTCAGAGGGCACTCCAGGTGCAGGCCTTCCACGGCCAGGCCCCAGGCTAGGGCGGGGAGGTGGATCAGCAGGGCGCGGCGGCGCCAGAGCACCAGCAGGCCGCCGAACAGGACCAGCAGGATGAACGAGAGGTGGAACAGGACCAGGGTGTCGGCGGCCAGGCGGTGGAACATGGTGGGTGGGGCCTTGCTGGGGGAGATGGTTTAGTTTGTCATGGTTTTTCGGCTTTTTGTTTCTGAGTTTGGTTAATTGTTTTGATAGTTGTATGCGCATTCATTTGCGATGTCGACGCATAGTCACCTTTCCGCCCTTACGGCGGGTCCCTTTTTGAAGGATCAAAAAGGAACCAAAAAATCCTCGCTCCATTCATCCGGCCCTCCGCTTCGCTCCGGGTTCCCTCACTCCGGCCTTGCTCCCGGGAGGACCGCGCTGAACGCCCCATCCTGGGGCGCAGCGCTTGACGGGCATCCATGCCCGTCACCTCCCTCCGCAAGCCCTGCGTTCGGCCTCCTGAAGTCGCGAAGTTACGGGCGGCGCCTGAACTAACGCAGCTAGTCGCTAGTTGCCATCGTGGGAACTCTAGATCAACATTGCGGGGCAAGCCCGCTCCCACGATAGTTTAACTATTTCATTTAACGTGGGAGCGGGCTTGACCCGCGATGGCGTAATGAAGAACAACACTTCATCCACTAATAAACCAAAATATCTGCTCTTGATCTTGCTTCTAAGCGCGCGATAGTTCAGGCGACACAAATTGCGACTTCAGGAGGCCGAGCGCAGGGCTTGCGCAGGGAGGTGACGGGCATGGATGCCCGTCAAGCGCCGATCAGGCCATGGATGGCCCGTCGGCGCGTCCTCCCGGAGCAAGCCCGGAGCGAGGGAACCCCGGAGCGAAGCGCAGGGGCCGTATGAACGGAGCCGAACGGTTTTGCCTACTTTGGCCAAGACCAAAGTAGGCCGCCGTAAGGGTGGAAAGGTGACTAAATGTCAGCATCGTCTACGAATGCGCATAAAAGTCCCAAAACAATCACCCAGACCCAGACCCTAACCCCCCTCCAAAACCATCTCCAAAAACGTAGCCACCACCCGCCGCATCCGCTGTTCCTGCAAACACACCAACGTCTCCGTCAAATGCCGCTGACAATCCACAATCGGCAAAGCACAAACCCTCGCATCGGCCCCGAATTCAGCCGCGGACACCACCCCCACACCAATCCCCACGACCACCGCCTCCCGCGCCGCCTCCCGCCCTTCGACCTGGATCGCCGACCGAATCCGCAACCCCGCCCGCTGCATTTCCTCCTCCAGCGTCTGCCGCGTCACCGACCCCGGCTCACGCAGCACCAGCGGCGTATCGTCCAGGTCTGCCAGGCTGATCTGCCCACGGCTGGC
This sequence comes from Pseudomonas sp. TE6288, assembly GCF_054062095.1. Taxonomy (NCBI): domain Bacteria; kingdom Pseudomonadati; phylum Pseudomonadota; class Gammaproteobacteria; order Pseudomonadales; family Pseudomonadaceae; genus Pseudomonas; species Pseudomonas sp. TE6288. The sequence continues at coordinate 151,582 of NZ_JBSSEW010000010.1, forward strand.
CCAGGGATGCTGGTGCGAAACGAACGCCACCATCGGGTCACGCCGCATCGGCACGCAGAACAGCCGCTCGTCATCGACATCGCGCCCGAGCAGGGCCAGGTCGGCCTGGTAGCTGAACAACCGCGCCAGCGACTCATCGGTGTTGCCGGTCTCGATCTTCACCTGGATCCCCGGATAGCGCTGGCAGAACCGGGCAATCTGCGGCAGCACATGCACTGGCGCGTCCACCGCCAGGGTCAGGCTACCGGTGTGCAGGGCGCGTGAGTCTTGCAATAGCTCCTGGGCCTCGGCCTCGCAGGCGAACAGGCGCTGGGTGACGCCAAGCAGGCGCTCGCCCAGGTCGGTCAACTGCACCGAGCGTTTGTTGCGGTGAAACAGCAAAACGCCAAAGCGCTCCTCCAGTTTGCGCACCTGGTCGGACACCGCCGGCTGGGTGAGAAACAGCTTTTGCGCCGCGCGGGTAAAGCTGCCTTGCTCGGCAACCGCGTGGAAGGCCTTGAGTTGAGCGTGGGAAACCGACATCGAACACTCCGCTTAAAAGCTGGGCTTATGTGTGAAATACGATAAATCGATTTTATTTATCAGTCAGCAGCTGTTTCCATGTGTTTCAACCCGACGCCTCTGCCACGAGCAACGGCATGTCGGCCATGGCGGCACCACCGCCATCTGACCAGGTGACGTCCCTCCGTCACGCAGTGCGCAACACAACAACAAGACAGGCGTTTCTTCACATTCTGCCGGCACACTCAAACAAGAGGTCAGAGTCAAATGAACCAATCCCTGGGCGCCATCAAGCGCTGGCGCGTGCAGATTTTCGCGATCACCTGGCTGGCCTATGCCGCCTTCTACTTCACCCGCAAGGCCTTCTCGGTGGCCAAGCTCGGCATCGGCGAAGACCCGAGCTTCATGCTGGACAAGGCCGCCATGGCCAACCTCGACGCCATCTACCTGGCCGCCTACGCCGTGGGCCAGTTCACCTGGGGCATGCTCGCCGATCGCTTCGGGCCGCGCGTGGTGGTGCTCGGCGGGCTGCTGATCTCGTCGGCCGCCGCGGTGGTGATGGGCAGTTACGCAACCTTCCCGATCTTCGCTACCTGCATGCTGGTCCAAGGGCTGGCGCAGTCCACCGGCTGGGCGGGCTTGTGCAAGAACATCGGCAGTTTCTTCCCGGCGTCCCAGCGCGGACGGGTACTGGGGCTGTGGAGTTCGTGCTACGCCTTCGGTGGCCTGGTGGCCTCGCCGTTCGCCGGCTGGTGGGCCTACACCCTGGTCGGCACCTGGCACGCGGCATTCTTCTCCAGTGCCGTGGTGGTGGCCGTGGTGGCGGTGCTGTTCTTCATCTTCCAGCGCAACAAGCCCGAGGACGTCGGCCTGCCGGCGGTGGAGCCCGAGCCACAGAGCATGGCCCCAGGGGCGAACCTGTGCAGCGTGTGGGCGCCATTGCGCGAGATCCTGCGCAACCGCACGGTGCTGACCCTGGGCCTGGCCTACTTCATGCTCAAGCCGGCGCGCTACGCCATCCTGCTGTGGGGGCCGGTGATCGTTTTCGAGCAGATGCCCTCGGTGGGCAAGGTCGGCGCGGCGATCATTCCCACGGCGTTCGAGCTGGCCGGGCTGCTCGGGCCGATCCTCATCGGCCTGGCCTCGGACAAGCTGTTCGGTGCCCGGCGCATGCCGGCCTGCGTGATCAGCCTGGTGCTGCTGACCCTGACTCTGGCCGGCTTCATGGCGGCGATGCACAGCGGCAGCGTGGCGCTGGTGGTGGCCTTGCTGTTCGTCATGGGCCTGACCCTCTACGGCCCGGACTCGATGATCAGCGGCGCCGCGGCCATCGACTTCGGCACGGCCAAGGCCGGCGCCACCGCGGCTGGTTTCGTCAACGGCTGCGGCTCGGTGGGCGCGGTGCTTGGCGGCTTGCTGCCGGGCTACTTCGACAGCGTCACGGTATTCATCGTCTTCGCCGGCACCGCGCTGTTCTCCGCCCTGGTGCTGCTGCCGCACTGGAACAGCCGGCCGGCGACGGCACCCCAGGCCACCGACGTGGCCCCCAATACCGGCATGGCGATCAAGCCACTGCGTACCTAGAGGAAAGCGAGCAGATGAGACCCTTCTGGCTGCAACAGGCCCTGGACCAGGAAGACGAGGCCCTGTGCCCGCCGCTCGCCGGCGATGCGCGCTGCGACGTGTGCATCGTCGGCGGTGGCTACACCGGGTTGTGGACTGCCTTGATGATCAAGGAACAGGCGCCGCAGCTGGAGGTGCTGCTGATCGAGGCCGACATCTGCGGCGCCGGGGCCAGCGGGCGTAACGGTGGCTGCGCGCTGTCCTGGTCGGCCAAGTACTTCACCCTCGAACGCTTGTTCGGGGTGGCCGAGGCGGTGCGTCTGGTGGGCGAGTCCGAACGCAGCATCGGCGCCATCGGCGAGTTCTGCGCGGCCAATGGCATCCGCTGCGACTTCCGCATGGACGGCACGCTCTACACCGCCACCAACCAGGCCCAGCTCGGCGGCACCGATGCGGTGATCGCCGCGCTGGAGCGCCACGGCATCAACTCGTTCCAGCGCCTGGCGCTGGAACAGGTGCAGCGCCTGGCCGGCTCCCAGCGGCATCTGGAGGGCTGGTACTCGCCGGCCGCGGCCACGGTACAGCCGGGGCGTCTGGTGCGCGGCTTGCGCCGGGTAGCCTTGCAGCGTGGCGTGCGTATTCACGAGGGCACGGCGATGACCGGCCTGGAGCATGGCGCGCCGGCACAGGTGCGCACCCGGGCCGGCACCATCCGCGCCGACCGCGTGGTGTTGGGCCTCAATGCCTGGATGGCGCGGGCTTTCCCGCAGTTCGAGCGCAGCGTGGCGATCGTCTCCAGCGACATGGTGATCACCGAGCCGTGCCCCGAGCTGCTGCGTCAGATCGGCCTGGACAGCGGCGTCAGCGTGCTCGACTCGCGGATCTTCGTGCACTACTACCACAACACCTCCGACGGTCGGCTGATGCTCGGCAAGGGCGGCAATACCTTTGCCTACGGCGGGCGCATGCTGCCGGTGTTCGACCAGCCGTCGCCGTATCAGCCGTTGCTGCGTGACAGTCTGGCCGAGTTCTTCCCGGCGCTGGCCGAGGTGCCGTTGGCGGCGAGCTGGAACGGGCCGTCGGACCGCTCGGTGACCGGCCTGCCGTTCTTTGGCCGGCTCGATGGGCAGGGCAACGTGTTCTATGGCTTCGGCTATTCAGGCAGCGGGGTGGGGCCGTGTCACATGGGCGGGCAGATCCTCTCGTCGCTGGCCTTGGGGCTGGACAACGCCTGGACCCGCTCGCCGTTGGTCAAGGGTCCGCTGGGGCGCTTCCCACCGGAGCCGGTGCGCTACCTGGGGTCGCTGATGGTGCGCAACGCCATTCGCCGCAAGGAGCGCGCCGAAGACCGCGGCGTGCGTCCGCGCGGGCTGGATGTGCGCCTGGCAAAGTTCGCGGCGGCGGCGGGGAAGGCCGACAAGGGCTGAAGCTGATGCGATTTCTTGTCGAACCCGGTGCGCAGGGCGTATAAACTCTCCCCACTTTTTGGCCGGTCGCTTCCTGAACCGGCCGCTGAAACAAAGAGAGTCGATATGGGCGCACAGTGGAAAGCCAAGCATAGAGAAACGGCGGCCAACGCCAAGGGCAAGATCATGGGCAAGCTGGCCAAGGAGATCCAGATCGCCGCCAAGTCCGGCGCCGACCCGGACATGAACCCGCGCCTGCGCCTGGCCATCGTCCAGGCCAAGAAAGCCTCGATGACCCGTGAGACCCTGGAACGCGCGATCAAGAAAGGCGCCGGTCTGGACGGCGAGGCCGTGCAGTACCATGCCGTCAGCTATGAAGGCTTCGCGCCGCACCAGGTGCCGCTGATCGTCGAGTGCCTGACCGACAACGTCAACCGCACCGTGGCGCAGATCCGCGTCCTGTTCCGCAAGGGCCAGCTGGGTGCCAGCGGCTCGGTGGCCTGGGACTTCAACCACGTCGGCCTGATCGAGGCGACCCCGGAAGGCGACGCCGACCCGGAAATGGCAGCCATCGAAGCCGGTGCCCAGGACTTCGAGGACGGCGAGGAAGAGGGTTCGACCCTGTTCATCACCGACACCACTGACCTGGATGCCGTGCAGAAGGCCCTGCCCGAGCATGGCTTCACCGTCACCTCGGCGAAGATCGGCTACACCCCGAAAAACCCGGTGAGTGCGGCCAGCCTGAGCGCCGAAGCCCTGGCCGAGGTCGAGGCCTTCCTCGAGGCTATCGACGAGAACGAAGACGTGCAGAACGTCTATGTCGGCCTGACTGACTGATCCGCGCGTTATCCTCGCGGGGCAAGCCCTCTCCCAGCGCGTCTTTGGGAGCGGGCTTGCCCCGCGATCATTTCCGGACCTGTGCCATGCACCCCACCTTCGCCTCCCTCAGCCTCGCCCACCTGCGCACCCTCGACTGCCTCCTGCAGCTGAAGAACCTCAGCCACGCCGCCGAGCGCCTGGGCTGCAGCCAATCGGCGCTGAGCCGCCAACTGGCCAGCCTGCGCGAGGCTTTCGACGACCCGCTGCTGGTGCGCCAGGGGCGTGGCTATGTGCTCAGCGAACACGCCGAAACGCTGGTCGAGCCATTGCGCCAGGTACTGGACGAGCTCAACGCCCTGCGCCAGCCCGCAGCGTTCGACCCGGCGCGCTGCGAACGGCGCTTCTGCCTGGCGGCCTCGGACTACGTGGCCGAACATATGCTGCCGCAGCTGGTGAAAGCATTGGAGCAGGAGGCGCCGGGGGTGTCGCTGGAGTACCGCACCTGGCAGGCCGGGCAGTACGCCTTGCTCGCCAGCGGCGAGATCGACCTGGCCACCACGCTGTTCGACGAGTCGCCACCCAACCTGCACGGCCGGCTGCTGGGTGAGGACCGGGCGGTGTGCCTGATGCGCCATGACCATCCGCTGAGCGCCCGCGGCGAACTGAGCCAGGACGACTACCTGGCCTTCAAGCATGTGCGGGTGTCCGGTGGCGGCGACAAGGACAGTTTCATCGACCGCCATCTGCGTGCCCAGGGGCTGCAACGGCGCGTCAGCCTGGAGGTGCCGTTCTTCAGCGCGATGGTCCAGGTGGTCGGCAACGGCCAGGCGCTGGCCACGGTGCCCGAGCATATCGCCCGGCAACTGGCGCGGTTGCATGGGCTGAGCTGGCGGCCGATGGGCTTTGTCGAGCACACCCAGCGTTACTGGGTGGTATGGCATCAGCGTCTGCAGGCCTCGGCCGAACATCGCTGGCTGCGTAACCGGGTGTTCGAGGTGTGGCGCCAGTCGCAGTTCGGCGTGCAGGGTGGGCATGCGCCTTTGCCATAGCAGCTATGCGTGAAGCGGGGTTATTCGGCGGGTGATGGAGGCCTAGACTGCGAGGCATTGTCAGCCAGGAGACCGCCCATGACCCCCGAACAATTCCGCCAATACGGCCACCAACTGATCGACCTGATCGCCGACTACCGCCAGACCGTCGGCGAGCGCCCGGTCATGGCCCAGGTCGAACCCGGCTACCTCAAGGCCGCGCTGCCCCAAGGCGCGCCGCAGCAAGGCGAGCCGTTCGAGGCCATCCTCGCCGACGTCGACAAGCTGGTGATGCCCGGCCTGTCCCACTGGCAGCACCCGGACTTCTACGGCTACTTCCCCTCCAACGGCACCCTGTCGTCGGTGCTCGGCGACTTCCTCAGCACCGGCCTGGGCGTGCTCGGCCTGTCGTGGCAGTCCAGCCCGGCCCTCAGCGAACTGGAGGAAACCACCCTCGACTGGCTGCGTCAGCTGCTGGGCCTGAGCGGGCAATGGAGCGGGGTGATCCAGGACACCGCCTCGACCAGTACCCTGGTGGCGCTGATCTGCGCCCGCGAGCGTGCCACCGACCATGCCCAGGTGCGCGGCGGCCTGCAGGCCCAGGGCAAGCCCCTGGTGGTCTACGTCAGCGCCCATGCCCACAGCTCGGTGGACAAGGCCGCGCTGCTGGCCGGATTCGGCCGTGAAAACATTCGCCTGATCCCTACCGACGCGCACTACGCCATGCGCCCGGAGGCGCTGCGCGAAGCCATCGCCCAGGACCTCGCCGCCGGCAACCAGCCTTGCGCCGTGGTTGCCACCACCGGCACCACCACCACCACCGCGCTGGACCCGCTGCGCCCGATCGGCGAGATCGCCCAGGCCAACCAGCTGTGGCTGCACGTGGACTCGGCCATGGCCGGTTCGGCGATGATCCTCCCGGAATGCCGCTGGATGTGGGACGGTATCGAGCTGGCCGACTCGGTGGTGGTCAATGCCCACAAGTGGCTGGGCGTGGCCTTCGATTGCTCGATCTACTATGTGCGTGACCCGCAGCACCTGATCCGGGTGATGAGCACCAACCCCAGCTACCTGCAGTCGGCGGTCGATGGCGAGGTGAAGAACCTGCGCGACTGGGGCATTCCCCTGGGGCGTCGGTTCCGCGCCTTGAAACTGTGGTTCATGCTGCGCAGCGAAGGTGTCGAGGCCCTGCAGCAACGCCTGCGGCGTGACCTGGAAAACGCGCAGTGGCTGGCCGCGCAGGTGGAGGGGGCGCCCGCGTGGGAGGTATTGGCGCCGGTGCAGTTGCAGACCTTGTGCATCCGCCATTGCCCGACAGGTCTCGAGGGCGAGGCGCTCGATGCCCACACCCGCGCCTGGGCCGAGCGCCTCAACGCCTCGGGTGATGCCTACGTGACCCCGGCGACCCTGGACGGGCGCTGGATGGTGCGGGTCTCGGTGGGGGCGCTGCCCACCGAGCGCGAGCATGTCGAGCGGCTGTGGGCGCGGTTGCAGGGGGTGGTAGCTGAACAAGCCTGAAGCTATCGCTATAATCTTTACGCTATAGCGAATGGGCAAAAAAGGGCGTGGGGCGCAGGCCACGCAAGAGCAGCTCGGCCTGGGCCTGGGTCGAGGCGCGGGATGGCTTGATCTGCCCTGAGCTGCCGGGGGCCATGCCAAAGCGGAAGGTCGCCAGGGACGTAGACCACAGGTACAGCAGCAGGTGCTCGGGCGTGGTCCGCACGATCAGCCCGCGCTCCATCCACTGCGCCAGGCAGGCCAGCGTCTGCCTGGCACTGCCGCGCAGCAGCTCGGCGCGTTCACCGGGCAGTTGCCGGGCGCCATGCAGCATTTCCTTGAGCCAGACGCGCACCGCGCCGGGGTGTTGGCGTGCCACCTCGGCCTTGGCCTTGAAGTAGCGGGGCAGGGCCTGTTCGGGGTGAGCCTCCGGCACCAGGCTGCGCGAGGCGCGCAGCAAGGGTTCCATCACCAGGTCGAGCACTGCGGTGTAGAGCAGGCGTTTGTTGCGGAAGTAGTAGAACACGTTGGCCCTGGGCAGCCCGGCGCGGGCGGCGATAGCGTCGACCCGGGCGGCGGCGAAACCATGGTGGGCGAATTCCTCGCTGGCGGCGGCGAGGATCAGTTGCAGGTTGCGATCACGGATACTGGGCATGGCAAACACGTACTTCTGAATCGATATGTTCAAAAGTATATAGCGGTAACGTGTTCGCCGACAGCTGCCCAGGCTCGTGTTCAAGCGAGCCTGTGTCGGATCAGCAGGCTTCGCGCCAGGCGCGGATCTGCTCCAGTGTTGCGGTGGCGCCACCGCAGACGATCACCAGGACATTGCCAAAGGCCGCCACTGCGTCGGGGTGTTCGAGCAAGGCCAGCGCCGCGCCGCAGGCCGGCTCCACCAGCAGGCGGTGATCGCGCAGCAGGCGTTCGCAGGCGTCGAGCGCCTCGCGATCACTCACCAGGTGGCTGACCACCGGGTGCTGGCGGGTGCAGGCCAGCGCCTGTTCGGCCACCCGCTTGGCCCCCAGTGAAGTGGCTACCGAGGTGATCCCCGGCAGTTCCACGGTGTGCCCGGCAGCCATGGCCGCGTGCATCGACGCCGCGCCTTCGGTTTCCACGGCCAGCACCGGCACATCCTGCCAGCCATTGCGCTGCAACCCTTCGACCACGCCGCGCAGCAGGCCGCCGCCGCCGACCGACAGCACCACCGCATCCGGCTTGCAGCCGGCCTGGGCCACTTCATCGATCATGCTGGCGTGGCCGGTCCACAGCAGCGGGTCGTCGAACGGGTGGATGAAGGCGTCACCCGCGCCCAGCAGGGTCTGCGCGTGCTCGTTGGCTTCCTGCCAGGAGCTGCCGCGCACCACCACGCTGGCGTCTTCCAGGCGCAGCAGTTCCTTGGCCCGTTCGGTGGTGGTCTCGGGCACCACCACGGTCACCGGCACGCCGAGCTTGCGGCCGGCGTAGGCCACCGCCAGCCCGGCATTGCCGCCGGATGAGGAGACGAAGTGACGGGCGCCGCGAGCATGGTGCACCTCGCAGGCGTGGCCGACGCCGCGCAGTTTGAACGAGCCACAGGGTTGCAGGGCTTCGAGCTTGAGCCACACCGGGCGGCCGGCGCTCAGCGACTGCGGACGGGATTCGATCAGTGGGGTAGGGATATGCAAGGGCATGGTGGGCTCCGTGGCTCAGTCGCGGGCAGCCGCGGCGGGCTCGCCGCGCAGCTGTTCCAGGTAGTTGTAGACGGTGTAGCGGGTCACGCCGAGGGCCTCGGCGGCTTTCTCGACGCCGCCCTTGACGATGAACAGGCCGCGCTCCTGCATCACGCGCACGGCTTCGACCTTGGCCTGCTTCGTCATCCGTCCCTGGCCGCTGCGCTGCAGCGCGTCCTGGATGATCCCGGCCATCAACGCGGTCATGTCCGCTGGCTCGTCGCCTGGCACCGTCGCCGGTGTGGCGCCCAGCGGCTGCAAGTGCCGCAGGAACGCCATGGCGGCGTCCAGGCCGGTGACGTCGGTGTTCACGCACAGGCTGGCGAAGGGCTGTCCGGTGCTGTCACGGTAGATCGCCGTGGCGCTGCGCAGGCTGCGCCCCTTGAGGGTGGTGGGGTAGTCGGGCAGTACCACAGGGTCGCAGCCTTGCTGGTCGGCGGCGGCCTGCATCAAGGCCTTGAACCCTTGATCCTGTTCGGGAGCGGCGAGTATCGGGCTGCCGACCTGGCGGCCGGAGAGCTCGCCATTGACGATCGCCACCACCGAGCGTTCCGGGTGTTCGAGGTCGTGCAGAAGGATTTCCACATTACGCGGGACGACGCTGCCCAGCGCCTGCAGGGCGGTCTTGAGCACGTTCAGGGTGAGCTGGCGTTCGTGGGCGAGGGTGAGCATGGTCGGCACCAGATTCAATATTGTGTTGAATATTACACAAAAAGTTGAATTTGGCGAGAGTTTCGAATGCTCAAAAGCAACCGCGGGGCCATCTCGCTCCTACTCAAGGCAGGAGCGGGATGACCCCGCGATCAGGTGCGTCAGCCCAGTTTCGGCGTACGCGGCGGGACAATGCGGCGCGAGCCGGTGGACTCGAAGGCGGCGGCGAATTTCAACAGATTGTTGTCGCTGTACGCCTTGCCCGCGAAGGTCAGGCCCACCGGCATGCCGATGTCGGCCATCACGCCCATCGGCACGGTCACGGTCGGCACACCGAGGTGGCGGATCGCCAGGTTGCCGTTGGCCACCCAGATGCCGTTGCTCCAGGCGATGTCCGCCGAGGCCGGGTTGACGTCAGCATCCGCCGGGCCGACATCGGCCACGGTGGGGAACAGCACCGCGTCCAGGCCCTGGGCGTCCATCCAGTCTTCCAGGTCGAGCTTGCGGGTGGCTTCCAGGCCGCGCAGGCCATCGGGCACGGTGGCGATCTTGTCCCAGCTCTTCAGGCCGCGCTTGGCCATGTTGACGTACTCGTCCATGCCGGCGGCGAGGTCGTCTTCACGGTTGGGCAGGGTGCCGGGGTCGTGGGGGAAGATCTGCGGGCCATCGACATCGGCCAGGCGGTTGAGCTTGGGATCGTCGTTGGCGCGCAGGAAGTCGTCGAAGGCCCAGCCGGACAGTTCCCACAGTTCGTCATGCAGGAACTCCTTGCTGACGATCCCACGGGTGAACACGGTCGGCGCGCCGGGGCGGTCGCCCTCGCAATTGGAGACCAGCGGGAAGTCGGTCTCGACCACTTCGGCACCGGCCGCTTCCAGGGCCTGGCGGGCTTGCTGCCACAGCTCGATCACGCTGGCACGGGTATTGATGCGCTGGCCGGTCGGGCCGCCGATGCCGGGCTTCTCCGAGGTGCCGGCTTCGGCGTCGGCATTGATGTACATGCGTGGCACCGCGAAGCGCTTGCCCTTGAGCGACTCGGCGCCCACGGCCAGGTCCAGGTACGAGGCAGGGCGCACGCTCGAGGCGGCCGGGATCGGCACCCAGGGTTGCAGGCGCCACAGGTCGCCGCGCTTGTCGGCGTCGTCGGCCACCACCACGTCGAGGATCTCCAGCAGGTCGGCCATGGTCCGCGCATAAGGCACGACCACGTCCATGGTCGGCGTCAGCGGCCAGTTGCCGCGCACCGAGATCACCCCGCGCGACGGGGTGTAGGCGCACAGGCCGTTGTTCGAGGCCGGGCCGCGGCCACTGGACCAGGTTTCCTCGGCCAGGCCGAAGGCGCTGAAGCTGGCGGCGGTGGCGGTGCCGGCACCGTTGGAGGAGCCGGAGGCGAAGGGGGCGGTCAGGTAGGCGGCGTTGTACGGGCTCTCGGCACGGCCATACACGCCACGTTGCATGCCGCCATTGGCCATCGGCGGCATGTTGGTCTTGCCCAGGCAGATGGCGCCGCCGGCGCGCAGGCGCTCGACGGTGAAGGCGTCGCGCTGGGCGACCAGGTCCTTGAATGCCGGGCTGCCGGAGGCGGCAGTCAGGCCCTTGACCAGGTAGCTGTCCTTGGCGGTGTAGGGGATGCCATCCAGCGGGCCGAGGGTTTCGCCACGGGCACGGCGGGCATCGGAGGCTTCGGCCTCTTTCAGGGCCTCGGGGTTGCGCACCACCACGGCATTGAGCCGCGTGGCGGTGTCGGCGCCGTCGTAGGCGTCGATGCGGGCCAGGTACGCCTTGACCAGCTCGACGGCCGTCGTGCGGCCGGACTTGAGCGCGTCGCGCAGCTCGGCAATGGAAACCTCGGTTACCTCGATCATGCTGTCACCACAGTTGTGCAGGTGGAAAATCATGGCGGCGAGTGTAGCAAGAAGGTCCCGATGGGCGCAGGCATGCAGCGGGGAAATGGTTGGTTGCAGCCAGGCAATCGAACGGCAGGTCGGTGTGCGCAGTTGCCTATGCCCCTCGAGGCATAGGCAACACGAATGAGGCGTAGGCGTCGCTATGTGCGGGGTGACTGGGTCACTCCAGGTCGCTGGCCGCGTGGCGCTCCGCCACCTGGCTGGCTTCCTCGCCCCAGGTGCGGTTGATGCGGGTACCACGCTGCACCGCCGGGCGCTGGGCGATGGCCTCTGCCCAGCGCTGCACATTGGGGTATTCGTCCACCGCGAGGAACTCGGCCGCGCCGTACAGGTTGCCGCGCACCAGTTGGCCATACCAGGGCCAGACGGCGATGTCGGCGATGCTGTACACGTCGCCGCCCAGGTAGGCGTTTTCAGCCAGGCGCCGGTCGAGCACGTCGAGTTGGCGCTTGGCTTCCATGGTGAAGCGGTTGATCGCGTATTCGAACTTTTCTGGCGCGTAGACGTAGAAGTGGCCGAAACCACCGCCCAGATAAGGTGCGGCGCCCATCTGCCAGAACAGCCAGTTGAGGGTCTCGGTGCGTGCGACCAGGTCCTGGGGCAGGAAGGCGCCGAATTTTTCCGCCAGGTACAGCAGGATCGCGCCGGACTCGAACACCCGCACCGGCGGTTCGACGCTGCGGTCGAGCAGGGCGGGGATCTTCGAGTTGGGGTTGACCTGCACGAAGCCGCTGCCGAACTGGTCGCCTTCGCCGATACGGATCAGCCACGCGTCGTACTCGGCGTCGCCGTGGCCGAGGGCCAACAGTTCTTCCAAGAGGATGGTGACCTTGACCCCGTTGGGCGTGGCCAGGGAGTAGAGCTGCAGCGGATGCTTGCCGGTGGGCAGCGGCTTGTCGTGGGTGGCGCCGGCCACCGGGCGGTTGATACTGGCGAACTGGCCACCGGAAGGGGCCTCGAAGGTCCAGACCTTGGGCGGGACATAAGGGGGCTTGCTCATGGAGATCTCCTGGAGGGCGCGATGCGGCCGGGTAAGGACGTGGACAGCCTTTCTATGCCATGGGTTCGCCGTGCAGGGCAAATGCAATGCGTGCCCGCAGCGGATGCATGGCGCCTACAGGGACCGCGCCGAGGCCGGAATCGGTGCGGTTGGCGCCTCTGGCTTTTTCGCCGGTTTCAGCCGCGATACCCCGAACAGCACCAGGACCAGCCCGGCCACCTGGTACAAGGAGATCGCCTCGCTGAGGATCAGCCATGAGGCCAGCATCGTCAGCACCGGCCCCAGGTTGCCCACCGCCGCCGTGTGCGTGGGCCCGAGGCGCTGGATCGCCAGCGCCACCCAGTAGATCGGCAGCACCGTGGAGAACAGCGCCATCAATGCTGCGTTGAGCCACACCGTGCCGGGCAGCTGCAGCAGCGGCGCGACATCGGCCACCAGCAGGTAGTGGGCCAGCACCATCAGCGAGGAGGCGGTGCCGCACAACCCGGCCAGGCGCATCGAATTCATGCGTTTGAGCATCATGCCGGTGCCCGAGTAGTACAGGGCATAGGTGACCGCGCTGGCGAACACCCACAGCGAGCCGACCAGCACCGCATTGCCGCCGCCCGAGGCGCCGATGTCGTGGACAAAGGCGATGCCCAGCCCCAGGTAGCACAGGCCCATGGCCGCCAGGGTGCGCAGGGTCGGGCGTTCGCGCTGGACGATGGCCTGGATCACCAGCACCAGGGTCGGGTAGGTGAACAGGATCAACCGCTCGAGCCCGGCACTGATGTATTGCAGGCCGTAGAAGTCGAACAGGCTGGCCAGGTAGTAGCCGAACAGGCCGAGCAAGGCCACGCGCAGGCCGTCGCCGGCGCTCAGCGGCGCGCCGCCCTGGCCACGGCTGGCCCACACCAGCCAGGCGAACAACGGCAGCGACAGGGCCATGCGCAGTGCCAGCAGGCTGATGGCGTCCACCGGGCCTGCGGCATAGGCGAGCTTGACGAAGATGGCCTTGAAACTGAAGCCCAGGGCGGCGAGTACGGCGTACAGGCTGCCGTTGGCAAGGGCGCGCTGGAGCGGGGCGGGCAGGCGGGTCATGGCGGGTCCGTGGCACAGAAGAAGTGCGGTTCATTCTGCGCAGAACGCAACCGCGCTAGAATCGCTTTTTCTCGAACATGGCGTTCTGATTTGGAGAAGTCTTGATGCACTTCGACCTGGCCGACCTGCGGCTGCTCGCCGCCATTGCCGCCACCGGCAGCCTGAGCAAGGCGGCGGCCACCTTCCCGGTGGCGGTATCGGCCGCCAGCACCCGCCTGCGCCTGTTCGAGGCGCGCAGCGGGTTGACCCTGTTCCTACGCAAGGCCGACGGCATGCAACTGACCCCGGCCGGGCGCCTGGTGCTGGAGTCGGCGCGGGGCGTGCTGGGCGAGGCGCAGAAACTGCAGGACACGCTGCGCGAACTCGCCGGCCAGCGGCGCATCACCCTGCACCTGGCGGCGTCCACCGTGACCAACAGCACCCTGTTGCCGGCCGTGCTCGGGCCGTTCCTGGCCGACTACCCGGAGGTGGACCTGCAACTGGTCGAGCACAAGAGCATCGATGTGCTGCGGGTGGTGCTGGCCGGGGAGTGCGAGATCGGCGTGTACGACGGCAACCTGGTCAACGAGGGCGTGGTGTCGCTGCCGTTTCGCACCGAGCGCCTGGTGCTGCTGGTGCCGCTCGATCACCCGTTGGCCGGGCGCGGCCAGCTGCGCCTGGCGGACGCGCTGGGCTTTCCCTTCGTCTGCCTGCCCGCCGAGCGTGCCATGCAGCGCTTTGTCGAGGAGCTGGCGATGAACCTGGCCATGCCGCTGAAGGTGCGGGTGCGCGCGCCCAGCTTCGAAGCCATCGCCCAACTGGTGGCCCAGCACGCGGGTATCGCCATGCTGCCGGAAACGGCGGCGCTGCGCGCCGAGCAGGAGCTGGCGGTGCGCCGTGTGGCGCTTGAGGAGCGTTGGGCGACCCTGGAACTGCGTATCTGTTTCCGTAGCTGGGAGGCGCTCAGCTCGCACGGGCGACAGCTGGTGAGTTTCCTCTCCGGGCAATGACAGGTGACTGTCGTCGAGTATTCGGATGAGTTGGTTGGCCGTCCAAGCGCCATCATTTGGATATCATTTATGCCTGTGCAATGGCCCTTGAACGCATACAATCACCGTTCTGAACGGTAACCCAGATACAGGCCACTTCCACCCATGGCGTTCGACGCTTCCACCATGCTGACCCTCACCATCGCGCTGGCCGCCGCCGCCGCGCTTTATCTGGCCGTGGAGTGGCGCAGCGTGCGCGAGTCCTCGCTGTTGTGCTGGAGCGCCAGCTTCGCCACCATCAGCGTCGGTTCCTCGCTCGCCTTGCTGCGTGGCAGCGGATATCTGTTCATCGGTATCTGGTTCGCCAACGGCATGCTGGTGGCTGCCCACTGGCTATTCCTGCTGGGGGTGTCACGCTTTACCGAAACCCGCCTGTCACGGCTCTGCTACCTGGCCCCGCTGGCCTGGCTGAGCCTGTTGCTGCTGCCGCAGTGGCCCACCTGGTCGAAGACCTTCCTGGTGGCCAACTCGCTGCTGGTCGCCGCGTTCACCCTGTACGCCAGCGCATTGTTGCGCCCGCACGGCAAGTCGTTCAGTGTCGGCGCGGTGCAGCTGCGCTGCATCCTGCTGCTGCACGGGCTGTTCTACCTGGCCAAGACGCTGCCAGCGCTGCTGCCGGGGACACTGATCGACCTGACCGTGTTTCGCGGGCAGATCATCCAGGTGTCGCTGGTGGAAGGGGCCATGGCGATCATGCTGATTGCCCTGTCGATGACCGGCACCGTGCGCTACCGCCGCGAGGAGCGCATCGAGCGCCTGGCCGCGCGCGATCCGCTGACCGCGCTGTACAACCGCCGTGCCCTGGAAATGCGCGCGGCGAACCTGTTCAACGAGGTTTCCCCGGCAAACCCCGGGGCCTTGCTGCTGATCGACATCGACCACTTCAAGCTGGTCAACGACCTGCATGGGCATGCCGCCGGCGACCGCCTGCTGGTGGCCTTGAGCGAGATGATCCGGGCCATGCTGCCGGAGCGGGCGATCGCCGCACGGCTGGGCGGCGACGAGTTCGTGATCCTCCTGGCCGGGGCTTCGCGCGAAGCCATCCAGCGCCTGGCCGAGGCCCTGCGTCAGCAGTTCCAGGGCACCGCCGAACAGGCGTTCCGCACCCCCGAGGCGGTGACCCTGAGCATCGGCGCCAATCTGTTCGACCGCCCGCCGGCCAGCCTGGCGGCGTTGATCGAGCAAGGCGACGTGCTGCTGTACGCCTCCAAGCGCAGCGGGCGCAACAGCCTGCAACTGGTGGACGGGCTGCGCGGCTGAACTACTTGTTGTTGATGCACTGCGACTGCACCGCGTAGCGCACGGTGCGCAAGGTGCCCTGGCTGTCTTCGAAGGTCATCAGCCGTGGCACCACCTCGCAGGTGCGCGGGTCGCCCGATTGGCGCACGAGGCGGGCAACGTCGAGCTTCATGCCATAGCGGTAGTCGACGATCTCCGGCATGGGCTTCGCCCGCTTGGCCGCATAGGCCGCCACGGCCTGCTGGTGGTCCGCCAGCAGCTGTTCGCTGTCCAGCCTGGAAAAGCCGCTGGCCTGGGTCGAGAGGGAAAGCACCAGCAGGGCGGCGGTGAGGGTCGGTCGTAGCATGGTCGTGCCTCCGAAAAGTTCGTTTCGCAGACCACGCTAGCGATGCCCGGCCAACAGGGGCATGACGGCCGGGTTACAGATCTGAAAGCTGGGCGCGCACGCAGCTTCCCCGGCTGCGCATGACACGATTGTAATGCCCGCATCACCTTCCCGTTATCCGCCAGCAGCGAGCATCAGGCTCGGCCAATGGGGCTGGGTGCGTGCGCATCTGGCCAGACCAGGGAGGCTCCAGCGCCAGGGCCTGACAACAAGAACAGCCGCAATCGAAGGAGCAGTGGATGAAGAGCAATCCGACACTTTCCCTGGCCGCCCTGGTGGCGCTGGCCGGCTTCGGCCCGGCGGCCTGGGCCGCAGAAGAGCAGAAGGAAGGGTTCATCGAGGGCAGCCGCCTGAGCGTGCTCAACCGCAATTACTATTTCAATCGCGACCATCGCGATGGCCCGGCCCCCACCTACAACAGCGGCAAGGACAGCGGCAACGGCTACTCCGAAGCCTGGGCCCATGCCGTGATCACCCGCTTCGAGTCCGGCTTCACCCAAGGCACGGTGGGCGTCGGGGTGGACGCCTTCGCCATGCTCGGGCTCAAGCTCGACACCGGTGGCGGGCGCAACGGTGGGCGCAGCTCGTTCGACGTGCTGCCGGTGGACCGCGATGGCCAGGCTCGCGACGAATACACCAAGCTCGGCGGCGCGGCCAAGGTGCGCCTGTTCGACACCGTGCTGCGGGTGGGCGATGTGTTCCCGGTCAACCCGGTGGTGGCGGCCGGCGACTCGCGGCTGTTGCCGGAAAGTTTTCGCGGCGTGACCCTGGAGAACACCAGTGTGCAAGGCCTGACGCTGCAGGCCGGGCGCCTGCACGCCATGAGCCAGCCGGTGTCCAGCGACTTGCGCGACAACTTCGTGACGTTCTACGGCGGCCCGGTGGATTCGCCGTGGATCGCCTACGGCGGTGGCGACTACGCGATCAACGAAAACGTCAGCGTCAGCCTGTTCGGCAGTCGCTTGAAGGATGTGTGGAACCAGTACTACGCCGGCACCAGCGTGACCTGGCCGTTGTCGGATGAGCTGGCGCTGATCGGCGGGTTCAATTTCTACAACGCCAGGGACGAAGGGCGTCAGCGCCTGGGCCAGTTCGACAACGACATCTGGAGCGCCAAGCTCGGCGTGCGCTACGGCGCCCATACCCTGGCCCTGACCCACCAGCGCAACAACGGCGACGACGACTTCGACTACCTGCGCCAGTCCGATTCGATCTTCCTCGACAACTCCATCCAGTACAGCGACTTCAACTCGCCGAAAGAGCGCTCATGGATGCTGCGCTACGACTTGAACATGGCCGCCTACGGTGTGCCGGGGCTGTCGTTCATGACCCGCTATGGCCGTGGCAGGGACGCCGACTACAGCCATGCCAACGCCTACTACATGCGCCGCGACGGCAACGGCGACCCGCTCACCGACCAGAAGCGCTGGGAGCGCGACATCGAGGTCAAGTACGTGGTGCAGACCGGCGCGGCCAAGGACCTGGCACTGCGCGTGCGCCAGGCCACCACCCGGGCGACAGCCTTCGAGTCGGACCTGGACGAGGTACGGGTGATCGTCGAGTACCCGTTGTCGATTCTCTGAACCACCCGGATTCACCTTGAGAAGCCCCTGTGCTCCTTTGGTTGCGGGGGAATGTCTTGACGCCTCTGACGAGGCGTCTTTCTTTCGGCACCGCCGATGTCAGTGGCCGAACGCTTTCAGGTTGCCCTTGCGGCTCGCTTCATAGGCTTCCCGCGCCATGGGTCGTGCCTGCGGGTTGCCCAGGTCTTCCATAGCCAGCCGGTGGGTTTCCGGTGCCAGGTAGGCGGCCAGCGCGCACACGCAGGTAATGAGGAACGCCAGCCCGCCGACCACCAGCGGGATATTGTCCGAGCCCGGCGGCGCGACTGCGGCGAACAACGCCGGCAGCATGGCAGTGATCATGGTGCCGAGGTTCTGCGCGATGGCCATGGCCGAGACCCGGTAGCGGGTGTGGAACAGCTCTGGGTAGAAGCTTGGGAACACCGCGTTGTAGCCCTGGTAGACCATGCCCCACATGATGATCGAGGCGGCGAAGGCCAGCGGCACGTTCTGGATGCTGATCGCATACAGGTAGACGAACGCCAGCAGGCCCGAGCCCAGGCAACCGGCGATCATGGTCGGGCGCCGGCCGATCCTGTCGCTGAGGTTGCCGACGAAGGGGATCACCAGCACCGCGACGATGTTACCCACCACCGGGATCCACAGGTACACGCTCTTGTCAAAGCCGATGCCGTAGGCCGGCTGCACCGCGTAGGCCGCGCCGAAGATGGTGGCGACCACCGGGATCACGTTCATCAGCGCCATGAACATCACCAGCACCATGTGCTTCCAGCTGTGGCGGAAGGCCTCGCTGATCGGCGACTTGGCCACCTTGTCCTGTTTCTCTTCCCTAACGAAGGCCGGAGTCTCGTGAACCTCCTTGCGGATGATGAAGCCAGCCACCAGCACCAGCGCGCTCATCAGGAACGGAATGCGCCAGCCCCAGTCGTTGAAGGCCTCGCTGGGCATGAAGTAGGCCAGCGGCAGGAACACCGCGGCGGCCATCACCTGGCCGGCCTGCACCCCTTGCAGGGTGTAGCTGGCGTAGTAACCACGCCGGCCGAACGGCGCGTGCTCCATGATCATCGAGCTGGCGCCGGAGATCTCGCCGGCCACGGCGAAGCCCTGGACCAGGCGCAGCAGGACCAGCAGTGCCGGGGCGAGCAGGCCGACATCGTGGTAGGTCGGCAGCAGGCCTACGGCCATGGTCGAAAGACCCATGAGGAACATGCACAGCAGCAGCACGTTCTTGCGCCCGCGGGTATCGCCCCAGTGGCCAAGCACGAAGGCGCCCACCGGGCGCGCCAGGTAACCCACGCCGTAGGTGGCCAGCGAGGCGATGATGGCCATCTTCGGGTCGGCGGACGGGAAGAAGATCTGCGGGAAGATCAGCGCCGCGGCCTGGGCGTAGATGAAGAAGTCGTAGTACTCGAGGGCAGAGCCGATCCATCCGCTGGCGGTGGCTTTCTTGGCTTGGGAACTTGAGCGGGCCATGTTGTCTCCGTTGTTCTTGTCAGGGGCCGGATTGGTCAGCGCTTGAGGCGCGGGCAGGGGCTGTGTGGAGAAGACGAACGAGGCGGCGCGGATCGCAGGGCGAGCAAGGTGTGCATAGGTCGGTACCCGTTTTCTTGAACTTATTATGTGGTGACGTTGGGTATTGCAGCGCAGGTTCCGCCGAACGACCGGCGTGGCGGCGGGAAGGGGCGGCGGGCCTGCGACTGGTGTTCATGGTTGTTCACGGGGGTGGGTGAGGCAATTCGCTGGAACGGGTTTTGTTCGGTAATCGAACAAAAACTAACTGTTCCGTACAAAGTTCGTTGCCGGGGCGACTTTACCTGCGAATAATCGATCGTGCCAGGCCTCACTCAATAACAAGGAATACCCGCCATGCACCGTTCGATTGCCACCGTTTCCTTGAGCGGCACCCTGCCGGAAAAGCTCGAAGCCATCGCCGCCGCCGGTTTCGACGGCGTCGAGATCTTCGAGAACGATCTGCTGTACTACGCCGGCAGCCCCCGCGAAGTGCGCCAGTTGTGCGCGGACCTGGGGCTGGCCATTACCCTGTTCCAGCCGTTCCGCGATTTCGAGGGCTGCCGCCGCGACCGCCTGCGCAAGAATCTCGACCGCGCCGAGCGCAAGTTCGATCTGATGCAGGAGCTAGGCACCGACCTGGTGCTGGTGTGCAGTAATGTCCAGCCCGACGCCCTGGGCGACGAACAGTTGCTGGTGGACGACCTGCGCCTGCTCGCCGAACATGCCGGCGCGCGGGGCCTGCGCATCGGCTACGAGGCCCTGGCCTGGGGGCGCCACGTGAATACCTGGCAACAGGTGTGGAACCTGGTGCGCCAGGCCGACCACCCGGCACTGGGGGTGATCCTCGACAGCTTCCATACGCTGTCGCTCAGGGGCGACCCCAGCGGCATCCGCGATATCCCTGGCGAGAAGATCTTCTTCGTGCAGATGGCCGATGCGCCGATCCTGGCCATGGATGTGTTGGAGTGGAGCCGGCACTTCCGCTGCTTCCCCGGCCAGGGGGAAATGGACCTGGCGGGCTTCCTGGCGCCGATCCTGGCCAGCGGCTATCGCGGCCCGTTGTCGCTGGAGATCTTCAATGACGGTTTCCGCGCGGCACCACCCCGGCAGAACGCCGCCGATGGCCTGCGCTCGCTGCTGTACCTGGAGGAGAAGACCCGCCGCCAGCTCGAGCGCGAGGCGCGGGCGGTCGAGCCGGGCGTGCTGTTCGCGCCGCCGGCCGCCAGCCGCTACGACGGCGTGGAGTTCCTCGAGTTCGCCGTCGACGAGGCGGTCGGCGCACGCCTGGGCGCCTGGCTCAAGCGCCTGGGCTTCGCCGAGGCCGGCGAGCACCGCAGCAAGGCCGTGCGTCTGCTGCGCCAGGGCGATATCAACATCGTCCTCAATGGTGAACCTTATTCGTTCGCCCACAACTTCTTCGAAGCTCATGGCCCGTCACTGTGCGCCACGGCCTTGCGGGTCAACGCTGGCCAGGACGCCCTGCAGCGCGCCATGGCCTACCGTGGCCAGCCGTTCCGCGGCCTGGTCGGCCCCAACGAGCGCGAGATCCCGGCGGTGCGCGCACCGGACGGCAGCCTGTTGTACCTGGTGCAGCCCGACGGCAACGGCCAGACCCTCTACGACACCGATTTCCGCCTGGACCCGACAGCCCGCGCCAGTGGTGGCCTCAAGCGAATCGACCACATGGCCCTGGCGTTGCCGGCCGAAGCGCTGGACAGCTGGGTGCTGTTCTATAAGAGCCTGTTCGACTTCACCGCCGACGACGAGGTGGTGTTGCCCGACCCCTATGGCCTGGTCAAGAGCCGTGCCCTGCGCAGCCACTGCGGCACCCTGCGGCTGCCACTGAACATCTCGGAAAACCGCAACACCGCCATCGCCCATGCCCTGGACAGTTATCGCGGCTCGGGCGTGCACCACGTCGCCTTTGACTGTGACGACATTTTCCGCGAGGTGGCCAGGGCCAAGGAAGCCGGCGTGCCGTTGCTGGAAATCCCGCTGAACTACTACGACGACCTGGCGGCGCGCTTCGACTTCGATGACGAGTTCCTCAGCGAGCTGGCGTATTACAACGTGCTGTACGACCGCGATGCCCAGGGCGGCGAGCTGTTCCACGTGTACACCGAGCCGTTCGAAGGGCGGTTCTTCTTCGAGGTCCTGCAGCGCAAGGGCGGCTATGCCGGCTATGGCGCGGCCAACGTGGCGGTGCGCCTGGCAGCGATGGCCAAGGCGCGCAGCGGGGCAGGGCGCAAGGTGGTGTTGTGAGCGAGGCCCTTGGCCGGCGACGGCGCCTCTAGGCCAAACCTGACCACCCGACCAACACCGCGCTTCCCAGCATCGCCCGGCTCACGGATAATCGCCCGGATTACTACAACGAGCCTGTGAGTCGGTATGAGTGATTCGGTCGTCAAGCCTGAAGTCGAAGGCCTGCGCAAGACGCGCAAGAACAATCCGGAAAAGACCCGCGAGAACATTCTCCAGGCCGCCATCACCGAGTTCGTCCAGCAGGGCCTGGCGGGTGCCCGGGTCGATGCCATCGCCGAGCGCACCGCCACCTCCAAGCGCATGATCTACTACTACTTCGGTAGCAAGGAGCAGTTGTACGTCGAGTGCCTGGTCAAGCTCTACGGCGACATCCGCAAGACCGAGCACAGCCTGGACCTTGACTCGCTGGCGCCTGAGCAGGCGATCCAGCGCCTGGTGGAGTTCACCTTCGACCACCACGCCAACAACGTCGATTTCGTGCGCATTGTCTGCACCGAGAACATCCACTACGGCGAGTACGTCAAGCAGTCGCCGGTGATCCGCGAAATGAGCAGCATGGTGCTCGACGCGCTGGGCAAGATTCTCGCCCGTGGCGTTGCCCAGGGCGTGTTCCGCCCCGGCATCGAAGTGATCGACCTGCATATGCTGATGAGCTCGTTCTGCTTCTACCGGGTGTCCAACCGCCATACCTTTGGCGACATCTTCCAGATCGACCTGTCCGACGAGCAGGTCAAGCAGCGTCACAAGCAGGTAATCTGCGAGGCGGTGATGCGTTACATCAAGGCCTGAATGCAAGCGCGGGGCAAACCCGCTCCCTCTTCCATGGGAGCGGGCTTGCCCCGCGATGAGCTGCCTGGCGACTAGAAACTGGCGAAATGCGCCTGCATCCGCGTGGCATCCGCCGGGCGTCCACTGAACAGCTCGAACGCCTTGACCGCCTGGAACACTGCCATGGTGCCGCCATCGAGGGTGCGACAGCCCAGGGCCCGGGCCTGGCGCAACAGCTCGGTCTCCAGCGGAAAATAGATGATCTCCGCCACCCAAAGCCGTGCGTGCAGCAACGCTGGCGGCAAGGGGGTGCCCGGCAGCTTGGCCATGCCCACGGGCGTGGTGTTGACCAGGCCATCGGCGCCGGCCAGGGTCTCGGCCAGATCGTTGCCGAGCATGGCGCGGCCCGCGCCGAAGCGCTGTGTGAGATTGTCCACCAGCGCCTGGGCGCGGGCCGGATCCACCTCGAACACGTGCAGTTGCTCGACGCCTTCGGCCAACAGTGCGTGAGCCACCGCCGCGCCCGCGCCACCCGCGCCCAGCTGCACCACGCGGCGTCTGGCCACCCCGGGCAGGCCCCGGCGCAGACCTTCGGCGAAGCCCAGGCAGTCTGTGTTGTGGCCGACCCGCCTGCCATCGCGCAGCACCACGGTGTTCACCGCGCCGATGCCGCGGGCCTCGTCCGACAGTTCGTCGAGCAACGGCAGGATCGCCTGCTTGAACGGGAAGGTGATGTTGAGCCCGCTGAACCCGGTGCGTTGGGCCGCGTCGAGCAACGCGGGCAGGGCGCTGTCGTCAAGGCCCAGCTGGTCGGCGTCGATCAGCCGGTACAGGTAGCGCAGCGCCTGGGCGTCGCCTTCGCGCTCGTGCAGCGCCGGTGTGCGCGAGGCCTGGATGCCACGGCCGATGAGGCCGGCGAGGATGCCTTGGGTGCTCATGCCGCGTGCTCGCACAGGTGCTCGCTGAAATAGCCCAAGGCCATGCGGTAGCCCTGGCTGCCAAGGCCGCAGATGACTCCCACGGCGATGCTGGAGACGAACGACAGGTGACGGAACGGCTCGCGCTTGTGCACGTTGGACAGGTGCACTTCGATCACCGGCAGTTCACTGGCCACCAGGGCATCGCGGATGGCCACCGAGGTGTGGGTCCAGGCGGCGGGGTTGATCACGATGCCGTGGCAGCGGCCACGGGCGGCGTGAATCCAGTCGAGCAGCTCGCCTTCGTGGTTGGTCTGGCGGAACTCCAGTTCCAGGCCCAGTTCGCGGGCACTGCCGGCGCACAGGCTGGCCAGGTCGGCAAGGGTTTCATGGCCATACTGGGTAGGTTCGCGGGTACCCAGCAGGTTGAGGTTGGGGCCGTTGAGCACGAGGATTCGGGGTGTCATGGCGGGTATCGCTTTGTTGTTTTTGAATAGCTCGATATTTGTACTATCTGGTTAGTTTCGTCAAATCCCGGAGGATTGAAAACGGGCGATTATCGGACCGTCCATGTCGATTATTTCGCGCATTTTTGCAGCGCCCATTAGACCGAGCGCCGCCCGAGCGGCGCTCGATCCCACAGGCGCTGCAACTCTCCCGCCGATCACGACAAAGGCGATAAGAAACACAGCAACCATGCCTGAGCAAAACACTCGGCTAAGCTTGTCCTCCAGGCGCACGGAATGACCAAAACGGGAGAGCACATGAACATCTACAAAACGCCCAGATGGGCATTGGCGGCCCTCACCCTGGCCCTGGGGTTGCATGCCCAGGCCGCCGACAGCAAGCGCGTCGATGTGCTGCTGGTGGGCGGCGGCATCATGAGTTCCACCCTGGCGGTGTGGCTCAACGAGCTGGAGCCGGGCTGGTCGATGCAGATGGTCGAGCGCCTGGACAAGGTGGCCGAGGAAAGCTCCAACGGCTGGAACAACGCCGGCACCGGTCACTCGGCGCTGGCCGAGCTCAACTACACGCCGGAGAAGGACGGCAAGATCGACATCAGCAAGGCGGTGGAGATCAACGAGTCGTTCCAGGTCACCCGTCAGTTCCTCGCCTGGCAGGTCAAGCAGGGCGTGCTGAAGAACCCGCGCTCGTTCATCAATACCACGCCGCACATGAGTTTCGTCTGGGGTGACGACAACATCCGCTTCCTCAAGAAACGCTACGAGGCGTTGCAGGCCAGCCCGCTGTTCAAGCCAATGCAGTACTCCGAGGATCACGCGCAGATCGCCAAATGGGTGCCGCTGATGATGCAAGGGCGCGACCCCAACCAGAAGCTCGCCGTCACCTGGACGCCGATCGGCACCGATGTCAATTTCGGCGAGATCACCCGCCAGTACGTGGGCTACCTGCAGACCCGGCCGAACTTCGACCTCAAGCTGTCCAGCGAGGTGCAGGACATCACCCGTAACGACGACGGCAGCTGGCACGTCGAGTACAAGAACCTCAAGGACGGCGGCACCGCGAGCACCGACGCCAAGTTCCTGTTCATCGGTGCCGGCGGCGCCGCGCTGCACCTGCTGCAGAAGTCGGGCATCGACGAGGCCAAGGACTACGCCGGCTTCCCGGTGGGCGGCTCGTTCCTGGTCACCGACAACCCGGCTATCGCCCAGCGCCACATGGCCAAGGCCTACGGCATTGCCGCCACCGGCGCGCCGCCCATGTCGGTGCCGCACCTGGACACCCGGGTGCTTGATGGCAAGCGCATGATCCTGTTCGGGCCGTTCGCCACCTTCTCCACCAAGTTCCTCAAGGAGGGCTCGCTGCTTGACCTGTTCGCCAGCATGTCGTTGCACAACACCTGGCCGATGGTGCGGGTGGGGGTGCGCGAGTTCGACCTGGTGCAATACCTGATCGGCCAGTTGATGCAGTCCGATGATGACCGCTTCGCCGCCTTGCAGACCTACTTCCCTGAAGCGAAGAAGGAAGACTGGCGCCTGTGGCAGGCCGGGCAGCGGGTGCAGATCATCAAGAAGGATGACAACCTGGGCGGGGTGCTGAAGCTGGGCACCGAGGTGGTCACCGCCAAGGACGGCAGCATAGCCGGGTTGCTCGGCGCCTCGCCGGGCGCCTCGACCGCGCCGCCGATCATGCTCGACCTGTTGAACAAGGTGTTCAAGGACAAGGTGGCCACGCCTGAGTGGCAGGCGAAGATCAAGCAGATCATCCCCTCCTATGGCATCCGCCTGAACGAGCACCCCGACAAGGTCCAGGAAGAGTGGACCTATACCAGCGAACTCCTGCAACTGGCATCGCCCAGCGAGGTGGCCGCGCCCTGAAAGTCCGGCCATGACCAACCGGCCACTGTGAAGTGGCCGGCGCTGGCACACTGTTTTTTCTCCCCTTGGCCCAACTCCCGAGTGCCTGATTCGCCATCCTCCGGAGCGTCCCCTCCCGTACCGCCTGCGCCGGCTCATGGCCAGCCCGCCGCACACCCGAAAAGCGCCCGCCGACACCCGAGCTTTTCCCCGCCGAACTCCCGATGTTTTTTCCTTTGCCTGTCACCACAAGCTGCGAATGTTGGCCCCGTGGACAGGCCTCAGCCCCTCTGGATCAGGGTATACGGCCTGTGGCCACAGCAATGCGCGACCCACTCAACGTATGAACACGACGATAGGAGATTGCTTCATGTTTAAGCGTACTGTGATCGCCGCCTCCCTGGTGGCTGCTACCCTGGCTTCGGCCCAATCCATGGCTGCTGTTGTCGGTGGCGGCGCCACCCTGCCGGAAAACCTCTACAACGGCACCTCGAGCCTGCCGCGCCTGCTGCCGGCCGACTTCAGCTACACCGGTGTCGGCAGTGGTGGCGGCAAGACGGCGTTCCTGACCAACGCAGCGGCCTCGGTCAACCAGCCGGCCGGCACCAACGTCGACTTCGCCGGCAGCGACTCGGTCCTGAGCGCCTCGGAGCTGTCGACCTACAACAGCAGCAAGGCCGCCACCTGGGGCAAGCTGGTGCAGATCCCATCGGTGGGCACCTCCGTTGCCATTCCCTACAAGAAGTCGGGCGTGACCAACCTGCAACTGACCGGCGCCCAGCTGTGCGGCGTGTTCTCCGGTACCACCACCACCTGGGGCCAGCTGCTGGGCACCGCCGACGCCACGCCGATCAAGGTCATCTACCGCTCCGGCAGCAGCGGCACCACCGAGCTGCTGTCGCGCTTCCTGGCTGACGCCTGCCCATCGTCCTTCGTGGTCAGCAGCACCTTCACCACCGCCAACGTCGGCAGCGAACCGGCCACCTGGCAAGCCGTCGCCGGCAGCGCCGATGTGGTCAACGCGGTCAACGCCACCGATGGCACCATCGGCTACGTCAGCCCTGACTATGTCGCCACCGGCAACAACGCCGTGGTCGCCCGCGTCAGCAAGAACGCCATGGCCGCCGGTACCGCGCCACTGCCAACCGCCGCCAACGCCCGCACCGCCCTGGGTACCGCTGTCGCCCCGAGCACCGCAGCCGACCGCGCCGACCCAAGCAAGTGGGTGCCGATCTTCAACGCCGGTGGCGTGGTACCGACTTCGGGCTATCCGATCGTCGGCTACACCAACCTGCTAGTCGGCCAGTGCTACCAGACCGCCGCCGATGCCACCGCCATCCGCAGCTTCCTGAACGATCTGTACACCGGTGCCAAGGCCGCCACCATCGCCCAGCACTCCTTCGTCAGCCTGCCGGCCGCCTACGCCGCCGAGATCAAGAAGGTGTTCCTGGACAACGGCTACAACGAAGGCACCAACATCGCCAACGCTTCGGTCTGTAACGGTATCGGCCGTCTGTAAGCGTCACGCGAAGCGCCAGGCCCGCAACGGGCGGACAACCGACGGTGGCCGGCACGGCACCGTCGGTTTTCGCGTGTGCGCGTACCCCAGGCAGATGAACTTTGCATGACAAAGCTTCGGTCCGCGCCCGGGCCGACTGCCTTATGGCAAAGCGGCATCACGGCCGCACCGACCTGCCTTCCATGACCCTGCACAAGGAACCCTGCAATGTCGCGCGGCCAGCACCAGCCAGACCTACCCGCCACCGTCGCCCGCCGGCGTCGCCAGCCTGCAGGCCACGCGCCGATGCTGCTCAAGCCCTTGGCCCAGGCCATCGCACTGTTGTTGCTGTCCGGCACGGCCCAGGCCGCGCAGCCGTTCAGCTCGGCCTGGTTCGCGGCCAAGGGCGCCGCGCCCGCAGCCGGTGGCGGCGCGGCAGCGGGCCACGTGCAACTGCCCGGCGCGCCACCTCCGCTGGCCCAGCAGCAGCGCCTGCAGCAGCGGTTCCAGCGCTCCCTGGGCAACCTCGACAACACCGTGTCCGCCATCGCCGCGCAGCAGGCGGCGCAGGCCGCCGGCCGCACCCTGGCGCAGGTGCAGCCGCAGACCGTGCCCAACGGCCTGGGCGAGGGCGGCCTGAAGGTCGACGAGAACCCGCTGACCAAGGGCTGGCAGAACGCCAAGGCGCCGCAGCAGAGCCAGGTGGGCGGCAAGACCCAGGTGCTGATCGAACAGACCGCCGACAAGGCGATCCTCAACTGGGAAACCTTCAACGTTGGCCGCGACACCACGGTCAAGTTCGACCAGCAGGCGCAGTGGGCGGTACTCAACCGGGTCAACGACCCCAACGCCCGGCCGAGCCAGATCCACGGCCAGATCGAGGCCCAGGGCACGGTGATGCTGCTCAACCGCAACGGCGTGGTATTCAACGGCAGCAGCCAGGTCAACGTGCGCAACCTGGTGGCGGCGGCGGCGCAGGTCAGCGACGAGCAGTTCCGCGAACGCGGGCTGTATGTCGACAGCAACGGCAGCCAGGCCACCTTCACCCAGGCCGGCGGCAAGGTCGTGGTGCAACGGGGCGCGCAACTGCAGACCCGCGCCCCAGCCACCTCCACCGAAGGCGGCGGGTATGTGCTGCTGCTGGGCAGCGAGGTGAACAACGAAGGCCAGATCATCACGCCCCAGGGCCAGGCAACGCTTGCCGCCGGTGACGACTTCTACATCCGCCGGGGCAGGGGCACCCAGGCCAACGCCTTCTCCACCACCCGCGGCAATGAGGTCGCCAGCAGCCTTAAGCCCGGCAGCAGCGCCGGCAACGTGGTCAACAACGGACTGATCCAGGCGGCGGGCGGTGATATCACCCTGACCGGCCATGCCGTGCGCCAGGATGGCGTGGCCCTTGCCAGCACCGCGGTGGACCGGCGCGGCAGCATCCACCTGCTCAACTCGGCCAGCGACACCAGCGGCACGGTCAGTTTCGGCAAGGGCAGCGTCACCGCCGTGCTGCTCGACGACAGTCAGGCCCTGGACAGCCAGCGCGAGGCCTCGCGGCAGGGGGTGGATGGGGTCAGCGGCAACAATGCCACGGGCCGCTTCGACAACCTGAGCAAGGTCATCGACCGCCCCGAGCAGTCGCGGGTGGAGGTGGTCAGCGGTGGCACCGTGCATTTCCAGGAAGGCGCCCTGACCCTGGCCACCGGTGGCCAGGTGGCCGTCAGCGCCGGGCTGCGCAGCCTGGTGGACGATGGCGCGCGCATCGACGTGGCCGGGGCCCTCGGGGTCAAGGTCGCCATGGAAAGCAATGTCATCAAGATCAACGTGCAGGGCAACGAACAGCGCGACGCGGCCGGCAACCGTGACAAGGGCGGCCTGATCAACCGCGATGTGTGGGTGGACGTGCGTGAGCTGGTGCATGTGGAAAAGGGCGTCAACGGCTACGCCAGCGAGCGCTGGTACACCGCCGGTGGCCTGCTCGAGGTGGGCGGCTACCTGGGCACGCGCAACCACAGCGTCGGCGAGTGGATGGCCCAGGGCGGCACGGTGACCTTCACCGGCCAGGACCTGGTGACCCGCGCCGGCGCCGAGATCAACTTGTCTGGCGGCACCCTGGCGGTGCAGGACGGCTACATCCGCCAGAGCTGGCTGCGCGGTGAGGACGGCCGCCTTTACGAACTGTCGAAGGCCCCGGGCGACCTGCTCTACACCGGCCTGTACAACGGCTACGAGGCGCACAGCGCGCGCTGGGACCAGACCCGCACCTTCTACAACCCGCTGATTGCCCCCGGCCAGCGTTACGAGCAGGGTTATACCGTGGGCCGCGACGCCGGCAGCCTGGTGGTGGCGACCCAGAGCGCGCTGCTCGACGGCCAGTTGCTCGGCCAGACCTGGCAGGACGAGCGCCAGGTGCAGGCGCCGGTACGCGGGCGCGACGGCTATCGCCAGGTGCACACCGCCCGGGCCCAGGGCGCGCAACTGGTGCTCGGCCAACAGCTGCCCGGCTACCTCAGCGACGCCAAGGAGCTCGGCTTCAGCCTGACCCCGGTCATGCAGCAGGTGCTGATACGCCAGGGCGCCGGGGGGCAGAGCGCCGACGTCGGCCTGCAGGCACCGTTGGACGAGCAGCGCCGTGGCCAGCTGGCACTCGACAGCGACTGGCTCAACGGCCTGGAGCTGGGTGGTTTGAGCGTTGCCGCCCAACAGCGCATCGAGGTCGATGATGCCGTGCGCCTGGCCGATGGCGGCAGCCTGACCTTCTATGCCCCGCAGGTCCAGGTCAATGCCGACCTGACCGCCAGGGGCGGGCAGATGGTCCTGGGCGATGTGCTCCGCCAGCGTGTTCTCGCCAGCCTGCAGGACCAGGCGCTGGCCACCCCGGCAGGGCTGCGCGCGCAGGTCGGCGTGGCCGCCGGGGTGCGCCTGGATGTCAGCGGTCTGCGCAGCGAGGGCACGGACCCAGGTGAGCGCGCCTGGCGCAACGGTGGCAGCCTGAGCCTGCGCAGCAGCGGCGATGTGCTGCTGGACAGCGCCAGCGTGCTGGACGTGTCCGGCGGTGTGGTACGCCGCGAGGGCAACCGCCTGCTCGGTGGCAGTGGCGGCAACCTGACCTTGCAGAGTAGCGCGCTGGACAACAGCGGCACCGGGCGCATGCGCCTCGATGGCGAGCTGCGCGGCTACGGCAGCAGTGGCGCAGGCACCCTGACCCTGGCCGCCGAGCGGGTGAGTGTGGGGGGCAGCGGGCAGGGCGAGACCGGCGTGCACTTGGCCGAGGATTTCTTCAACCGTGGTTTCGCTCATTACGCCATCACCGGCAACCATGGCCTGAGTGTGGCCGCTGGCAGCCGTATCGACGTCACCCGGCCGGTGGAGCAACTCGACGCCAGCCGGCCGCTCGGCGATCCGGCGCTGATCGGGTTGGCGCCACTGTTGGCGCAGAACGCGGTGGCCGGCAAGCTGGAACCGCGCGCCGGCGCAAGCCTGGCCCTGGCGGCGGGTGATAGCCGCTTCGACCAGGCGAGCCGTGAAGCGGCGGTGCTCGAGGTCGGGCGCGGCGCGACGATCAGTGTCGACCCCTTGCAGTCGATCAGCCTGACCAGCACCGCGCAGTTGAACCTGAACGGTACCCTCAATGCCTGGGGTGGCAGTGTCAGCCTGCTGCAGCAATGGTTGCCGACCATGGACTCCGGCGTGACGGAGGGGGCGCACCAGCGCTCGATCCGCCTGGGTGAGCAGGCCGTGATCGATGTGTCCGGGCGGGCGGTCACCGCCCTGGATGCGCAAGGTCGCCGTTATGGTCGGGTCGACGATGGCGGCAGCATTGTCATTGGCGGGCAGATCGACCATGACCAGGGCACCAGCAACGGCGCCTATCTGTTCCTGGACATGGCCGAGGGCGCTCGCCTGCGCGCCGACGGCGCCCAGGCCACGCTGGATATCCGTGGCCAGGGTCCGCTGGCCATGGCCAGCAACGGCGGGCGCATCAGCCTGTCGTCGAGCCACGGCCTGCGCCTGGACGGCAGCTTCAGCGCCGCCTCCGGTGGCCTTGGTGCCGCGGGCGGCAGCCTGGAGGTGGCGCTGGATAGCGGTCTCTACCTCAACGGTAGCCTGGTCGACGCCGTCAAGGCGCCACGCGAGCTGGTGCTCGGCCAAGGCGCGGCCAATGCCGAGCAAGGGCCGCTGCGCTATGGTCAGGGGCAGCTCGACGTTGCTCAGGTTGCTGCGGGGGGCTTCGACAGCTTGTCGCTGCTCAGCGATGGTGTAGTGGCCTTCGAGGGTGACCTGGACCTGCGCATGGCCCGTAGCCTGCAGCTGTACACCGGCTCGCTGGTGCTGGCCCAGAGCAGCGCCGGCGATGCCCGTGTGCACTTGCGGGCGCCCTATGTGCGGCTTGCCGGCAGCAACCATCGCAGCGCCGACCAGGCGACCCGGCCGACCCTCAAGGGCGGGCTGTCGACGCAAGACAGCGCGGCGCTGTTGCAGGTCGACGCCCACCTTCTGGACCTGCGCGATGCCGTGACCTTGGGCGCCCATGGCAGCCTGGCGCTGGCCGCCGGTGGTTCACTGGACTTCGACCGCCGTGGTTTTGCCTTGGGCAGCCTGCGCAGCCAGGGCGACCTGCGGGTGCTGGGCAAGGTTGGCGAGGGCACCGACAGGACCCTGCTGCGCAGCAATGCCGACCTGGAGCTGCTCGCTGCCCAGGTCTATCCGACCACGGGCGCCTTCGGCCAGATCGAGACGGCCAGCGACGCCACCTTGCGCATCGGCAGGGCTGGGCAAGGCACGCCCGACCAGCCGTTCTCGGTGTTTGGCCGGTTGGCGCTGATCGCCGGCAAGGTCGAGCAGGGCGGGGTGCTGCGCGCGCCCCTCGGCGGGCTGTCGCTGGGGCTGGAGGCGGGCGGCACCCAGGCGGTCACCTTGTTGCCGGGCAGCATCACCTCGGTCAGCGCGGCAGGGCTGGTCATGCCCTACGGCGGGACGGTGGATGGCCTGAGCTACCTGTTCGCAGGCCTGGCGGTGAGGCTGCTGGGCGCGGCGGGCGACAGCCTGTATGGGGTATCGCTCAACGGCAAGTCCATCGACATCCGCCAGGACGCGCTGATCGACCTGTCCGGAGGCGGCACGCTGACCGGCGCCGGCTTCGTCTCCGGGCGTGGCGGCTCCACCGACGCCCGCTACCACCCGCTGATGCAACTCGATGGCGAGGGCCGCCTGGTCCTGCCCACGCTGGGCAGCAACCCGGTCTACGCCATTGTGCCGAGCTTCACCGGCCCTTATGCGCCGGTGACCGGCGAGGCCGGCGTGACGGCGCCGGGGATCGGCCAGCAGATCACCCTCGATGGCAGCGTTCCTGGCCTGGCGGCCGGCACCTACACCTTGCTGCCGGCCAGCTTTGCGCTGCTGCCGGGGGCGTTCCGGGTCGAGCTCAATGGCCTGGCCATGGCCGGAGGCAGCGCTGCCAGCCTGGCGATGCGCAACGGCTCCTGGACTACCACGGGCAGCCTGTCGGTGGCCAACACCGGTATCCGCCAGCCGCTGTCGAGCCAGGTGATCCTGACCTCGGGCGACGTGCTGCGGCGCTATTCGCAGTACAACGAAACGTCCTACGCCGCCTTCGCCCGTGCCGATGCCTCGGCCAAGGGCGTGCCGCGCGCGGCGATCGAGGCCGATGGCAAGTGGCTGAACCTGCGGGTGCAGGGCAACAACGAGGCCGCCAGTACCTTGCGCGTCGCCGGTCGGGTGAACTTCGCCGCCGCCGAAGGCGGTCATGCCGGCAGCGCGGCGGTGTTCGGCGCCCGTGGCCTTGAAGTGGTGGCCGATGGTGGCGTCGGCCAGGCCATTGGTGAGCACATCGCGGTGCTGTCGGCCCGCGAGCTCAATGCCTTGCAGGCACCCCGGCTGACCTTGGGCGGCCGCGCCAACGTACTCTACGGCCAGGGCGGCAACCAGATGACCTTCCTCGAAGGCACCAGCGATATCTGGCTGCGTTCGGGCGCGGTGCTGCAGGCCGGTGAAGTGTTCCTGACCAACAACGACCCGCGTGGCAGCATCGTCGTCGAGCAGGGGGCCGGGATCGTCACGCTTGGCCGAGGCGCGGTGCCTTTCGATGCCGATGACGGCTACTTCATCAACAGCAACGGCCGTGCCTTGCTGGCGGTGTCCAACGGCCGGCTGGATGTGGTGTCGTCGCAGTTCACCAGCAGCTGGTCGCCGGGCTCCATCCTCATTGGCGGTTGCAGCGCCGGCGGTTGCCAGGGCACCACCCGGCTGTACTCGGAAGGCTCGTTGTTCGCCGCCACCGACAAGACCTTCAGTCTCGATGACGGGGTGGCCTTCGGGACCCGGCACCTGGGCCTGGCGGTCGGGCGGATCAACGTCGGCAGCGCCGACGCGCTGGCTCGCGCCCTGGCGGACGGCGTGCTGGGCCAGGGCCTGACCCTCAACCAGCAGGTGCTCGACCGTCTGCTGCAGGGCAGCCCGGCCGAGGCTGTGCCGGCACTGGAGACCCTGACCCTGGCGGCGTCCGACTCGCTGAACTTCTTCGGCACCACGGCGCTCGACACCTACGACCCGGTCACCGGCAAGAACCGCCTGCAGGCGCTGGTGCTCGGCGTGCCGGCCATTTATGGCCATGGCCAGGCCGGCGACCAGGCGACCATTCGCACCGAACGGCTGATCTGGAGCGGTGCGCGCAACGCCGCGGGCGCGCCGATCGCGGGCGGGGCCGGCAGTGGCGATGGCCTGCTGGCAATCCGCGTCAAGGACCTGGAGTTCGGTTACGGCGCCAACAGCCAGCCCGATGGCAGCACCGACATGGCGCGCCAGACCCTGGGCTTCAGCCGCGTGGAACTGCACGCCAGCCACCAGGTGAGCGCCAACCACAAGGGCAGCCTGCTGGTCCACCACCGCCGTGGTGACTACCAGGCCGACGGTAGCTTCGCCTACAGCGGCGGTGACCTGCTGGTGGACACACCGCTGTGGACCGGCAGCGCCGGCTCGCTCAATCGTATCGAGGCCGGTGGCACCCTGCGCGTGCAGGGCGGCGGTGGCACCCTGGCCAGCGGTCGTCAGGCCCTGGGCGCCGAGCTGAGCCTGAAGGCGCGGCAACTGCTGGTCGATGGCACCTTCAGCCTGCCCAGCGGCCGCCTGACCCTGCAGGCGCTGGACGACCTGCGCCTGGGTGACGCCGCACGGCTGGACCTGGCCGGGCGTACCTTGACCCTCAACGACGTGACCCAGTACAGCTGGGGCGGCGAGCTGGTGCTGGGCAGCCAGTTCGGCGACATTCACCAGGCCGCTGGCGCGCTGATCGACCTCAGTGCCCGCGGCAACCGCGCCGGGCGGCTGACGGCCATTGCCCTGGGCGAGCAGGGTGGGCGCATCGAACTGCTCGGCCAGATCCTCGGCGCGGCCAGTGGCCGTTACGACGCCGCCGGCACGCAGGTTCCGTACGCGGGCGGGGCGGTCGATATCCGCGCCCGGCAGCTGGACGACTTTGCCGGCCTCAACCAGCGCCTGAACCGCGACCAGGTGTTCGGTGCGCGCAGCTTCCAGATCAAGCAGGGTGACCTGGTGATCGGCGATGAGCTCAAGGCCCAGCAGATCAACCTGTCGCTGGACAACGGGCAGCTCACGGTCAACGGCCATGTCGATGCCAGCGGCGAGCAGGTTGGCAGCATCCGCCTGGCCGCCAATCGAGGCCTGGCCCTGGGCGCCGGGGCCTTGCTTGACGCCCATGGCAGTGTGCTGCGGGTCGACAGCTATGGCGCGATCATCGATGCGCCCAACCGCGCCGTGGTAGAGCTCAGCAGTGGCCAGGGCCAGTTGACCTTGGCCAGCGGCGCACGCATCGACTTGCGCCACGGCACCGCCTCCGGGCAGGGCGATGGCCGCCAGCGCGGCACCCTGGAGCTGATCGCCCCGCGCCTGGGCAGCGATACGGCGGGCGATATCGCCATCGACGTGCGTGGTCCAGTGGACATTCTCGGCGCGCGCTCCATCGCCGTGGTCGGCAACCAGCGCTACACCGACGCGGCGCCGGGCGGCACTTCGGCCAGTGGCCGGCCGATCCAGGTCATCGACCAGGACTACTTGACCCGCAAGCACGACCAGAGTGTGCTGTTCATCGACAACCTGCTGCGCAACCGCGACCTGCTCGACGTGCGCCTGGCCGGGCTGAACAACGCCCGCTACGCCCAGGCCCTGCACCTGCGCCCGGGCGTGGAGATCGCCACGGTCGATGCCGGCACCGACCTGGTGGTGCAGGGTGACCTGGACCTGTCCGGCCATCGCTACGCCAGCCTCAACCCGCTGACGCCGAAGACTGCCGTCCACGGTTCGGGCGAGGTAGGCAACCTGGTGCTGCGCGCCGGCGGCAACCTGGAGGTGTATGGCAGCATCAGCGACGGTTTCATGCCGCTGGACCTGGCCAGCGACGAAGCGCGCATGGACGGCAAGGGCTGGTTGCTGCTGCCCGGCAAGCAGCCGTTCGACAGCGACCTGGTGATCCCGCGCAGCGGCGTCGAGCTGGCCGAGGGCACGCTGTTCCCAGAAGGCAGCCTGCTCAATTTCGACCTGCCGTTCGCCGCCACCACCTTGCCGGCCAACCTGCGCCTGCCCAGCGCCATGAGCCTGTCGGCGCCGCTGAGCCTGCCCGCGGGCACGGTGCTCGAGGCCGCGGTACGCGACGCTGGCGGCAACCTGTTGTACGCCGCCGGCACGCTGCTGCGCGAGGCGGTCACCCTGGGCATGGGCACGCGCCTGGACGCCGGCAGCCGCCTGCCGGTCAGCGTGGCCGTGCAGGGCGGTATCTGGAGCAAGGGCATCGCCCTGCCCAGTGGCGGCCTTACCCAAGGCAGCGCGCTTACCCTGGCCGTGGGCTCGCGGCTGCCGGCGGGCACCGATGTCAAGCTCGCCGCAGGCGTCGACCTGATCGAGCTGCGCCCCGCAAGCAATGGCCAGCAGGGGCGCAACTGGGCGCTGGCGCAGATGTTGCCGGCAGGCTCGCAGTCGTGGTCGATGCGCCTGGTGGCCGGCGCCGACCTGGACGCCGCCGACAGCCGCATCACCCGCGCCGACACCGATGCCGGCGTGCTGCGCCTGGCCGACCTGCACTACATCGCGCAGCAGAAGCGCAGCGGTGGCGGGGCTGGCGGCACCGGCATGGTCTGGGGGCCGGACAACACCTACGGCATGGAGCCCGGTACCCCGGTAGCCCCCGAGGACCTGGCGCTGTGCGACATCGCCGGTTGGTGCGAGCCGGCGGTGAAGACCATCAAGGTGTGGGGCCCCGACAACACCTACGGCATGGAGCCGGGCACGCCGGTGGCGCCCGAGGACCTGGTGTTGTGCGACATCGCCGGCTGGTGCGTGGACCAGACGCTGGGGGGCAAGAAGCTCTGGGTCTGGGGGCCGGACAACACCTATGGCATGGAGCCCGGCACCCCGGTGGCCGACGCCGACATGGAGTTGTGCTCGATCCCCGGCTGGTGCGTGGAGATCGACGCGCCGACCGAGCCCGAGCGTATCGAGGTCACGCCGCACACCCTGATGTTCAGCGTGTTGCGCACCGGTACCGGCGACCTTGACCTGCTCAGTGCCGGCGACTGGCGCATGGACTCGCTGTTCGGCGTCTACACCGCCGGCACCCAGGCGCCGTCGCTGTGGCGCGACGGCGTCGATCCGCACCAGCTCGCCCGTGGCCGGCTGGCCGACGGCAGCGTGCTCGGCAGCGCCGGCGCGCCCTATGAGGCGCTGACCGAAAGCCTGTACCGCGCCTGGTATCCGGAGCAGGGCGGCAACCTGCGGATCACGGCCGGGGGCGATCTTGCCGGCAACCTGGTGGCGAGCAAGACCGGCGGCGCCCTCTCCAGGCCGCAAGTGGCATCGGCCGCGCTGGGCAACTGGCTGTGGCGCCAGGGCCAGACCAGTGCCGATACCCCGGCGGCGTGGTGGGTCAACTTCGGCACCTTCGCCCAGCAGCCCCAGGCCTCGGTGGCCGAACCTTGGCTGGTGGGCTTCACCGGCATCGGCACCCTGGGGGGTGGCAACCTGGACGTCGGCGTGGGTGGCTCGGCCGGCCTGTTGCAGGCCAGCAACACCGCGGGCGTCGAGGCCGAGCGCAGCCAGGGCCTGAACCTGGTGGTCGGCGGCAGTGGCCGGATCGCCGAGGATGGTCGCCTGGTGCAGACCGGCGGCGGCGACCTGAACCTGCGGGTGGCCGGTGGCATCAACCCGGCGTCCGCGGCACTGGAGATGGCGCGGGTCACCCCCGACCTGGGCGGCACGCTGGTCAACCTGCGGGGTGCGCTGAATGTGCAGGCGGGCAGCGTCGGGGTGGTCAGGCAGGTGTATGGCAGCAGCTTCGCCTTCAATGACAGCAGCGAGTCGCGCGCCTACGACCCGTATACCTCGACCAAGGCCGCGGCGCTGGGGGGGCTGACGCTCATGCCTGGTGATGCCGCGGTGCGCCTGGACAGCCGCGGCGACCTGGTCGTGCAGGGTGTCGGTGACCCGGGCCGGGTGCCGCAGTTCAACATGACCGGCTTCCTCGGCGACAACGGTGTGCGCTATGCCGGGCAGGGCAACAGCTGGTTCTCGTTGTGGCGCGAGACCACCGCCGTGGACATGCTCGCCCTGGGCGGCAATGTCACGCCGGTGAACTTCGATGAGCTGCGTCCGGGCCGTAACCTGCCGCTCTACGGTGGCCGCCTGTTCTACCCGACGGCGCTGCGGGTGACGGCGGCCAACGGCAGCCTGTACTACGGCAGTTCGGCCAGCGAGCGTGGCATCGCCACCTCCGCCTATTCGTTGATGACCGCACCTTCGGCGCGCAGCGCTTTGCAACTGATCGCCGGTGAGTCGATCTACGCCGGCGGCTATGTGATCAGCCAGTCGGGCACCGACACCTCGGCCATCGCCACGCCGCAACGGCCGGCAATGCTTGGCCAGGACTTCTCGTACGTGTACCAGGCCAGCAACCTGAGCGCGGATATCGCCGCGAGCCTGGATGCGTCGCCGCTGTTCACCTATGGCCTGAACACCTACAAGGCCGGGTCGCGGCCGCAGACACCCGCGCGCTTCTATGC
Organism: Pseudomonas sp. TE6288; assembly: GCF_054062095.1. Classification (NCBI taxonomy): domain Bacteria; kingdom Pseudomonadati; phylum Pseudomonadota; class Gammaproteobacteria; order Pseudomonadales; family Pseudomonadaceae; genus Pseudomonas; species Pseudomonas sp. TE6288. Next base: position 189,334 of record NZ_JBSSEW010000010.1, read on the forward strand.
CCTGGCCGGGGACATCGTCGGCTTGAACACCGGCGAGATCATCGAGTACCAGCAGACCGGGCTCAAGCTGTATCAGGGCGCGGGGCCGGTGCGGGTGATGGCCGGGCGCGACATCGTCAACGCCGGCAAGGCGCTGGGCGTCGAGCGCTTCGGCGCGCCGGGCATGGTGGCGGGGGACCAGGGTAACGTCTATTCCTCGGGCAACCTGGTTATCCATGGCGATGCCCTGGATGTCTCGCTGATCAGCGCCGGGCGCGACATTCGCCTGAGCACCTTCAATGTTGCCGGGCCCGGCCAGCTGGAGGTGGTCGCCGGGCGCAACCTGTTCCAGTCCGGCCAGGGCGTGGGCTCGGCTTACCAGGAGGCGGCGATCAACAGTATCGGCCGGGTCGATGGCAGTGGTGGCGGCAACGATGGCGCGGCTATCGCCATCGTCGTCGGCGCCGGCAAGGCCGGCCCGGACTACCAGCGTCTGCTCGAGCGCTACCTCGGTGCGGAGCAGCCCGTCGACAGCGGCCAGGCGGACAACGTGTTCAAGCGCTATGACCTGGAGCTGCAGGCCTGGCTGCGCGAACGCTTCGGCTTCAGCGGCGACAGCGCCGACAGCCGCGCCTACTTTGCCGCCTTGCCCGCCGAGCAGCAGCGCATCTTCGCCCGCCAGGTCTACTTCAGCGAGCTGCGTGAAGGCGGGCGCGAGTACAACGACGTCAACGGCCCGCGTACCGGCAGCTACCTGCGCGGTCGCCAGGCGATCGCCGCGTTGTTCCCGGACAAGGACGTGGCCGGCAATCCGATCCGCTACGACGGCAGCGCCACCGTCTACGGCGGCGCGGGCATCCACACCGATTTCGGCGGCGGCATCCAGGTGCTGACCCCAGGTGGCCAGCAGGTGTTCGGCATCGAGGGCGAAGCGCCGCCGTCCACCGCCGGGGTGATCACCCAGGGCAGCGGTGACATCCAGCTGTACTCCCAGGGCAGCATCCTGCTCGGCCAGAGCCGGATCATGACCACCTTCGGCGGCTCGATCCTCGGCTGGTCGGCCCAGGGCGACATCAACGCCGGCCGCGGCTCGAAGACCACCGTGGTGTACACGCCGCCCAAGCGCACCTACGACCTGTGGGGTAACGTCGGCCTGGCGCCGAGCGTGCCGAGCACCGGTGCTGGCATTGCCACGCTCAACCCGATTGCCGAGGTGGCGCCGGGGGATATCGACCTGATCGCACCGTTGGGCACCATCGATGCCGGCGAGGCGGGGATCCGCGTGTCGGGCAACGTCAACATCGCCGCGCTGCAGGTGGTCAACGCTGCCAACATCCAGGTGCAGGGCGATGCCAAGGGCATGCCGGTGGTGGCCGCGGTGAATACCGGGGCGATTGCTTCGGCCAGCGCCGCGGCGTCGTCGGCGAGCCAGGCGGCCGAGGAGGCGGGCCGCCAGCAACAGGCCGCGTCGCGTCAGCGCCAGCCATCGGTGATCACCGTGCAGGTGCTGGGCTTCGGTGGCGAGCGGCTGGTGCCGGGGCAGGACGGGGCGAGCCTTAATCCGCAGTACAACCGCCAGAGCCCGGTGCAGGTGCTGGGCGCGGGGGCGCTGGATGAGCGGGCCAAGGCGCAATTGACCGAGGAGGAGCGGGGCAACCTGTTGCTGTGAGGGGCCGCGCCGCGGCCCCTGGTTGGCTCAATGTGCCCCGGCGCCCTTGCTCAGGTCGCTCTCGGCCCAGTCGGTGTAGATGCACGCATCCGCTACGGCCCAGCGCACCCTGACCTGGTCGCCCGGCTGCATGGGCATGCCCGCAGCGGACAGCGCCTTGACCGTCAGCGCCGTGCCGCCCTGGGTGACCACATGGCAGGTCTGGCTTTCGCCGAGGAACAGCAACTCGGCGACCGTGGCGCTGACTTCGTTCCAGCCTGCCGGCAAGGGTTCGCGCGCGGCCTGCTCGACGGTCAGCGCCTGGGCCTTCTCCGGGCGCACCATGATCAACGCTTCCTGGGCGTTGGCCAGGCCCGGGGTCAGGCGCACCGCCACCGGCTGGCCCTCGAAGTGTCCGCCGCCGTTGCCGCTGGCAGTGAAACGCAGGAAGTTGGAGTTGCCCAGGAACGAGGCGACGAAGGCATTCGGCGGGTTCTGGTAGAGGTCGTAGCCGGTGCCCAGGCCGACGATGCGGCCATGGCTGAAGATGGCGATGCGCTGGGACAGGCGCATCGCCTCCTCCTGGTCGTGGGTCACGTAGACGATGGTGATGCCCAGGCGCCGGTGCAGCTGGCGCAGTTCGTCCTGCAGGTCTTCGCGCAGCTTCTTGTCCAGCGCGCCGAGTGGCTCGTCCATCAGCAGGATGCGCGGCTCGTACACCAGCGCCCGGGCGATCGCCACGCGCTGCTGCTGGCCGCCGGACATCTGCGAGGGCTTGCGGTGGGCGAAGGGTTCCAGGCGTACCAGCTTGAGCATGGCCTCCACGCGCTTGCGGGTCTCGTCGGCGCCGAGTTTGCGGATGGCCAGGGGGAAGCCGATGTTGTCGCGCACGTTCAGGTGCGGGAACAGCGAGTAGCGCTGGAACACCATGCCGATGTCGCGCTTGTGCGGCGGCACGTTGACCAGCGACTGGCCGTCAACCAGGATCTCGCCGCTGCTGGGCGTCTCGAAGCCGGCCAGCATCGACAGGGTGGTGGACTTGCCCGAGCCGCTGGAGCCGAGGAAGGTGAGGAACTCGCCGTCCTGGATCTCAAGGTCCAGGTTGTCCACGGCGGTGAAGTCGCCGTAGTGCTTGTTCAGGCCGCGCAGGCTGACCAGGGTCTGGTTGCGCGTATCGTCTTTGATCACTGCACTCATTGTCATTGTCTCCAGGCAGTCAGGCGTTTTCGGCGCGCCGGCGCAGGGCGGCGGCAATGAACATCACAAGCAGGGACAGGCCGATCAGTAGCGTCGAGGCCACCGCGATCACCGGGCTCAGGTCCTGGCGCAGGGTGGTCCACATCTTCACCGGCAGGGTCTGCAGGTCGGGGCTCGCCATCATCACGCTCAGCACCACCTCGTCCCACGACACCAGGAAGGCGAACAGGCCGCCGGCGATCATCCCCGGGCGGATCGCCGGGAAGGTCACCTTGACGATCGCCTGCAGGCGCGAGGCGCCGCAGATCACCGCGGCGTCCTCGATGGATTGGTCGAACAGCTTGAGCGAGTTGATGATCGAGATGATGGTGAAGGGCAGGGCGACGATCACGTGGCTGACCACGAAGGCGAACAAGGTGCCGGTGTAGCCCAGCTTGAGGAACAGCGCGTACACCGCCACGGCGATGATCACCAGGGGCACGATCATCGGCATGGTGAACAGCCCGTACAGCAGCTCGCGGCCCGGGAAGCGACCGCGCACCAGGGCAAAGGCAGTGGGCAGGCCGAGAGCCACGGCGGCGAAGGTGGTGAGCAGCGCCACCTTGAGGCTGGCCAGCGCCGCATCCATCCACTCGGGGTTGGCGAAGAACTGCGCGTACCACTTCAAGGTCCAGCCCGGTGGCGGGAACACCAGCCACTGCGACGAGCCGAACGACAGCAGGATGATGAACACCACCGGCAGCAGCAGGAAGGCAGCGATCAGCCCGGTGGTCAGGTACAGCCCGGTGCGCAGTGGGCGACCCATGGCATTGGGGGAAAGCAGCATGGCGGTTTACCTCGCGTTGCCGACCGGGGACTCCGGCTGCAGCTTCAGGTACAGGTAGAAGAGCACCAGGGTGATCACCACCAGCAGCGCGGCGGCGGCGCTGGCCAGGCCCCAGTTGAGGAACGACTGAACCTGCTGGATGATGAATTCGGGCAGCATCATGTTCTGCGCGCCGCCGAGCAGGGCCGGGGTAACGTAGTAACCGAGCGACATCACGAACACCATCAGCGCGCCGGAGAACAGCCCCGAGCGGCACAGCGGCAGGAACACCTTCCAGAAGTTGGTCCAGGGGCTGGCGCCGCAGATCGAGCCTGCCTGCAGCACCATCGGGTCGATGGCGTGCATGGTCGCCTGCAACGGCAGGACGATGAACGGGATCATGATGTAGCTCATGCCGATCACCACGCCGGTGAGGTTGTGCACCATCTCCAGCGGCGCATCGATGATGCCCAGCGCCATCAACACCTTGTTGATCACCCCCGAGCTCTGCAGCAGCACCAGCCATGAGTAGGTGCGCGCCAGCAGGCTGGTCCACATCGACAGCAGCACGATGTTCAGCAGCCAGCGGCCCCAGCCCTTGGGCACCAGGGTGATCGCCCAGGCCAGCGGGAAGCCCAGCAGCACGCTGATCAGGGTGACCAGGCCGGCCACCGAGAAGGTGTTGAACAGCACCCGGGCATAGGCCGAGTTGGCGAACAGCTGCGCATAGTTGCCAAGGCCCGGCTCGGGCTCCAGCACCCCGCGCAGCAGCAGGCCGACCAGCGGGGCGAAGAAGAACAGGCCGAGGAACAGCAGCGCCGGCAGCAGGTTGCGGCTGCCGCGCCAGCGTTGGCTGATGGGCGGGCGACGCTCGGCCGCCCCGGGCGCGCCGGTGCCGCTGGGGGCACCTTGCGCGTTGTGCAGGGCATTGATGGCGACTTTCATTTGACCAGCCACTCATTCCAGCGGGCGGCGATGGCCTGGCCGTTCTTCGCCCAGTAGGCGAAGTCCAGGGTCACCTGGTCCTGGGCGTAGGCAGTCGGCAGGTTCGGCGCCAGGTCTTTGTCGAGCTTGGCCACGCTGTCGACGTTGACCGGGGCGTAGGCGGTCTTGTTGGCGAACTCGGCCTGGCCTTCGGCGCTGCTGGCGTTGGCCAGGAACTTCATGGCCGCGTCCTTGTTCTTCGCGCCTTTGGGGATGACCAGGAAATCGGCCATGACCAGGTTCTGCTTCCAGCTCACGCCGACCGGCGCGCCGTCCTGCTGCAAGGCATACACGCGGCCGTTCCAGAACTGCCCGAGCGAGGCTTCACCCGAGGCCAGCAGTTGCTGCGACTGGGCGCCGCCGCCCCACCAGACGATGTCTTTCTTGATGGTGTCGAGCTTCTTGAAGGCGCGGTCCAGGTCCAGCGGGTAGAGCTTGTCTGGCGCCACGCCGTCGGCCAGCAGGGCCAGTTCGAGCACGCCGGGGCTGGGCCACTTGTACAGGGCGCGCTTGCCGGGGTAGGTCTTGGTGTCGAACAGGGCGGACCAGTCCACCGGTTTGTTGGCGCCGAGCTTGCCCTCGTTGTAGCCGAGCACGAAGGAGAAGAAGAACGAGCCGACGCCATGGTCGGAGACGAAGCGCGGGTCGATCTTGTCGCGCTGGATCTGCTTGAAATCGAGGGGTTCGAGCAGGCCTTCGCTGGCGGCGCGCAGGGCGAAGTCGGCTTCGACATCGACCACGTCCCACTGCACGTTGCCGCTTTCGACCATGGCCTTGAGCTTGCCGTAGTCGGTGGGGCCGTCCTGCACCACCTTGATGCCGGACGCCTTGCTGAAGGGTTCGGCCCATGCGGCCTTCTGCGCATCCTGGGTGGTCCCGCCCCAGCTGACGAAGTTCAGGCTGTCGGCCGCCTGGGTGGCCTGGCAGGCCAGGGTCAGCAGGCTGGCGGACAGCACTGCGGTTACTCGTTTGCTCAACAGCATGGTTACGCCCTCGTTGCTTTTGTTATTCGAGGCGGGCTTCTGTCGCCCGCCAATCATGTTCGGGGAGCAGCGTCAAACGGGTGGAGCGTGGCCGTCATGTCAGTGTAGGTGCGGCCGGCAGAATCAAGGTCTACGGAATGTCATATTATGGTATTCCAAACTTTTCGCAAGAGGTCGGCGCTGACCGGCCATCACTCCGCGTGGCGACAGGGCCGCTTTGCGGCCCATCGCCGGCAAGCCGGCTCCCACAGATACGGCGCGGGTCTCAGGAATTGCGAGGTCCCTGTGGGAGCCCGCTGACAGGCAGTGCTTGCAGCCCCGTGAAATCAATTACCCTCGAACGGAATGCTCTGCACCACCTCCAGCTCGTACCCGGCCAACCCGGCGTACTTGAGTGGCGGCCCCAGGTGGCGCAGCTTGCCCACGCCCAGGTCCTGGAGAATCTGCGCGCCGGTGCCGACCTCCGAGTAGACCTTCGACTGGCCACGCTGGTAGGGCCGGGCCGGCTGAGTCAGTTGCGGCACGCGTTCGAGCAGGGCCTGGGAGGATTCATGGTTGGCCAGGATCACCACCACCCCGGCACCTTCCTCGGCGACCTTCTGCAGCGCCGCCCACAGCGTCCAGTTGGCCGGGCCTGCGTACTCGGCGCCAACCAGGTCGCGCAGCGGGTCGATCACATGCACGCGCACCAGGGTGGGCTGCTCGCGGCGGATCTCGCCCATGACCATGGCCATGTGCACGCCGCCTTCGATGCGGTCTTCGTAGGTGACCAGGCGGAAGTTGCCGTGCACCGTGGGCAATGCGCGTTCACCGATGCGCTTGATGGTCTGCTCGGTGCTCAGCCGATAGTGGATCAGGTCGGCGATGGTGCCGATCTTGATGCCATGCCGGGCGGCGAACACTTCCAGGTCGGGCCGGCGGGCCATGCTGCCGTCGTCATTGAGCACCTCGACGATCACCGATGCCGGGCTGAAGCCTGCCAGGCGGGCCAGGTCGCAACCGGCCTCGGTGTGCCCGGCGCGGGTCAGCACGCCGCCTTCGCGGGCACGCAAGGGGAAGATGTGGCCGGGCTGTACCAGGTCTTCGGGGCGGGCGTCGGCGGCCATGGCCGCGGCCACCGTGCGTGCCCGGTCGGCGGCGGAAATGCCGGTGGTCACACCGCTGGCGGCTTCGATCGAGACGGTGAAAGCGGTACCGAACACGCTGGCGTTGCTTGGCACCATCTGCTCCAGGCCCAGGCGCTGGCAGTGCTCATCGGTGAGGGTCAGGCAGATCAGGCCACGCGCCTCGCGGGCCATGAAGTTGATGGCCTGGGCGTCGCAGCGCTCGGCGGCGATCAGCAGGTCGCCTTCGTTTTCCCGGTCCTCGTCGTCCACCAGCAGGACCATCCGGCCCTGGCGGTAGTCGTCGAGGAGTTCTTCGATGTTGTTGAAGGCCATGTTGCACGCTCATACTGGTCAGGAAAGTTTTATGGTATACCATAATACGATAATGACCATGCAACCGGAGCGCGACGAATGAAGGCCTACTGGATCGCCCATGTGGACGTCACCGACCCCGAGCAATACCTGCAATACACCCAGCGCGCCCCGGCGGCGTTCGTCGCCTTTGGCGGGCGCTTCCTGGCCCGGGGCGGGCGCAGCGAGGCGCTGGAGGGGCGGGCGACGCCGCAGCGCAGCGTGGTGGTCGAGTTCGATTCCTATGAGCAGGCCGTGGCCTGCTATCGCTCGGACCTGTACCAGGAGGCCTGCCGCCATCGCCAGGGGGCGGCGATGGCTCAGGTGATCATCGTCGAGGGGCTCGTGCCCTGATCAGACCCGCAGGTGCGGGCCTTTCTTCTCGGCAATGTTGTCGGCGGCCATGGCGGTCGGCTTGTTTTCTGTGGGCAGTGGTTCGTCCTGTGCTGGTTGTTGTTCGGCCGGTTGCTGCTGATTGCGTGTGCGCAGCAACGACAGCAGCACGCCGCCGAGCAACAGCCCGAACGTGACCCCCAGCGAAATGCCGGCCGGCACCTTGCCCACCAGCCCGTGCCAGAAGATCTTGCAGCCGATGAAGATCAGCACCAACGCCAGCGCGTACTTGAGGTAGACGAAGCGGTGCATCAGTGCCGCCAGGGCGAAGTACAGCGAGCGCAAGCCGAGGATGGCGAAGATGTTCGAGGTGTAGACGATGAACGGGTCCTGGGTGATGGCGAAGATCGCCGGCACGCTGTCGACGGCGAACACCAGGTCGGCCAGCTCGATCAGCACCAGGGCCAGGAACAGCGGTGTGGCATAGCGGATGGCGCGGTCCGTTCCCGGCGGCGTGAGATGGACGAAGAAGTGCCGGCCATGCAGCTGGTCGGTCACCCGCATGTGCCGGCGCACGAAGCGCAGCACCGGGTTGTTGGCCAGGTCCGGGTGGGCATCATCCTTGGACAGCGCCATCTTCACTCCGGTGAACAGCAGGAAGGCGCCGAAGATATACAGCACCCAGGCGAAGTGCTGTACCAGCGCGGCGCCCACGCCGATCATGATCGCCCGCAGCACCACCACCCCGAGGATGCCCCAGAACAGCACGCGGTGCTGATAGCGGCGGGGGATGGCGAAGAAGCTGAAGATCATCGCCATGACGAACACGTTGTCCATCGACAACGATTGCTCGACCAGGAAACCGGTGTAGAACTCCAGCGCCGGCTGCGCCCCGAGTTCATACCAGACCCATACGCCGAACAGCACGCCGACGCTGAAGTAGCCCGAATACAGCAGCAGGCTTTCGCGCATCTCGATCTCGCGGTCCTGGCGGTGCAGCACACCGAGGTCGAGGACCAGCAAGGCGATGACGATGGTGATGAAGACCAGCCACAACCAGGCGCTGGTACCGAGAAAAGGCGTGAAAAGAAAAGTGTGCAGAGCTGTCATGAGCCCCTCCTTGATTGTCGACGTTGCATGGCAACAGTGATTCCGACATGGCGGCGCAAACCGTCAGAGGGGCCCGGCATCACATGCCATTGAGCCTAGTCGCGTTCGCCGGGGTTGCCGAATGGCAGGCTGTTACATTTCTTTGCCTGGATCCAATCAATGCGAAATATTCGCAATTGTAAAAAAATTCGTAAAAACCCTAGGATGCGCCGCAGCCGTCGCAGAACGGGCGCACAACCACAACAATCGCCAGTGATTAGCCCCACCTGCATCAAGCAGACACAACAACTAGGGGTCGACAAGCGTGCAACGACAGCACTCTCTGAACACGGTTCAAAGGGCAGGGAACGCCACCACCGTCCGCCAGCGCCATCCGCTGGCACTGGCCATCCTCGCGGCAAGCCTCGCCGCGCCGGCCGGCCCGGCCTGGGCCGAAGCCGCCAGCGGCAAGGGCACCCTGGAGCTGGGCGCCACCGCCATCACCGATACCGCGCTGGGCGAGACCACCGAAGGCAGCGGGTCCTACACCACCGGCGCCAGCCGCACCGCCACGCGCATGGCCTTGTCGCCACGGCAAACGCCGCAGTCGGTCACGGTCATCACCCGCCAGCAGATGGATGACCAGAACCTCACCAGCATCAGCGATGTGCTGGGCAAGACGCCTGGCGTCACCGTCACCAAGCTCGACAGCAACCGCGCCAGTTTCAAGGCCCGTGGCTTCGACATCGACAACTTCCAGGTCGATGGCATCCCGGCGGCCTTCCGCTTCGGCAATGGCATCGACCAGACCGACCTGGTGATCTACGACCGGGTCGAGGTGCTGCGTGGCGCCACGGGCCTGCTCAGTGGCTTCGGCAGCCCGTCGGCGACCGTCAATCTGGTGCGCAAGCGGCCGACCCGCGAGTTGTCCGGCTATGTATCGCTCGGCGCCGGCAGTTGGGACACCTACCGTGGCGAGTTCGACATCGGCGGCGCGCTGACACCGGACGGCAATGTGCGCGGGCGCCTGGTCACGGCCTACGAGGACGGCCAGTCGTTCATGGACAACCTGTCCGAGAAGAAACAGGTGATGTACGGCATCGTCGAGGCCGACCTCAGCGATGACACCTTGCTCAGCGTCGGCCTGAGCCGCCAGAGCAACCGCCCGGAAGGTTCGTCCTGGGGGCCGTCGACACCTTTGCTGGACAGCCAGGGCAACCGCTTTGGCATGTCGCGCTCGTTCAACCCCGGGGCCAAGTGGAGTGCCTGGGACAACACCGCCGACAACCTGTTCGTCACCCTCGAGCAGCGCCTGGCCAACGACTGGACGCTCAAGGCCTCGGCCACTCGCAGCGAGACCGATGCGCCGATGCGCCTGGGTTCGGCTGCCAGTGGCTACCCCGATGCCGCCACGGGAGCCGGCATGGGCGTGTGGCTGGGCCGCTACCGCTACCAGACCGACCAGAACGCCTACGACCTGTACGCCAGTGGCCCGTTCCAGTTGCTGGGGCGTGAGCACGAATTGGTAGCGGGTATTTCCCACCGCGACGTGCGCGCCCATGAAAGCAACTGGCCGTTCCTTTTCGGTGGCGCCAACATCTACCAGTGGCGCGGCGAGTTCAGCGAACCCGACTGGGGGCGTCCGCTGTCGAAGGTCGATACCCGTGTGCAGGAAGACGCGGCCTACCTGACCGGCCGCTTCAAGCCCACCGACAAACTGTCGGTGATCCTCGGTGGTCGCCTGTCCAACTGGCAGCTCGACAGCACCCGCCTGGACACCACCAGCGGCCAGCGCAGCAAGACCCAGGACCTGGAAGAGAACGGCGTGGTCGTACCCTATGCCGGCGTGGTCTATGACCTGGACGACAGCTGGTCGGTGTATGGCAGCTACACCAGCATCTTCAAGCCGCACGAGACCGAGCAGGACGCCAACGGCAAGATGATCGAGCCGGAGGAGGGCGACGCCTATGAGCTGGGCCTGAAGGGCGAGTTCTACGACGGGCGTCTCAACGCCAGCCTGGCGCTGTTCGAGGTACGCCAGGACAACCTCGCTGAACTCGACCGCACCGACCCGGCCACCAACCGTGGCATCTACCGGGCGATCCAGGGCGCCAAGACCCGTGGCTTCGAGCTGGAAGTGGCGGGCGAGCTGACCCCGGACTGGCATGTGCAGGGTGGCTTCACCCACCGTATCACCCGCGATGGCGAGGGCGACAAGATCTCCACCATCGAGCCGGAGAACCTGCTGCGCCTGTCCACCACCTACCGCCTGCCGGGGGTGTGGAACAAGCTTACCGTCGGCGGCTCGGCCAACTGGCAGAGCAAGATCTGGAAGGACCTGGACAGCCCGGTGGCGGCGGGCGAGACCATCCGCTACACCCAGTCGAACTACCTGACCCTGGATGCGCTGGCGCGGTACCAGGTGACCGAGCAGTTGTCGGTGACCCTCAACGGCAACAACCTCACCGACAAGAAGTACTTTAACAACCTGGGCTTCTACAACGGCGGTTACTACGGTGACCCACGCAACTTCATGCTGACCACGCGCTACGCGTTCTGAGGGTACCCGCCACGGGGGAGCGGGCACGCCCGCTTCTTACGTGGAGGGCGCAGCCTCGGCGCCCCCGAGCAACGTCTGCAACCGCGCCAGCGCCGGCCCTTCATGCTGGCGGTCGAACACCTGCAGCGACACCTCCAGCAGCCCTTGCCGCGAGCGCGACACGCGCTGCTCGCAGCGCAAGCGCAGGCGGCCCTGGTCGCATTCGAACTGCCTGACGCCTGGCCTGGCGCTGCCTTCCAGGCGCAGTTCGGCCAGGCGTCCCTGGGCGGCGAGCAAGGCCAGCGCCTTGTCGCGCAACAGCCCGTTCCCCTGGGTCATCAAGCCGCTGGCGCGCACTGCGGCGGCCATGGCCACCGCCACGATGGTCAACGCCACCAGCACTTCGATCAGGGTGAAACCATCCTCGGTGGCACGCACAGGGCACCTTTCGCGCAAGGCAAAGCAGCACTGTAGAGCGGCCCGATGACGCTTTGACGACGTCGACTCCCGAGCTTTTTCAATATCCGTGACATACCGCCTTGCCACAATCGGCCCCCGATTCGAACTCACGCAAGGAATGCCGAGATGCAGATCGCCCGCCGCAACCTTCCCGCCCGCCGCTTGCGCCAGCAGGGCTTCACCCTGATCGAGATCATGGTGGTGGTGGTGATCCTCGGGATTCTCGCGGCGATGGTGGTGCCCAAGGTACTCGACCGCCCCGACCAGGCGCGCGCCACGGCGGCGCGCCAGGACATCGGCGGGTTGATGCAGGCACTGAAGCTGTACCGCCTGGACAACGGCGCCTACCCGAACCAGAACCAGGGCCTGAAGGTGTTGGTGGAGAAGCCGGCACAGGCCAAGGATGGCCAATGGCGTGCCTACCTCGACCGCCTGCCCAACGACCCCTGGGGCCGCCCTTACCAGTACCTGAATCCGGGCGCCAACGGCGAGATCGATGTGTTTTCCCTGGGCGCCGACGGCCAGGCCGGGGGCGACGGGGTGAACGCCGACCTCGGCTCCTGGCAGTTGTGACCGGCCATGGCGCGCCAGGAAGGCATGGCCGTGATCAGTGCGCTGTTGATTGCCGCGGTGGTGGCGGTGATCGCCGCAGGCATGATCGAACGCCAGGGGCTGCAGACCCGGCAGATAGAGAACCGCCAGATGGCGCTGCAGGGACAATGGGCGCTGGAAGGCGGCCTGCAGTTGAGCCGTCGGGTGTTGTTCGAACAACGCCTGCGCGACCCACTGGTACGTAGCGGCCAACCCTGGACGCGACCGATGCGCGATGTGCCGTCCGGTAGCGTGCGCTTCGATGGGCAACTGGAGGATGAGCAGGGCAAGTTCAACCTGCGCAACCTGGTGGTCGATGGCCAGGTGGACAGCGAGGCACTGGCGACCTTCCAGCGCCTGTGCGCGCTGATCGGCATCGGCGAGCGGCTGGCCACGGCCATCGCCGGGCAGGTGATCGACAGCTACCCACAGCGCCCGCCGGTATCCCCCAGCAGTGCCGGTCAAGGCCTGCAAGGCAGCCGTGCGAGCTCGCCGGCCGTTGCCGCCGAGCCGTTGCCGGCCAGGCGCCCGATGCTGCGCAGCGTCGATGCCCTGGCCCGGCTCAAGGGCATGGATGGCCAGGCCCTGCAACGCCTGCGCCAATTCGTCACGGTACTGCCGGCGCTGACCTGGATCAATGGCAACACCGCCAGCGCCGAAGTGCTTGCCGCGCAGGTGCCGGGGCTGTCGCTGCAGCAGGCCATGGCGCTGGTGGCCGAGCGCGACAGTGGGCGCTGGTTCATCAACCGGGGCGATTTCGTCAACCGTTTGCGCATGCCGCAGCTGGCCATGGCCAATGTGCGGGTGGGGATCAACAGCGACTGGTTCCGCCTGCGCGGCCAGGCGCGCCTGGGCAGCCGTGAACTACCCCTGCAGGCGCTGCTGCGCCAGCGCGAGGGGCAGTTGCCGGATGTCATCTGGAGCCGGGTGGGCGCATGAGTACGCTGGTTGACGTGCAGCTGCCGCCGTTGGCGGAGCTGGGGGATGCCTCGCTGCTGGATTACCGCCAGGCCGAGCGTGGCGGCCAGGCCACCCGCGCGCAGTTGCAGCGCCAGGCCAAGGGCGCGCCCTGGCGCCTGCACCTGCATGCGCACGACAGCCTGGCCCTGGCCCTGGCCTTGCCACCGCTGACGGGCAAGCGGTTGAGCGCGGCGGTGGGCTGCGCGGTCCAGGGGCTGGTGCTTGGCGATGTCGGGCAGGTCCATGTGGCGCACGGGCCGCGCCGGGCTGATGGGCAGGTCGCCGTGGCCTGGCTGGGCCTTGCGCAGATGGCGCTTCTGCAGGCGTGGCTGCAGGCCGATGGCATCCGCGTGGCCGGGCTGTTCGCCCGGCAGGACGATACAGCGTCGTCGGTCGATTTGGCCGGCGGGCTTGCCGGGCCAGTGAAATCGCCAGCGTTGGGACGCACCTTGGCGATCTGGGGCGCGGCGGCAGTGATCTGGTGCCTGGGCTTGAACCTCTATGCCGCGCACCTGGCCGACGAGGGCGAGCGGCTGCGCGCCTACATGGTCGCCCAGGTGCGCATGGCCTTCCCGCAGTTGCCGGTGGTTCTCAACCCGTTGCAGCAGGCGCGTCAGCAACTGCAGGGCGGGCAGGGCGGCGCCGGCTCGGGGCTGGCGGCCTTGCTCGACGGCGCCGGACAGGTCATGCCGTTCCTCGCGGGTAATGTCGAGGCACTGGACTATCAGGATGGCGTGCTGCGTCTCACGCCCCTGGACGATGGTGGCAAGGCTCCGGCGGACAGCGCCTGGCAGGCCGACCTCGCCGCACGCGGCATCGAGGGCCAGGCCAGTGGGCAAGGCTGGACCCTGAGGGCAGCCAACCCATCCGGTGAGGAGCTGGCCCATGTCGATTAAGGCCCGCCTGGGCCTGCTGCGCGGGCAGGGCCGGCAACGCTGGCAAGCCCTGGCCGCGCGGGAGCGTCGTGCGGTCGCCCTGGCAGGCGGCTTGCTCGGCGCGCTGTTCTGCTGGCAGGTACTGATGCTTCCCGCCCTGGCCCGGATCGACCACTGGCAGGCCGAAACACCCAAGCTGCGCAGCCAGGCGCAGGCGCTCGATGCCTTGCTCGGCGAGCGCCTGGCACAACGGCCAGCGGATACCGCCCAGGCTTTGCGCCAGGGCCTGGAGCAGGCTGGCCTGCTGGCGCAGTCACAGCTCGACGGCGAGGGCGACACCTGGCACCTGGGCTGGCAGCGGGCCCCCGCAGAGGCGGCCATGGCGTGGCTACAGTCTGTGCCGCCGCGCCTCGGGCTCGGTGTTGGCCAGCTGACATTGCGCCGGGACCCCGGCGAGCCCGGCAGCCCGGTGACCTTTTCCGGAACCCTTCGCATGACTCAGGCGCATGGCGCTAAGGACCCTTCATGACGTGCCTCCGTTCACCGCGACTGCCGTTCGCGCCCTTGCTCCTGGCCTTGGCACTCAGCGCCTGCGCCAGCGCGCCGAGCGTGCAACGCCCCCTGGCCAGCAGCGAGCTGGGCCGCCCGCTGGCCGAAGCCGGTGCCACGGCGGGCACCCTGGATCACCGCGAACCGCAGAGCCGCCCGCTGCAGCGCCAGGCACCGCCTCGCGTCGGCCAGCGCCACAGCCGCGCCGTGGCCGCACCCGTGCCGACCAATCCACTCGGCGACCAGCCGGTACAGCTGAACTTCGTCGATGCCGATATCCAGGCAGTGGTGCGCGGCCTGTCCCGCGCCACCGGTCGCCAGTTCCTGGTCGATCCACGGGTCAAGGGCCAGCTGACCCTGGTTTCCGAAGGTGAGGTGCCTGCCGCCAAGGCTTATTCCATGCTGCTGTCGGCCCTGCGCATGCAGGGCTTCAGCGTGGTCGATGTCGGCGGCGTGGCCCAGGTGGTGCCCCAGGCCGACGCCAAGTTGCTCGGCGGCGCGCTGGTGAGCGGTGACCGCGACGCCGGCAACGGCATGGTCACCCGGACCTTCCGTCTGCAGTATGAAAATGCCGTCAACCTGATCCCGGTGCTGCGCCCGATCGTCTCGCCGGACAACCCGATCAACGCCTACCCGGGCAACAACACCCTGGTCGTCACCGATTACGCCGAAAACCTCGAGCGGGTCGCGCAGATCCTCGATCGGGTCGACATCCCCAGCGCCATCGACACCGATGTGGTGGCGATCAACAACGGTATCGCCAGCGACATCGCCAGCATGGTCAATGAGCTGCTCGACAGCCAGGGCAGCGACCCGACGCAGAAGATCAGCGTGCTGGGCGATCCGCGTTCGAACAGCGTGGTGATCCGTTCCGGCAGCCCCGAGCGCACCCAGCTGGCCCGCGACCTGGTCTACAAGCTCGACAATGCGCAGAACAGCGCCGGCAATCTGCACGTGGTGTACCTGCGCAATGCCCAGGCAGACAAGCTGGCGCAGAGCCTGCGCGGGCTGCTGACCGGTGAGAGCGACAGCGCCACTGCCGACGGCACGCGTGCGCTGCTCAGCGGTGGCGGCATGCTCACCGGCGGCAGTGGCAACAGCAATAGCGCCAGCACCGGCAACAACACCGGCATGCAGAACAACAGCACAACTGGCAGCCAGAACCGCGGCAACGGCCTGGGCGCCGGCAGCACGCCGAACGGCTACGGCGCCAGCGCGCAGCAGAACGACCAAGGCACCGCGTTCTCCGCTGGCGGCGCGACCATCCAGGCCGACAAGACCACCAATACCCTGCTGATTTCCGCCCCCGAGCCGCTGTACCGTAGCCTGCGCGAGGTCATCGACCAGCTTGACCAGCGCCGCGCCCAAGTGGTGGTGGAAAGCCTTATCGTCGAGGTCGGCGAGGACGACGCCAATGAATTCGGCATCCAGTGGCAAGCCGGCAACCTTGGCAAGAATGGCGTGTTCGGCGGCGCCAACCTCGGTGGCAGCGGGCTGGTCAAGGGGCCGAGCAGCATCGACGTACTGCCGAAGGGGCTGTCGGTGGGCGTGGTCGATGGCACGGTGAAGATCCCCGGCATCGGCGAGGTGCTCGACCTCAAGGTGCTGGCCCGTGCGCTGACCAGCAAGGGTGGCAGCAACGTGCTGTCGACACCCAACCTGCTGACCCTGGACAACGAGGCGGCGAGCATTTTCGTCGGCCAGACCATTCCCTTCGTCAGCGGCCAGTACGTCACCGATGGCGGCGGCAACAGCAACAACCCATTCCAGACCATCCAGCGCGAGGAAGTGGGCCTGCGCCTGAACGTGCGGCCGCAGATCTCCGAGGGCGGCACGGTCAAGCTCGACGTCTACCAGGAGGTCAGCAGCGTCGACCAGCGCGCCTCCAGTGCCGCCGGCACGGTGACCAACAAGCGCGCCATCGACACCAGCATCCTGCTCGACGATGGCCAGATCATGGTCCTCGGCGGGTTGCTCCAGGACGGCTACACCCAGAGCAACGAAGGTATCCCGTGGCTGTCCGGGCTGCCGGGGGTCGGCGCGTTGTTTCGCAGCGAGCGCCGGGCCAGCACCAAGACCAACCTGATGGTGTTCCTGCGCCCGTA
This sequence comes from Pseudomonas sp. TE6288, assembly GCF_054062095.1. Lineage (NCBI taxonomy): Bacteria > Pseudomonadati > Pseudomonadota > Gammaproteobacteria > Pseudomonadales > Pseudomonadaceae > Pseudomonas > Pseudomonas sp. TE6288. The sequence continues at coordinate 205,887 of NZ_JBSSEW010000010.1, forward strand.
CATCGTGCGCGATGCCGCGGCCGGGCGCAGCATCACCCTGAACCGCTACGACTTCATCCGCCGTACCCAGGGCAACCTCAAGCCCGAGCATTCCTGGGCGCTGCCGGACATGGACATGCCGCTGCTGCCGCCGGTGGAGCAGGGCGTGCCCGACCAGGGCCGCGCGCGGCCGGTGTCATCGCAGGCACCACGGGCCTCGATCCGTGCCGTGCCGGTGGACGAGGTGGCCCGTTGAGCCGCCTGCCGTATGCCTGGGCCAAGGCCCAGCGGGTGGTGCTGCAGGCCGATGACGAGGCGAGGGCGGTACTCTCGTGTTGCCCTTCGAGCCCGGGCTGGGCGTTGGCAGAGGTGCGTCGGCGTTTTGGCCCGGTGGCTGTCGAAGCGGTGACCGATGCGAACATGGACGCGTTGCTAGTCAGCGCCTACGCCGATACCGGCAGCGCCGCGGCGGTGGTGGGCGCGGCAGAGAACGAAGTGGACCTCGACCGCCTGCTGCAGGACATCCCGGAAGTCACCGACCTGCTCGAGGCCCAGGACGACGCGCCGGTGATCCGCATGATCAACGCCTTGCTCACCCAGGCGGCACGCGACCAGGCCAGCGATATCCATATCGAGCCGTTCGAGAGCCACTGCCTGGTGCGCTACCGGGTCGACGGCACCCTGCGCGACGTGGTCTCGCCGCGCAAGGCGTTGCACGGCGCGCTGGTGTCGCGGATCAAGATCATGGCGCAGTTGGACATCGCCGAGAAGCGCCTGCCCCAGGACGGCCGCATCGCCCTGCGCGTGGCCGGGCGGCCCATCGATATCCGCGTGTCAACCGTGCCCACCGGCCATGGCGAGCGCGTGGTGATGCGCCTGCTGGACAAACAGGCCGGGCGCCTGCGCCTGGAGGCGCTGGGCATGGACGCCGCAGTGCTGGCGCGGCTGGACCAGTTGATCCGCCAGCCCCATGGCATCGTGCTGGTCACCGGCCCCACCGGCTCGGGCAAGACCACCAGCCTGTACGCCGCCCTGGCGCGGCTGGATGCCAGTGTCAGCAACATCCTCACCGTCGAGGACCCGGTGGAATACGACCTGCCGGGGATCAGCCAGATCCAGGTCAACGCGCGCATCGACATGAGCTTCGCCGTGGCCCTGCGCGCCATTCTGCGCCAGGACCCGGACGTGATCATGATCGGCGAGATCCGCGACCTGGAGACCGCGCAGATTGCCGTGCAGGCCTCGCTGACCGGGCATCTGGTGCTGGCCACGCTGCACACCAACGATGCTGTGTCGGCGGTCAACCGCCTGGTCGACATGGGCGTCGAGCCGTTCCTGCTGGCCTCGGCGCTGCTCGGCGTGCTGGCCCAGCGCCTGGTGCGGCGCCTGTGCCCGCACTGCCGCGAGCCCGACCCAGCCGCGCCCGGGCAGTACCGGGCGGTGGGCTGCGCGCATTGCAATCACTGTGGCTACAGCGGGCGCACCGGCATCCACGAGCTGTTTTGCGTGGACGACACCGTACGCGCCCTGGTGCATCAGGGCGCCGATGAACAGGCCCTGCGCGCCGCCGCCCGGGGCAACGGCATGCGCAGCATGCGTGAAGACGGCCAGCGTTGGGTCGACAGCGGCAGCACCTGCCTGGAAGAGATCCTGCGCGTGACACGGGATGCCTGATGAACCGTTATCGCTATGAAGCCGCCGACGCCCAGGGGCATATCGTCAAAGGGCTGCTCGAAGCCGACAGTCCGGGCGCCGCGATGGCGCAGCTGCGCGGCCTGGGGCTGACCGCGCTGGAGGTCGAGGCCCAGGCCGCTGTCGGGCAGGGCGCGGGCCTGTTCAGCGCCAGGCTGAGCGATGGCGACCTGGCCTGGGCCACGCGTCAGCTGGCCAGCCTGCTGGCCGCCGGCCTGCCGCTGGAAGCGGCGCTGGGCGCGACCTTGGAGCAGGCCGAGCGCAAGCATGTGGCGCAGTTGTTGGGGGCGGTGCGCGGCGATGTGCGCAGTGGCATGCGCCTGGCCGACGCACTGGCGCAGCGGCCGCGGGACTTCCCCGAGATCTACCGGGCACTGGTGGCGGCGGGTGAGGAGTCCGGCGACCTGGCCCAGGTGATGGAGCGCCTGGCCGACTACATCGAGGAGCGCAACACCTTGCGCGGCAAGATACTCACCGCGTTCATCTACCCCGGCGTGGTCGGGCTGGTGTCGGTGGGCATCGTCATCTTCCTGCTCAGCTACGTGGTGCCGCAGGTGGTCAGCGCCTTCACCCAGGCACGCCAGGACCTGCCCGGGCTGACCCTGGCGATGCTGGCGGCCAGTGACTTCGTGCGTGAATGGGGCGCGCTGTGCTGCGCCCTGATGGTCGGGGCGTTCTGGGCCTGGCGGGTCTACCTGCGCGCCCCGGCGGCGCGCCTGGCCTGGCACGCCCGGATCCTGCGGCTGCCGTTGTTCGGCCGTTTCGCGCTGGGCCTGAACACGGCGCGTTTTGCCTCCACGCTGGCGATCCTCGGCAGCGCCGGGGTGCCGCTGCTGCGTGCGCTGGAGGCGGCGCGCCAGACCTTGGGCAACGATCGCCTCGACCAGTGTGTCAGCGAGGCCACCGCGCGGGTGCGCGAGGGCGCCGGGCTGGCCTCGGCGCTGGCGGTGGAGAAGGTCTTTCCACCGCTGCTCATCCACCTGATCGCCAGCGGCGAGAAGACTGGCAACCTGCCGCCTATGCTCGATCGCGCCGCCGACAGCCTGGCCAAGGACATCGAGCGCCGCGCCATGGGCATGACCGCGCTGCTCGAGCCGCTGATGATCGTGATCATGGGCGCGGTGGTGCTGCTGATTGTCATGGCGGTGCTGATGCCGATCATCGAGATCAACCAGCTGGTGCAGTGAGGGGGGCAGCCATGGCCCGAGCGCTCGGCAAAGGCGCCTCCCGCGAGGCGCCTTTGCGGTGCTCAGCTGTCTTCTTTCGGCTGCACCACGATCGCCAGGGCATCCGGCTCGGGGCCGGCTTTCCAGCGGGCCTTCTCGGTCCAGTTGGCGGTGCTGATCACCGCGACTTCGTCGCCGCCGCTGATCGCCACATAGACCCGCTTGCCATCCGGCGAGACCACCGCGCCAATTGGCAACGCCTCTTCGCCGAGCATCGTACGGCGGTATTCGGCGCCTTCGCGCGCCAGGCCGATGCGCTTGATCTCTTTCTTGGCCGCCACGTCGATCACCGCCAGTTCCGCCGACTTGGCGCAGGTGACGAGTGCATACTTGCCATCCGGGGTCATCGCGACGCGGATCGGGAACAGGCCGGTGCGGATACGGTCGGTGACTTCCAGGCGCTTGCTATCGACGATGACCACTTCGTTTCCGTCGCGGTTGCTGACCCATACCTGGGTGCCGCTGGGGGTCACCGCCACGCCTTCGCTGCCGGCGCCCGTGGGGACCTCGGCGATTTTCTTCTTGTGCAGCAGATCGACCACCGACAGCGTGCCGCTCTCGACATGGCTGACGTAGGCGCGGTCGGCACCGGGTGACAGCGCGACCATGTGCGGTTTGCCGCCACCGACGTCTATCCGGTCGAGCACTTTGCCTTGGGCCAGGTCGACCACCAGCAGACGTTCGCTGGCTTCGGTGGTCACCACCACACGCTGGCTGTCGGGCAGGAAGCGAATGCCGTGGGGGCGGGCGTCTTCGCCCAGGTCGATGGTGCGCACGACCGTCCGGGTCGGCCAGTCGATCACGCTCAGGCTGTTGTTCGCCGTGCCTTGCGCGCCGTAATTGCCAACCACGGCCAGCAGGCCATTGCCACTGACCACCACCTCGTGGGGGCCGGTGCCTACCGGCAGGCGGATCATTTCCTGGCCACTGCCAGTGTCCAGGGCTGACACGCTGGCGTCGGCCTTGTTGCCGACCAGCAGCACGTCGTCGGCATTGGCCAAAGTGGAGCAGGCCAGCAGGGCACCGGCCAGGGCCAGCAGGCGGAAGGGGGGGGTGAATGTCATGGGGTAGGGCATGTCCAGTCTCCTTGAAGGTGTGATCCTTGTTGCATGCACTGGCTGTGACCCGTCGGGCCGCCCTAGAGTTTCAGTGGACATGTGCAGCCGCAGGGGCAGTGCCGGCGGTCCAGACTTAAGTTCGGGCCGGTTGCAGACAAGGCCCGATCATCCATCCCACCACCGCCTCCCGGACCGGACGTCGCCGACGTTGGCCTTCTGGCAGAGGAGGACAGGTCATGGACGAGGCAAGCCTTCACGAGTTCATGGGCAAGCTGGTGGGCGATATGGGAGCGGTGGTGCTGCTGATCGTCATGGCGGTGCTGATGCCGATCATCGAGATCAACCAGCTGGTGCAGTGACCCGCTGCGCCACCTCCCATACCTGTTGCCGGAACCAGCGACGCAAGGGGTCGACGTGGGTACGCGCGTGCCAGATTTGCATCACTTCCACCCGAGGCAGCGCCAGGGGCAGGGTGTGCAGGCGCAGGCCGGGGTCGCGCTCGACCGCTTCGATGGCCAGCGAGCGCAGGCAGGTGAGTAGCAGGTCGGTGCCGCGCACCAGGCGCGTAGGGGCAATGAAGCTGGACAGGCCGGCCACCACCCGACGTTGCCGACCAATAGCCCGCAGGGCGTGATCGACCCGGCCATCGAGGTCGCCGGTGAGTGTGGTCAGCAGGTGCTCGCAGGCCAGGAACGCCTCCAGGCTCATGCCCTCGGTCAGGTGTGGGTTGTCGGCGGCGGCCAGTACCACGAAGTCCTCACTGAGCAGGCGCTGTTGATGGAAGGTGTCCGGCAAGCCGTTGTAGAAACCGGCGATGGCCAGGTCGCAGGTGCCTTTTTCCAGCGCCTCGCGTGGCAGGTTGCCCTGGGTGTTGTGGGTGATCAGGGTCAGGTTCGGTGCCTGGGTGCGCAGGATCGGCAGCAGCCTGGGCAGCAGGGTCTGCTCCAGGTAGTCGGTGCTGTAAAGGTGCACCTGGGTCGGGCGGGAGAGGAAATCATCGCCGTCGCAATCCCTGTAGAAGTCCTGTAGCTGTGCAACCAGTTGCTGTATCCGGGGCGCCAGTTCATGGGCCCTGGGCGTTGGCGTGAGGCCACGCGGCGCACGCACGAACAAGGGGTCGCCGAACTGCTGGCGCAGCTTGTTGAGCTTGTGGCTCAGGGCGGGCTGGCTGAGGGCCAGCCGTTGCGCTGCATGGGAGGCATTGCGCTCTTCATAGAGCACCTGGAACAGGTGCAGCAGGTTGAGGTCCTTGTTGCTGATATTCATAAAATGAATCACAGGAATAAGTGCTTTCGAATTATCGAATCATAACGCGATGGGTAGGATGGGCCCAACTTGTTGAGGGAGACGCCCGTGACCATTGCCATCTTCGCCACTATCCAGCCGCATCCTGAACACCGTGAGGTCACAGAACAGGCCTTGCGCCTGATGGTGGAGCAGACCCGCGCCGAGCCCGGCAACCTGCGCTATGACCTGTTCGTCCGCGAGGGCGAGGTAATGGCGTTCGAGCTGTTCGAGCTGTATGTCGATGCCGCCGCCGTCGAGGCCCATCGCAACAGTGCCCATTACCAGGCCTATCGCGCCGCCAGCGCCGGCTGGTTGGCCGCACCGACTCAGGTGCAGCTTGCCCACGGGCTGGATATCGCGCCATTCAACTGATCAGGAAGACACCATGAACATGATTGCTCCCGTCGCGCTGGCACTGGCTGGCACTTTGCTGGCCGGTCAGGCCGCCGCCGCTGTGAAGGGTGAGGTACTGGTGCTGTTGTCCAGCGAGAACCAGCTGCAGCTCAAGGACGGTAAACCGTACCCCACCGGTTACTACCTCAACGAATTCGGCGTGCCTGCCGACCAGTTGCTCAAGGCCGGCTACAAGCTGGTGCTGGTGACTCCCAAGGGCAATGCGCCGAGTGTCGATGAGCGCTCGATCGATCCGATGTACTTCGGCGGCGATGCCCGCGAGATGCAGCGTATCCGCCAGGTGGTCGACAGCCTGCCGGATATCGACGACACGCTGTCGGTGAAGGAGGTACTGGCGGGCGATATGGGCCGCTATGTCGGGATCTTCATCCCGGGGGGCCATGCGCCGCTGATCGACCTGGCCAACAACCCCGACGTCGGTGCCCTGTTGCGTCACTTCCACCAGGCCGGCAAGCCCACGGCTGCCATTTGCCACGGCCCGATCACGTTGCTGTCGGCGCAGCAGGATCCGGTTGCCTACCGCGCCGCGCTCGCTCGTGGCGAAACCCCGGCGGCCAGCGACTGGACGTACCGGGGCTATCGCATGACCATTTTCTCTGACCCTGAGGAGCAGGTGTTCGAGGGCTCACTCAAGGAGCAGCGTCTGCAGTTCTATCCCGCCAAGGCCATGGCCGGCGCAGGAGGCGACATGAGTTATGCCCAGGCCTGGCAGCCCCATGTAGTGGTCGATCGCGAGTTGATCACCGGGCAGAATCCGTTTTCCGACAAGGCGTTGGCCAAGGCGTTGCTCGAGCAGTTGGAGAGTGTCGGTAGTCGCAAGAACTGAGCGAGTGCAGGTGATCGAGGCCTTGCGGATGCTGGCAGGGCCTCGGTCATTCAGGTGCGCAGGCTTTGCCTCGCTTGGGGCGGCCCGCAGTGCGGCCCATTGGCGAGGCGGGATCAGCCTTTGCTCGGCCGGGTAATGCCGTCCACCACCAGCACCGTGGCGCCGGCCATGATGGCGATGTCGGCCAGGTTGAACACGCCGGTGTGCAGGGTGCCGATGTTGAGGACCAGGTAATCGACCACGTGGCCGTCGCGAAACACCCGGTCGATCAAGTTGGACAGCCCGCCCACGGCGATGAACCAGGCCGCGCTGGCCTTGACCGGTGCCGATTGCCAGTGGCGCCAGGCCCAGACCATGGCCCAGGCGCACACCACGCCGACGGCGACCACGAACACCAGTTGCTTGAGCCACGGAGCCAGCCCGGCGCCGAGGCTGAGGAACGCTCCGGGGTTGAGGCTCAGGGCCAGGTCCAGCCAGACGCTCTGGTTGCCATAGACATAGCTGTGATTGTTCAGGGCGACCAGGGCGATCAGTTTTACCCACTGGTCGAGAATGATGAAGGCAACGCCCAGGGTGAGGACGAGGGTACGGCTGGAAAACATGCTGACAGTTCCTTTAGTGCGCGAATGCGGTCGTCCGCCATTGGCGGGCAAGCCTGCGGCGCGGCGAAGATAGCGCAGGCGGGTCTAGACTTAAAGCCCGGGTCGGTTGCAGATGCGACCCGATCAACCATCCGACCACCGCCTACCGGACCGGACGTCGCCGACGGTGGCCTTCTGGCAGAGGAGGGCAGGTCATGGACGAGGCAAGGCTTCACGAGTTCATGGGCAAGCTGGTGGGCGACATGGGCGCGGCGGCGACGCTGGCCAATGTCATCCTTGGGGATGAGCTGGGGCTGTATCGGGCCATGGCCGACAGTCAGCCAGTCACGCCCGAGGCCCTGGCCGAACGCACCGGCTGCCAGCCGCGGCTGGTACGCGAGTGGCTCAATGGCCAGGCCGCGGCGGGTTATCTGGTGCATCACGATGGACAGTTCACCCTGCCCGAAGAGCAGGCCATGACCTTGGCGCTGGAAGATTCGCCCGCCTACATGGCCGGCGGCGCCTCGGTGCTGGCGGCACTGTTCCATGACAAGGACAAGCTGGTGGCGGCCATGCGCGGCGATGGCGCCCTGGCCTGGGGCGATCACCATCCATGCATGTTCAGTGGCACCGAGCGCTTCTTTCGACCCGGCTACCGAACGTTCCTGGTGGCTGATTGGCTGCCGGCTCTGGACGGGGTGGTGGAAAAGCTGCAGGCCGGCGCCCAGGTGGCCGATGTCGGCTGTGGCCATGGTGCCTCGACCATTGTCATGGCCGAGGCGTTTCCCGCCTCGCGCTTCATCGGCTACGACTACCATGCGCCTTCGGTGCTCACCGCTAGCGAGCGCGCGTGTGACGCAGGCGTGGCCGAGCGGGTCGGCTTCCAGCAGGCGTCGGCCAAGGACTATCCCGGCCACGATCTGGACCTGGTGTGTTTCTTCGATTGTTTACACGATATGGGTGACCCGGTGGGCGCGGCACGACACGCCTATCAGGCGCTCAAGGACGACGGCACGGTGATGCTGGTGGAGCCGTTCGCCGAGGATACCCTGGATGCCAATATCAACCCGGTGGGGCGCTTGTTCTACGCGGCTTCGACGTTCATCTGCACGCCGAACTCACTGTCGCAGGAAGTGGGGCTGGGGCTGGGTGCGCAGGCTGGGGAAGCTCGGTTGCGGGCGGTGTTCGAGGAGGCGGGGTTCAGGCGCTTCCGGCGGGCGACGCAGACGCCGTTCAACTTGATACTGGAGGCCAGGAAGTAGCGATTTGCCGGTGCTAGCGCTATCGCGGGGCAAGCCCGCTCCCTCAGTTAGGTCCCACAAACAGAAGGGGCGCCATCTGGCGCCCCTTCATCGTGCAACTTAGGCTTCAGCGTCCCACGGACGATCGCCTTTTTCATCCTTGACGCGGGTCGGCAGGCCCATCACGTCCAGCGCCTTGAGGAACGGCTCGGCCGGCAGCTCCTCGACGTTGACCATGCGCCCGGCATCCCACTGACCACGGGCAACCAGTAGCGCGGCGGCTACCGGAGGCACGCCTGCGGTGTAGGAAATACCCTGGCTGTCGGTCTCGGCGTAGGCTTCTTCGTGGTCGGCCACGTTGTAGATGAACACCTCGCGCGGCTGACCGTCCTTGGTGCCCTTGACCAGGTCACCGATGCAGGTCTTGCCGGTGTAGCCCGGGGCCAGCGAGGCCGGATCCGGCAGCACGGCCTTGACCACTTTCAGCGGCACCACTTCCAGGCCTTCGGCGGTTTTCACCGGTTGCTCGGAGAGCAGGCCGAGGTTCTTCAGCACGGTGAACACATTGATGTAGTGCTCGCCGAAGCTCATCCAGAAACGCACGTTCGGCACGTTCAGGTTCTTCGAGATCGAGTGCACTTCGTCGTGGCCGGTCAGGTACAGGTTCTGCGAACCCACTACCGGCAGATCGTCGGTGCGCTTGACCTCGAACATGGTGTTGCTGGTCCACTGGCTGTTCTGCCAGCTCCAGACTTGCCCGGTGAACTCGCGGAAGTTGATTTCCGGGTCGAAGTTGGTGGCGAAGTACTTGCCGTGAGAACCGGCATTCACGTCCAGGATGTCGATCGAGTCGATCTGGTCGAAGTACTGCTGCTGCGCGAGTTTCGCGTAGCTGTTCACCACACCCGGGTCGAAGCCGACGCCGAGAATGGCGGTAATGTTCTTTTGTTGGCACTCTTCGAGGTGTTTCCACTCGTAGTTGCCGTACCACGGCGGGGTCTCGCAGATTTTGCCCGGCTCTTCGTGGATGGCGGTGTCAAGATAAGCGACACCGGTATCGATGCAGGCGCGCAGCACCGACATGTTGAGGAAGGCGGAGCCAACGTTGATCACGATCTGCGATTCGGTCTCGCGGATCAGTGCCTTGGTCGCCTCGACATCGAGGGCGTTGAGCGAGAAGGCCTGGATGTCGGCGGGTACCTTGAGGCTACCCTTGGCCTTGACGCTGTCGATGATGGCCTGGCATTTGGAGATGTTCCGTGACGCAATCGCAATACGACCCAGTTCGTCGTTATGCTGTGCGCACTTGTGGGCCACCACCTTGGCGACACCTCCTGCACCAATGATAAGAACGTTCTTCTTCAATTCAGCTGCTCTCCTTCATGAAAGCCTGTCTTACGACAGGCTCGAAACGTAGTCTTCGAAACCGAACTCGCGCACCACTTCGACGCTGCCGTCGAGTTGCTTGACCGCGATGGATGGCATTTTCAGACCGTTGAACCAGTTTTTCTTGACCATGGTGTAGCCCGCCGTGTCGACGAACGACAGCCGATCACCGATGGCCAGTGGCTTGTCGAATTGGTACTCGCCGAAGATGTCGCCGGCCAGGCACGACTTGCCACAGACCATGTAGGTGTGCGCGCCGTCGTTGGGGGCCATCTTGGCGTTGAGGCGGTAGATCAGCAGGTCGAGCAGGTGCGCTTCGATGGAGCTGTCGACCACGGCCAGGTGCTTGCCGTTGTACAGGGTGTCGAGCACGGTCACTTCCAGCGAGGCGCTGTTGGTGATGGCCGCTTCGCCCGGCTCCAGGTACACCTGTACGCCGTAGGTTTGCGAGAACTGCTTCAGGCGCGCGCAGAAGGCGTCCACCGCGTAGTCCTCGCCGGTGAAGTGGATGCCGCCGCCGAGGCTGACCCACTCGACCTTGTGCAGCAGGTGGCCGAAACGTTCCTCGATGTGCGTAAGCATCTTGTCGAACAGGCCGAAGTCGCCGTTCTCGCAGTTGTTGTGGAACATGAAGCCGGAGATCTTCTCGATCACCTTCTCGATCTTCTCTGGATCCCACTCGCCGAGGCGGCTGAACGGGCGCGCCGGGTCGGCCAGCAGGTAGTCGGAGCTGCTCACCTGCGGGTTGACGCGCAGGCCGCGCACCTTGCCTTCGGACTGCTCGGCAAAGCGCTCGAGCTGGCCGATGGAGTTGAAGATGATCTTGTCGCAGTTCTCGAGCATCTCTTCGACTTCGTCGTCGGCCCAGGCCACGCTGTAGGCATGGGTTTCGCCGGCGAACTTCTGGCGGCCGAGCTTGAGCTCGAACAGCGAAGACGAGGTGGTGCCGTCCATGTACTGCTGCATCAGGTCGAATACCGACCAGGTAGCGAAACACTTGAGGGCAAGCAGTGCCTTGGCACCGGAGTGTTCGCGCACGTAGGCGATCTTCTCCATGTTGCTCAGCAGCTTGGTTTTGTCGATGAGGTAGTACGGCGTCTTGATCATTTAAAGGCCCCCGGCCAGGCCGGCCAAAAAAAGGACACGCATTGTGCCTTCACTTGCCGCGGTACGAAAGGGCGTGAGGCGCATTTCGTCCGAGTTGTCCACGCACTTGGCCAGGCAAGTGCCATCAGGCCCGTGACTGCGCCGTCCTTGGCGCGGGGTCGGCCGCTATCGCGAAGGACGGCCGAATGTGCTTTTGCATCGGGGCGAGCCCAGTTGAACAGATCAATGTGACGATCCTGATCTGCCGGCGCCACAGGCTGACAGAGCCAGGCTATCACCCCCCAATATCGCCTCTATTAGACCTCTGCCCAGGCTCGGCTAGTCTTTCTGCTGGTTCCGTGAAAAGCCGGTGCACAGGTGTGCCCGGCCATAACCGATGAGGGGCAGGCGCGCTTGGCGAACGCCTGATCCAACACCTGGCAGCGCAATTACAAGAACGCCCGGAAATCTGAATTGAACCGACCCTAAAGGTAGAAGCAGATGGCGAACGAATCGAAATGCCCGTTCCACCAGACCGCCGGTGGCGGCACCAGCAACCGTGACTGGTGGCCTGACCAGCTCAACCTGAAGATCCTCCACCAGCACTCCAGCAAGTCCGACCCCATGGACCCGGACTTCGACTACGCCAAGGCGTTCAAGAGCCTCGACTTCCAGGCCTTGAAAAAAGACCTGAGCGCCTTGATGACCGACTCCCAGGACTGGTGGCCGGCCGACTTCGGCCACTATGGCCCATTGTTCATCCGCATGGCCTGGCACAGCGCCGGTACCTATCGCATCGGCGATGGCCGTGGCGGCGCCGGCTCCGGCCAGCAGCGCTTCGCCCCGCTCAACAGCTGGCCGGACAACGTCAGCCTGGACAAGGCCCGGCGCCTGCTATGGCCGATCAAGCAGAAGTACGGCAACAAGATCTCCTGGGCCGACCTGATCGTGCTTACCGGCAACGTCGCCCTGGAGTCCATGGGCTTCAAGACCTTCGGCTTCTCCGGTGGCCGCGCCGATGTGTGGGAGCCCGACGAGGACGTGTACTGGGGCTCGGAGAAGGTCTGGCTGGGTGGTGACACCCGCTACGGCAAGGAACAGGTCAAGGCCCAGCCGCCCGGCCAGGGTGACCTGGTGGCCGAGCCCGCCAAGCATGGCGAGGAGCAGAACCGCGACCTGTCTGCCGAGCGCAACCTGGAAAACCCACTGGCCGCCGTGCAGATGGGCCTGATCTACGTCAACCCGGAGGGCCCGGAAGGCGAGCCCGATCCGGTGAAATCCGGCAAGGATATCCGCGAGACCTTCGGCCGAATGGCCATGAACGATGAAGAGACCGTGGCGCTGATCGCCGGCGGCCATGCCTTCGGCAAGACCCACGGTGCCGGCCCCGCCGACAACGTCGGCGCCGAGCCGGAAGCCGCGGGCCTCGAGCTGCAGGGCCTGGGCTGGAGCAACAAGTTCGGTACCGGCAAGGGTGGCGACACCATCACCAGCGGCCTGGAAGTGACCTGGACCTCGACCCCGACGAAGTGGAGCAACGAGTACCTGAACAACCTGTTCAACTTCGAGTGGGAACTGACCAAGAGCCCGGCTGGCGCCCACCAGTGGCGGCCGAAGGATGGCAAGGGCGCGGGGACCGTGCCTGATGCCCATGATCCCGGCAAGAAGCACGCGCCGTCGATGCTCACCTCTGACCTGGCGCTGCGCTTCGACCCGATCTATGAGCCCATCGCCCGGCGCTTCAAGGACAACCCCGACCAGCTCGCCGATGCCTTCTCCCGTGCCTGGTACAAGCTGATCCACCGCGACATGGGCCCGCTGGCACGCTACCTCGGGCCGGAAATGCCCAACGAGGAACTGCTGTGGCAGGACCCGCTGCCCAAGGCAGGGCCTCAACCCAGCGACGCCGATATCGCCGCGCTCAAGGCCAAGGTGCTGGCTTCTGGGCTGAGTGTCGGCGAACTGGTGTCCGCCGCCTGGGCCTCGGCCTCGACCTTCCGCGGTTCCGACAAGCGCGGCGGCGCCAACGGCGGTCGCCTGCGTCTGGCGCCGCAGAACGGTTGGACGGCGAACCAGGGGCTGGACAAGGTGCTGGCGGCGCTGGAGAAGATCCGCAACGAGGGCGGCAACAAGATCTCCCTGGCCGATCTGATCGTGCTGGCCGGCAGCGCGGCGGTGGAGAAAGCCGCCAAGGATGCCGGGCACAACATCAGCGTGCCGTTCCATCCGGGGCGCGTGGATGCCTCGCAGGAGCAGACCGATGTCGAGTCGTTCGCGGTGCTTGAGCCTCTGGCCGACGGTTTCCGCAACTTCAGCAAGGCGCGCTACAGCGTCAAGGCCGAGAAATTGCTGCTGGACAAGGCCCAGTTGCTGACGCTCACCGCACCGGAGCTGACCGTGCTGATCGGCGGCCTGCGGGTGCTTGGCGCCAACCATGGCGGCAGCAAGGAGGGTGTGTTCACCGACAAGGTCGGCGTGCTCAGCAACGACTTCTTCCGCAACCTGCTGGACATGGGCGTGGAGTGGAAACCGACTTCGGCGGACAACGAAGCGTTCGAGGGCCGTGACCGCAAGACCGGCCAGGTGAAATGGACCGCCAGCCGGGTCGACCTGGTGTTCGGCTCCCATGCGCAGCTGCGTGCCTTGAGCGAGGTGTATGGCAGCAGCGATGCCAGGGAGAAGTTCGTCAAGGACTTCGTCGCGGCGTGGGTGAAGGTGATGGAGCTGGACAGGTTCGATTTGCCTTGATTCCCGAAGGTCAGGGGGCGCTGTGCGCCCCCTTTTAACCCTTGGGTAATAGCGTTCAACCCGCAGCGGCTTGCGGTTCGTCGGGTGTCGGGTCCAGTTCGAAGTATTCAGGCGGTACGTCTCCCCAATCGGTGGGGTAGCGTATGACCAGTCGATTATGTACCGCATCGAATGACATCCCGTCGACGAAGCATTCACTGGCCATGCGGGGGTGTTGCCTGAGCATTCCTGCCAGATGCGCCCTGACCCATTGCAGAAGCTCGATGTGAAGTGTTCTCCAGGTCGATCCATAGTCACTGTCTTCCTTGGAGACCACGAAACCGAGCACGTTGAGGCTATATCCCAGCAGGCGAACGCTATCGAGATCCGGGCATCGCTTGATCGTGTTCAGGAGCTGCTCATGTACGATGGACTGGATCGCTGTACCTGCATCGCTCCTGAGTGCGCAGGAGTTGAGGATGTCCTCCCAGACCAGTTTGGCCTGGATCTTCCTCGCTACGGGGCGTGGCTTGCGTACGCAAGAGGCTGCTTTGATCAGGTCAAGGATGATCTTGGCGATAGTTGTGTGCGGCAGGGGCGCAGGCGCTTTGTGCTTGTCCAGCATTTCGACCATGTCCTCGATCAATTCTCCAAGGGCCTGGAGGCGCTGGAAAAGATCGTCGTCGGGCCGTAATTCCTGAACTGACAGATCCGCATTCAGATCTGCATACATCCCGCGAATATTTAGATATGCCCAATGCAGCGAATTGGGATTCATCGTGCAGGGCCCCTTCACATACGTAGCGAACGCTTCCCGGACCAGGTGGAGATAAGCGCGCCATTGTTCGAGATCCCATGGGGTTCTGCGCGAAGTGTAGGGAGAGAGCAGCATGCTGATACCGTTGACCATGTTCAGGTCGCCCCACAGTGCCCTGATAACCGGGTAGTCCTTCAAGCCCAGCTCTTCATGTTGCAATTCTACGAACAGGAATGAGTCACGATTGTTGATGGCGGCGGTCAGGACATTTCGTGCCAGGTTTTCTGCTTCGGGACCATACGCCTCCTGTGCGCGGATCTCGTTGAACAAGCTGATGATCAACTTTGGTGCGCTTTCCACGAAAACCTTGCAGAACCTGGGGCTGGCAATGGTGTTGAGTAGCTCACGGGCGCGTGCTGTGGTCTTGAGATTGCCTTTCGGCGCCCGTTCGGCAGCATGGCTGATAATGCTGCTGGATGATCGGATCAGTTCTGCTGCGACAATCGTCAATTCGCCCGTGGACCCACGCTGTAGACGAGACTCGACACTCTTGCCGAACTGTCTGGCATTGCAGTGATTGAAGACTGGAGGTCTCAGGAACGCGACAATCAACCACGTGCTGAATACCGCGAAGAACACCAGGCCCAGCATGAATTGCCAGATTTCGGGAGTGATCGGTCCCTTCAGGGGCATCCACCATTGGCTGTAGCGCCATAGATCAGTAATCAGTACCACTACACCCAGCGCCAGGATGATAGCGATCGAGGTGTCTCGTACCCTGAACCCGGCGGTCTCTATACGAAACTTGTAGCGTACATCGGCAATGGTCCAGACCAGCAGGGTCAGGGCCAGGCCACTGAGCAGTTCGGCGAAACCAAAGAGCTTGGGCGCATTCTTGTCCAGCTGGAAACATTCGAAAGCGATTCCCGCCAGAGTGCAGACATCTGTAGCCATCAGCGCATCCTTTACATGGCATTGACCGACTCACGGCTCAGTGAGTAGGAACAAGACAGGTGGCCCCCATCAGGCCACCGAGGCCACGCATGCTAATGCATGGCCTATCGCCATGTCTTGATGCTGTCGACAGCGCGTGCAATCAGTCCGTCGACATCGCTTTATCGCTATCGGCATGCCGGCGCGCGCCTTCGCTTTCACGGTGTAGTGAAACCTGCGATGTCTCCGGTAACGCCAACCCGCCCACCAACGCCAGCAAGGCAATCACCACCAGGTAGAACGCCGGCGCCAGGCGGCTGCCGCTTTGTTCGATCAACCAGGTCGCCACCAGCGGCGCGGTGCCGCCAAACAGGGTGTAGGCAACGTTGTAGGTGATCGCCGAGGCGGTGTAGCGGCTGCGGGTGGGGAAGCACTCCGACAGCAGCGCGGCGGTGACCACGCCACTCATCAGCGCGCCGATGGCCAGCAGGATCACCCCCAGCAATGCCCCGGTCAGCGACCCCGAACTGGCCAGCCAGTAGGCCGGGAATACCGCCACCATCACCCACAGGCAAGTGAAGCCGATGGTCCGGCGTCGCCCGACACGATCGGAAAAGGCGCCCGCCAGCGGGCAACCGGCGGCGGCGAACAGCAGCGCCACGGTCGAGACCAGGAGCGCCTGGGCGCGGCTCAGGTGGCCGACCGTCTGCAGGTAGGTGGCGAAGTAGGTGGTGAACATGTAGAACGACAGCGCTGTCAGCGATATGAACGCGCCAAGGTTGCGGATGGTGCGGCCATGGTGGCGCAGAGTGTCGCCCAACGGCGAATGGTTGTGGGCCTTGCCTTCGGCGATTGCCTGGCGAAACGCCGGGGTTTCCTCCATGCGCCAGCGCAGGTACAGGCCGACCAGGCCCAGGGGCGCGGCGACGAGGAACGGAATACGCCAACCCCAGGCATTCATCGCCTCGGCAGTGAGGCTCGCCTCCAGGCCATAGGCGATGACCGCCGCGCAGGCGAAGGCGGAGAAGGTCGAGACCGGCACGAAGCTGCCGTAGAACGCCCGTCTGCCCCGTGGCGCGTGCTCCATCAGGTAGGCGCAAGCGCCGGCATATTCACCCCCAGCGGAAAACCCCTGCAGGCAACGGGCAAGGGTGAGCAGCGCCGGGGCCAGCACGCCGATGCTGGCATAGGTCGGCAGCAGGCCGATCAGCGTGGTGGAGCCGGCCATCAGCAGGATGGTCAACGACAGTATGCGCTTGCGCCCGAGGCGGTCGCCCAGCGCGCCGAACACGATGCCGCCCAGCGGGCGCAGGGCGAAGGCCACGGCAAACACGGCGAAGGTCTTGAGCAGGGCGACGCTTTCATCCTCGCTGGCGAAGAACTGGCTGGCGATCAGCGTGGCGAGGAAACCGTAGACGGCGAAGTCGAACCATTCGACGAAGTTGCCAATGGCCGAGGCAGCGATCACCCGCCGCAAGGTGGCGGGTGGGACCTCGTGGGCGATGGACATGGGGTGCTCTCCGGTGGTCTTGGCAGCCTGGACGGATGCGACGCGCTCGGGGCGCGCCGTCGTTGTTCTCGGGCCAGTAGACAAGCGGTAGGGCGAGGGCGCTTTGTCGGGGGCGACATCCGGATGCCTGTTAGCACCGGATGTGGGACTCAGGGCCGCGGCATCGGCAGGCGAGAGATCAGCACAAGGGGGGCGATCACTTCCACCTGGTCGTTCTCGAACAGGCCTTCAGGCACTGGCGGGTAGGTGGTTCTCCAGCATTCGTGCTCGACCAGTTGCTTCAATTGGCTCAAGGAAGATGCCGTGACGCCCAAGGGCAACAGCCGTTCATGGGCAATCGAACTGCGCACGGCCTTGCAGGCGATGGGGCGATTGTTCCGGTCCAGGGTGAGCTTGAGCGTGACTACGCCAACCAGAGTGCCTTGGTTGGCGGCATCGATGCGGTTGATGAGGGCGCTCTGCATGGCCGCCGTGAAACCGGACAGGGCGGCGGCGTCGACTTTCGCGCTGGCCTCGGGGTTCGCGCTGCAGGCCACGAGGGTGAGCAGGCCAAGCGCTGCCAGGGGGGAGAGGGTGAAACGCTGGATCTTCGACACGGCAACGTCCTTGGAGGCAAACACCGGTACCTGCGTGTACCGGTTTGAGAAGGGGCGGTAGCTTAATGTGACTGCGCCTCATTCTTCAGGGGGAAGGCTTCCCCTCACTCACGGTCGCAACGCGCAGGCAGCGGCCAGGTGTGGGGCGGGCGCTGATCTTTCAGCTGCTCGGGCACCTCGATCGGCGGCTCGTCCGGGCCAAGCGCAGTCTCGATCTGGCGAACGCTGCGCAAGTATGGGTCCAGGTCGGTACCGAGTCCGGCCTGGTGCGGGATCCACCAGGCGATGACCTGGGGCTGTCCGTGTTCATCCTCGGTCAGCAGCACCTTCCAGAACGCCTCGGGCGTGGCGATGCCGTGGGACTGGACGAAGGCATCGTTGTCCAGGGCCGCGCCGGCATGGCCGAACACCACGCCACCGATTACCGTCACCGGGCGCAGGTCGCGGTAGCACTCGGTCAGCAGCTCGGTCTGGTACCAGGTGCGGCTATTGTGCGAGGCCAACTGCGGGACGATATTGCTCATCAGGTTGGAGGCGTCCATCGCCGCCCGGTCGTCGTCGAAATGATTGTTGGCTGCCAGGTGGCCGCGGTGATAGCCCTTGGGTGTCGAGTAGGCCTTGGCCGAGAACTGGCCCATGCAACCCTCGGGCAGGCTGCGATCGATACGGAAGTTATCGACGCGAGGCAGGTGACCCTGGTCCTTGTCGAGGGTGAAGCTGAAACGGTGCGGCTCGCCGCGCTGGCAGTCGTACCAGAGCCGGAAGCGCCCATGGTCGAGCAGGGTCAGCGGCGTGGCGGCAGGCTCGGGAGGTGTTGGGGAGGGCAGGCGGGGCGCGCACGAGGTCAGGCTCAGGGCCAGCAACAGGAACAGCAAACGGCGCATGGCGCGTCTTCCTTGAACAAAAGCGCGGGATGTTACAGCAGTCTGCAGGAGGCCGGCCTTTTTCCGGCCTGTGCTGGCGAAGTGTCAGGCCTGGCTGTCGATGCACACGCGGTTGCGCCCCTTCTGCTTGGCCCGGTACAGCGCCTGGTCAGCTTTGCGCAGGGTATCGCCAGGCTCGTCACCCGTCAGGGGCTGCCAGCTGGCCACGCCCAGGGACAGGGTAATCCCGCCGATAGGTTCGATAGGGGTATGCTCCACGGTCAGGCGCAGGTGGCCGGCGATGGCGGTCGCCACCTCCAGGCCCGCGCCCGGCAGGAGCATCAGGAACTCCTCGCCACCGGTGCGGCACAGCAGGTCGCCCTCACGGCAGGTACCACGCATCAGGCCTGCCAGCCGCTGCAGGACCAGGTCGCCGATGTCATGGCCGTGGTTGTCGTTGATCCGCTTGAAATGGTCGATGTCCAGTACCACCACGGCGAAGCCGCGTTTCTCGGCCTGCAGCAAACGCAGTGCCTGCTGCAGGCCACGGCGGTTGAGCAGTCCGGTGAGCGGGTCGGTCTGGGCGTCATGGTTGAGTCGGCCGATGCGCTCCTGCAACAGGTTCAGGCCGAACAGCAGGGCGCGTTTGAGCTCCGCAGCCTCGGCGTACCAGGCGCGAACCTGGTGGATGCGCTCGGTGGTCTGTTGCTCGCCCGTGCCCCGGGCGACCGTGGCCAGTTGCCTGAGCGGGTGGGCGATGACTTGCGTCAGCCAACACAGCAGCAGGCAGCCGAGCAGGGCCAGCGGCGCGGAAATGGCGATGACATTGAGGATCAGGTGGCGCAGCGGTGCCACGGTCTGTTGCAGCGGTTGCTGGGAAACGATGGCCCAGCCGGTGCTGGGCACCGTGGCGAAACCGGCGAGCATTTCCACGCCCTGGCTGTTCACCAGCCGGCGGGTGCCTTGGTCAAGATGGGGGAGTTCGTCGACCAGCGAGTTGTCGCCCACCAGCGTGCCGACCCGCTGGCTGTCGGGGTGGAACAGCAGTCGACGGTTGCGATCAATCACGTAGAGGTAGGCGCCGTTCTGGTAGAAGTGCGTGCCCAGCAGGCTGTTGAGCAAGTTGCGTTCGCGCAGGTACAGGCTGCCGCCGATATAGCCCTGATAGCGTCCGTCGGCGTCGAAGATCGGCTGCGACATGATCACCAACAGGTTGCCGGCCGCCGACAGGAAGGGCGTGGAAACCAGCGTACGGCGCTCGCGCAAGGCTTCCCGGGACGCGGCCGAGCTGGCCTGGGTACCGGCCAGGTGTTGCAGTGGCGCTGGCGCAAGCGTGCGCACCACACCTTGGGCGCTGACCCGCAAGGTTGAGTTGAACAGGTTGCTTTGCTGTTGCAGGCGGTCGATTTCAGCCTGTACCAGGTTAACGTCATCGGGGTGCCGGGCACATTGGCTGGCGCTGTAGGCCAGTTGCTGCAGGGCGTTGCCCAGGGTGTTCTCGGTCACGGCGGCCACTTTGGCGGCGTAGGCCCGGTTGGCTTCCAGGGCACTGTCGATCAGCAGTTGGCGTTGCACACGGTAGCTGGCGAAGTAACTGGCCAGCAGCATCACCAGCGCGGTGATGGCGCAGAGCGCGAGGATGAGAGTGCGCAGGTCGGGGCGCCGAGCGTGGGGGGGCATGTATCGCAATCCTTGGCCTCATGGGATGCAGCAGGTGCCTCACCTTACGCGCTAGGCGCAAGGTGAACCATGCAGGCGGGCAATTGCAGGGTTGGATTACGCAGGGCGCTCCGGCTTCTCACAGCTATCACGGACTTTGCCGTGATTGATTCCTGTGCCCTACAGGGTCAGGGCGCGTCCTGTTCCAGTGCTCGCAGGTCATCCTCGACCTGCTGCATGCGCGCCTGAGCCAGGGCCTGGACCTGGGGGTCGCTGGCGCTCTCGCGCATCAGCCGGGTGAGCTTCTCGCTCAGGCGCTTGCCCTCGTCGCTCTGGCCCAGTTCCTTGGCTTTGGCCGGGTCGCGGGTGGCCTGGACGATGCTGGCGAATTCGGCGTCGTCGAAGTGCTCCTCGCTGTACAACTTGAACAGGTCCTGGCGCTGATCCTCGACGGTGAGGTGCTTGCGCAGCACCTGCTTGATCTTGTCCTGGGGCACCTGCGCGTGGTTCATGGCCAGCAGCCCGGCCATGCGTTCGATGTTGTGGTCGTAGGCTTCCTGCAAGGGCAGGTTGGCGAGGATCTGTTCCTCGCGGCTGGGCTTCTGGTCGCAGGCGGCGAGGGCGCCGAGCAGGAGCACGGGCAACAGCAGTCGGGTCAGGCGGGACATGGGGCAGCCTTGGGCACGTTAAGGCCTGCGAGTTTACTGCAAACCCATGCGCAAATTCAGCGTTGCAACGGATTGCGCAGGCGCACCCAGACAATCGCCGGCAGGGCCATCAGCAGCCATTTCAGGTAGCGGTTCACTTCGTAGTGCTCGCAGGCGATGCCGATGCTGGTGCAGACCACCACCACCGCCACGAACTGGATCATTCTTTCCATCGGCAGGTTTCCATCATTGCTGGGGCCGGGAGGGCCGCGGCGCGCACTTTAGCAGTGGCGCGGGCGCGCAGGCCAGGATGCCATGCGGCGTAACACTTTTACGGCGCTCCATGCGCACCCCCACGGTCGCCTTGCTGCTGGGCTGCTGGGCTGCTTCGATGGCAAGGGCGCCCAGGCCCTGCGGCCCACATCGCATTCGTTTCGTGCTTGCCGGCCACGCTGGTGGAAGTTGGGGTAAGCGTTATCATGTCGTCCGCTTGCCCATACCCCTCAAGGACGACCCGCATGCTACAGCGCAACAGGATGGTGCCCGAACTGATCGTCAGCGACCTCGACAGCAGCCTGGATTTTTGGGTGTCGTTGCTGGGCTTCGAGATTGCCTATCAACGCCCGGAGCAGCGTTTCGCCTACCTCGACCTGCACGGCGCGCAGGTGATGCTCGAGCAGCTCGATGCCGATGATCACTGGCTCACCGGGCCGCTGGAAAAACCCTTTGGGCGGGGGATCAACCTGCAGATCGATGTCCCCGCTGTCGCGCCGCTGCTCGAACGGCTGGAGCGCCATCGCTGGCCGTTGTTCCAGGCATGCGAGGAAGTCTGGTATCGCGCAGATGCCGTCGAAGTGGGGTTGCGCCAGTTCCTGGTCCAGGACCCCGATGGCTACCTGTTGAGGTTGGCGCAGAAACTGGGCGAGCGTCCGGTTGCGTTATCCGCGCGGTAGCCCTTGCTACCAGCCCCTGCAGCTGGCGTCTGACAGGCCGTCCCAACCGACACCCGCCATGCTCAACACCGTGTTCATTTCCATTCCCGACGTATTCACCTACCGTCTCCTTCCACCCCATCACAAGGAGATCACGCATGCCCGAGCTTGCGTTGTACAAGGTGAAACTGCTGGACGAATTCGAGGCTCGCGAGGACGACTGGAGCTTCGGCCACTTCGAGCGCCGGCTGACCCAGGTCAAGCCCGCCGCCAACTATCAGGACGCCAAGGGCATCATCAAGGCCGCTCACCTGGCGAACAACTGGCCGAATACGGTAAAGCGCTACCTGCTGAGCAACTACCGCGCCCACGGTAATGTCAGCAGCGAGCTGACCGAAACCTTCATGCAGGTACTGGCCAGCCTGACGCCGCAGGAGATGAAGGCCTGGAAGCTGCCGCAGGTAAACCAATCGGCCTGATCGCCACCAAGTCGACTCCCACGGGATGGCGCATGGCCTCAGGCTGGCGCGGTCGGTGTGGGAGCCGGCTTGCCGGCGATGCGCCGCGTGAGCGGCGCTTTCCATGCCGACTCAGGCACGAAACCGCAGCACCCGCGCCCCATCATACGGATCGACCAGGTAGTGCCCCCGCACCCCAAACGTCCCCAACAACCGCTCCGGCGTCAACACCGCCTCCGGCTTGCCTAGCGCAACCAACCGCCCTTGATCGAGCACGGCCAGCCGATCGCAAGTCAGTGCCTGGTTGAGATCATGCAGCGCCACCAGCGTCGTCACCGGCAGCGCCTGCACCTGGCGTAGCAAGCCGAGCTGGTGCTGGATATCGAGATGGTTGGTCGGCTCGTCCAGCAACAGCACCTGCGGCCGTTGCGCCAGCGCCCGGGCGATGTGCACGCGCTGGCGTTCGCCGCCAGACAGTTCGCCCCATAGCCGTCGGCGCAGGTGGCTGGCGTCGGCGTCGGCCAGCGCCTGTTCGACGATGGCGCGGTCATCGTTGCCGAACGGTGCCAGGGCCGAGAGCCAGGGCGTTCGGCCCAGGGCGACGGCGTCGTACACGCTGATGGCGTCCAGGGTGTCGGCCTGTTGCTCGACCAGGGCCAGGCGTTGGGCGATATGCCGGCGCGGCATGCGCTCCAGCGCTTCGCCGAGCAGGCGCACGTTGCCACTGCTGGGCGTGCGCAGGCCGGCGAGCAGCTTGAGCAGGGTGGACTTGCCCGAGCCGTTGGGGCCGACCACGCCGAGGGTTTCGCCGGGCATCACGCTCAGGTCGACACCCTGCAGCACGTCGCGTCCGCCCAGGCGCAGGCTGAGCCCTTGGCAGGTGAGCGGCGCGTCGGCGATGGTGGTCATCACGCTCATGGGCGCCCCCGGCGGCTGATCAGGATCAGCGCGAACACCGGTGCGCCGATCAAGGCCGTGACCACGCCCACCGGGATCACTTGGCCGGCGATCAGGGTGCGCGAGAGGATGTCGGCGATAATCAGGAACAGCGCACCGCCCAGGGCACTGGCCGGCAGCAGGCGGCTATGCCCGGGGCCGAGCAGCAGGCGCAAGGCGTGGGGGATGACCAGGCCGACGAAGCCGATGGCGCCGACGATGGACACCATCACCGCGGTGACCAGCGCCGCGCAGCTGATCAGCAGCAGCTGTGTACGGCGCACCGGTACGCCCAGCGAGGCCGCCGAGTCGGCACCGAAGGTAAAGGCGTCCAGTGCCCGGCGTTGCCACAGGCATATCGCGAGGCCGAACAGAGCGACCGGCACCGCCAGCCACACCGACGGCCAGCGCACGCCGCTGAGGTTGCCCAACAGCCAGAACAGGATGCCGCGGGCCTGCTCGGCGGTGGCCGACTTGGTGATGAGAAAGGCGGTGAGCGCGTTGAACAGCTGCGAGCCGGCGATGCCGGCGAGGATCACCTGGGCGTTGTCATGGCGGCTGCCACTGGCGTGCGACAGCAGCAGCACCAGGGCGAACGCCGCCAGCGCGCCGATGAAGGCGCCTGCCGACAGCGACAGCACCGCGCCGCCCAGGCCGAACAACCCCACCGCCACCGCACCGGTCGAGGCACCTGCCGACAGGCCCAGCAGGTACGGTTCGGCCAGCGGGTTGCGCAGCAGCGCCTGGAGGATCACCCCGCAGGTCGCCAGGCCCGCGCCACAAGCGGCGGCGACCAGGGTGCGCGGCAGGCGGTAGTTCCAGACGATGCCGGCGTCGATCGGGTCGACGGCATGGCCGGCCTGCCACAGCTGGTTGGCCAGCACCTGCCAGATCGCCTCGGCGCCGACTCGGGTCTCGCCGATGGCAATCCCGGCAAGCATGGCCAGGCACAGGGCGAGCAAGGCAAAGAGGCTGATGGGCAGCAGGCGGCTCATGGCTGGGGTGCTTTACCGCTGGCGAAGGCGCTGGACAGCACGTCCAGGCCGCGGAACAGGCGTATGCCGGCCTGCATGGCGTCGGCATCGAGGACGATGATGCGGCCGTGCTTGACCGCGTCCATATTGCGCGTGACCGGGTCGCTGCGCAGGAAGTCGAGTTTTTTCTGGTAATCGTCGGCCGGGTAGCGACGGCGGTCCATGCGCGCGACGATCAGCCAGGTGGGGTTGGCCCTGGCCAGGGTCTCCCAGCCCACGGTAGGCCATTCTTCGCTGGATTCGACCACGTTGCGCACGCCGAGGGTCTGCAGCATGTAGTCGGCCACGCCCTGGCGGCCGGCGACATAGGGGTCGGTCTTGAGGTCGGCGCTGGAAAACCAGAACAGCGCGCTGGTGTGCGCCAGGTCCTGGCCGGCCAGGCGCTGCCTGGCCTGTTCCAGCTGGCCCTGGAGCTCGGCATTCAGGCGCGCGCCACGTTCCTGCACGTCGAAGATCTCGGCCAGCTGGCTGACGCTCTTGTAGATGCTCTGCACCTTGAACGGCTGCAGGCGGGTGCCGTCGGCGCCCACCAGGTTGTCCTTGCCCTCGCAGTCCGAGGGCAGCAGGTAGGTGGGGATGCCCAGCTCCTGGAACTGCTCGCGGGTGCCGACCGCGCCCTGGGCGCCGATCATCCACTCGAACTGCGCCGTCACCAGTTGCGGACGTTTGCCGACCACCGCCTCGAAGCTCGGTTCGTTGTCGGCCAGACGCGGGACCTTGTCGTTCTGCGTCTTGAATTCCGGCAGCACGTTGTTGAACCACAGCGAGGTGCCCGCCAGCCGCTCACCGAGGCCCAGGGCATAGAGCAGCTCGGTGCCGGCCTGGCCGACGGTCACCGCCCGTTGCGGGGCCTGGGTGAAGGTCTGCGGCATGCCGCAGTTGTCGACGGTCAGCGGGTACTGGGTGGCGCTGGCGTGGGCCAGGCCCGACAGGGACAGGCCGGCGAGGAGGGCGGCGAGGCGGTGCGGCATGGTGGGGCGATCTCCTGGGTGGTGCACGGAATGGCCCACGGACAGGCATCGCCCGGCAGCCTGCGCAAGCACGCGGCCAGGGCGGATGACCATCCCGGACACCCCGCCGGTTGGTGAATGCGTGCCGGCAGGTCTCCTGACTGGTGCGTCCAGGCCGGCGCCAGCCTTCCCGGGTCGGCAGACCCAGTGGCATCGATGGCGCAGGCTCGGCACCTACAGTTGCGGGGGCAGTTCCCTTTGGATCGCCAGTGGCGAGCCCGGGATTCCCTTTTGATTCCGTGTGGAAACCGGCGGGCGGCATGGTAGACCATCGGGCTGTCGGGTGAAAACGCTTTTACAGGTACTTGAGCCAGGCGATATCGCGCCGTCGCGCTTTCAGCCGGGCGAACCAGCGCACCGGCAGGTACAGGACAAGTGGCAGCAGCACGGCGGTCAGCCATACCGCCCCGATGCCATCGAAACCGAAATAGCGGCCCTGGTTCAGGCCAAACAGTGCCACGCAGGCCACGTACAGCAGCTTGAGCGCATACAGGTGCAGCAGGTAGAAGAACATCGGCGCTGCGCCAAACACCGCAAGCGGGCCGATCCAGCGGGCGTCGCCGGCACGCTCGAAGCCGCGCAGCAGGAGCAGGCCGACGCCAAGGGTCAGGGCCAGGAACAGCAGCGACGGTGGGTATTTGGTGATATTGAAGAAGCTCATCAGCGTCTGCCCGACGCGGGCGTAGAGGCTCCAGGGGGCTTCGCCGTAGCCATTGAGCAGGCGCAGCGCGACGAACCCAAGCAGCAGGCCCGCGCCGGCCCATAGCAGACGCTGCTGGCGCTTGCCGGCGTCGCTGCCCCGGGCAAACCACGGCCCGAGCCCATAACCCAGGGCGATCACGCCGATCCACGGCAACAGCGGGTAGGACGTGCGCAGGCGCAGATGTTCGCCTACCTCCAGCCAACTGCGCTCATGCAGGATCGCCCATGGCACATGCAGCGCCGATTTCGGCCCGAAGTGCAGGCCATCGAGCAGGTTGTGACCGGCGACGATCAGCGCGCCGAGGGCGAGCAGCGCCGGGCGCGGCAGCCACACCAGCAGTGACAGGGCGAGCATGCTCAGGCCGATGGCCCAGATCACCTGCAGGTAGATCACGCTCGGAGGCAACTGGAAGGTCCAGGCGAAGTTGACCAGGGTGAATTCCAGCACCACCAGGAACAGACCGCGCTTGAACAGGAACACCGAGACATCGCCACGGCCCTGGTGCTTTTCGCCATACAACCAGGCCGATAGCCCGGTAAGCAGCACGAACACCGGCGCGCAGAGGTGCGCCAGGGTGCGGCTGGCGAACAGGCTGGGTTCGGTGGCGTCGATGGTCATCGGGTCGCTGACCTGGCGGTGCAGGAAGAACGTTTCGCGCACGTGATCCAGCAGCATGAACAGGATCACCAGGCCACGCAGGGCGTCGATGCTTTGCAGGCGTTGGGGGAGTTGGGGGCTGGCCATTGAAAAAAGTCGCAAACAGTGGAAGTAAAATGTTATCTCATAACAATTTTTCAATCCACTGGCCTGCATTTACATCGAGGCGCCTGACGCCATCGCGGCACGCTCGCTCCAGCTCATGCGCTATTCCTGGAGCGGGCCTGCGCCGCGATGGCATCGTTCGCCCCGTTGGGACGCGATCTGACTTCAGAGATCCAGCACCAACCGCGCCGAGCGCGCCCGCGACACGCACAGCATCATGCTCTGCTGCGCGGCCTTTTCCTCGTCGCTGAGGTATTGGTCGAAATGCTCGGCCTCGCCTTCGAGGATCGCCGTCTCGCAGGTGCCACACACGCCTTCGCGGCACAGGCACTCGACCTTCGCGGCCTTGGACATCTCGATGGCCTGCAGGATGGTCATGCCTGCCTCGACTGCCAGCTCGGTGCCTGAACGGGCCAGCACCACGGTGAAGGCCGCACCTGTGGCCGGCGCGGCGGCGGCGAACTGTTCCCAGTGCACCCGCGATTCGGCGATGCCAGCGGCGGCGGCGGTGGCGATCACCGCGTCGATCAGCGGTTTGGGCCCGCACACATAGAGGTGGGCGTCATCGGCCAGGCCCGCGCACAGCGCGGCGAGGTCGAGCTTGCGGTCCAGGCTGTCGATGTAGAACCGCGTGTTGCCGGCATGCGGGCCTTGTTCCAGGTCGCCCTGGAAGGCGCCGTGTTCCGGGGCGCGGAAGGCGTAGTGCAGCTCGTAGGGGGTGGCGCCCCCTTCCAGCTCGTGCAACTGCGCCAGGAACGGGGTAATGCCGATGCCGCCGGCGATCAGCACATGGCGCCCGGCATCGGCGTCCAGGGCGAACAGGTTGATGGGGGTGGAGATGGTCAGCTCGCTGCCCACCGCTACCTGGTTGTGCATGAACGCCGATCCGCCCTTGGACTGCTCCTCGAGCCGCACGCCGATCTGGTAGCTGTGCAATTGACGCGGGTCGCTCATCAGCGAGTAGGCATTGCTGAACTGGCTGCCGCAGGGCGACTGCATCTGCACGATCACGTGGCTGCCGCCGCTGAAGGCGGGCAGGGCGGCGCCGTCGGCGCGGGCCAGGGTGAAGCGCTTGATCTGCGGCGTGGCCTGTTCCACACCGGTCACGCGCACCTTGAACATCTCGTATTGCTTGGCCATGGCGTACCTCGACAACAAAGCCCCGCGCCAGGCCCTGGCGCGGGGCGGGGAGCTGGCGTGTGTTCAGTCGTCCAGGTGGGCGACCGCGATCAGGTTGTGGAAGTGGGCGATGCCGTGCTCGCTGACGCCGCTGCGCTGGGCGTCGACCATGATCCGGCCCTGGCCACGGTAGCCGCGGGACTTCAGGCCTTTCTGCACGCTCTCGACCAGGCGCAGGTCCTCGGGGCGGAACACTTCGCGGTACCAGTCGATCAGCTTGTGCTGCTCTTCGCTGAGCTCCTTGTTGAGGAAGTAGATGTCGTAGTGCTGCAGGGTGGTCTCGGCATCGACCGGGAACTCGTAGATCACGGTCATGAAGTTGGCCCCTGGCGGTACGTTGAACATGGTGCACGGCCAGGCCCAGAAGCCGGCGAAGGACGGGTCTTTCACCGACTCGTCGAAGGTGAATGACTGCTCCGACGGTTTGGCCAGGCCATATTGCAGGGTCCAGTTGCCGTGCAGGCTGTGGCTGTACTGGCCGACGTCCACCGAATCGGAGAAGCCAGGGTGGGCCGGGGCGCAGTGGTAGCACTCCAGGTAGTTGTCGACGATGGATTTCCAGTTGGCCGGAGTGTCGCTGACGAAGCGCGCGGCCAGGTGCAGGTCGTCGATCACCGCGCAGGCTTCGCGCATGCGCTTCTGCATGCCCGGCAGCTGGTCTTCGACGGAGCCTGCGTCGTTGTCCATGTTGATGAAGATGAAACCGGCGTATTCCTCCACGCGCAGCTGCACCAGGGTGGAATTGCCTTTGTCGAAGTTGGCCACGTTCTCGCAGTTGCGCGCATGGGCCAGCTCGCCGTCGAGCTTGAAGGTCCAGGCGTGATACGGGCAGGTGATCACATTCTTGGCCTTGCCGCTGCCTTCGAGCAGTTGATGGCCACGGTGCGGGCAGACGTTGTAGAAGGCCCGCAGCACGTCGTCGCGGCCACGCACGACGATGATGCTCTCGCCGATCACCTGACGGGTGATGTAGGCGTTCTTTTCGGCGACTTCGCTGCGGTGGCCGACGCAGATCCAACTGCGGGCGAAGATCGCTTCCTTCTCGTGTTCGAAGACGGCGGCCTGGGTGTAGAACTTGGCCGGGAGGGTGAAGGCCTCCTCGGGGTTGGCGCAGAAGTCGGCGGGCAGGCGTTTGAAATCGTTCATGGCTCTATCTCGGTTCTTATTGGTTAACGCGTATCTGTTGGTTAACAATCTGGGCAAAAAATTGGTTCTTCACGGAATCCCGGGAAAGACAGAAACAAGAACGCCGGTTTGATGGATGATGTTCGTGCGAGCAAACACATCTACAAACCGGCGTTCTT
>NZ_JBSSEW010000011.1:0-229968 GCF_054062095.1 Pseudomonas sp. TE6288
TAAGAAACCCTAAACTTGGCTCAGCAATCTCAAATGACTATGTGATTTCTCGCATGGCCACTTGTGATGCTGATAATCTTGGCGACTATCAGTCCATACTCACAAGCACCCACACGAATTGCTTGATTCAATTTGTTAAAGAGCGGTTGGCTAAGCGCTTTTCGTCTCAACCGAGGCGCGCATTCTACGCTTTCCTCATTTCGTGTCAAGCGTTTATTTTGAAGTATTTTGCGAGAAACCCGTTCAACTTCAAACACTTGACTCGCTGCGACCTCTCGTAGCGGGAGGCGAATCATACAGCGTTACAACCTGCTGTCAACTGCCTTTTTCACCGCTACCGATCTGACGACCGAAGCACTTCCGGAACCTTTCCAAACAATCAACTCTTTGATATTCAAGGAGTTTTTCGTTCCGATGTCGCTGGAAGTGGGGCGCATTATAAGGGGATCTGAAAGCCCGTCAACCTTTTATTTCAGGAATATGAAAAGGACCGCGTCAGGGCTACCAGGTGTTCGCCGAAAGCCTTGCAGCGCCTATAAGATCGAGCGCCGCCCGCGCGGCGCATCGCGGATGAATCCGCTCCTACATCTGTTGCAACGTGGCCATGCCTGATAGGTCATGGTAGTTAGCCTTGTTTGCACGACGCGGTTTTTCGGTGGGCATTGCCGGCGCCCCACCTGGCTTGCGCCCTGCGCCAAGGCTGGCAACCATGGCCTGACAGGTTCGGTACGTTGCAATAAATGTAGGAGCGGATTCATCCGCGATGCGCCGCGCGGGCGGCGCTCGATCTCATAGGCGGCGAATCTCTATCGGCGAACCCCCACCAGCCGTGGAACACGCCGCCACACCGGGGGTATACGCAGCACCAGGAGAAAGACCCCGATAGCGGCATACACCGCCCACTCCTTCAGGTCCGAGCGTACTATCCACAGGAAGTGCAGCAGCCCAAGCCCGAGAATCACATAAACCAGCCGGTGCAGCTTCTTCCACCGCGCCCCAAGGCGCCGCTGGCTATACCGGTTGGACGTGACCGCCAGCGCCAGCAAGCCAAGAAAACCCAATGCACCGACAATGATGTAAGGCCGCTTGCGCAGCTCGACGCCAAACTGCCCCCAGTCCAGCCCCAGGATGAACACCAGGTACGCCGTCAGGTGCAGCACTATATAAGCAAAGCACCACAGCCCCAGCTGGCGCCGTACCACGATCCACCCCGACCACCCCGTCAACCGCTGCAGCGGTGTCATGCTCAGGGTGATCAACAGGAACACCAGTGCACCCAGGCCAAGGCGATCGACCATGATCTTTCCCGGATCCGGGCCGAGCAAACCCATGGCTGCCTCATACAACCACCACACGGGAAACAGGCACCCGATCACGAAGATCGCCAGGCGCAGCCACGGATAGCGCATCAATAGTTCTTCCGCAGATCGAGGCCGGTATACAGCGACGCCACTTCATCGGCATAGCCGTTGAACATCAGCGTATCGCGCACATTGGGGCTGAACAGCCCGCTGGGCAGGCGCCGCTCGCGGGCCTGGGTCCAGCGCGGGTGGTCGACCGTCGGGTTGACGTTGGCATAGAAGCCGTACTCGTCCGGCGCCAAACCCTGCCAGGTAGTCGCAGGCTGCTCGGCCACCAGGCTGATGCGCACGATCGACTTGATGCTCTTGAAGCCGTACTTCCATGGCACCACCAGGCGCAGCGGCGCGCCGTTCTGGTTGGGCAGCTCACGGCCATACATGCCAACCGCCAGAATCGCCAGCGGGTTCATCGCCTCGTCCAGTCGCAAGCCCTCCACATACGGCCAGTCGATCAGGGCGAAGCCGGAGCGCTGCCCAGGCATGCTCTTGGAGTCTTCCAGGGTTTCGAAACGGATATAGCGCGCCTTGGAGGTTGGCTCGACCTGCTTGAGCACCTCGGCCAACGGGAAGCCCAGCCAGGGAATCACCATCGACCAGGCCTCCACGCAGCGCAGGCGATAGACGCGCTCCTCAAGCTGGTAAGGCTTGACGAAATCCTCCAGCGCATAACGCCCGGGCTTGGCCACTTCGCCATCGACCACCAGGCTCCACGGCTCGGTCTTCAGGCTGCCGGCATTGGCCGCCGGGTCGCCCTTGTCGGGCCCGAACTCATAGAAGTTGTTGTAG
Organism: Pseudomonas sp. TE6288; assembly: GCF_054062095.1. Lineage (NCBI taxonomy): Bacteria > Pseudomonadati > Pseudomonadota > Gammaproteobacteria > Pseudomonadales > Pseudomonadaceae > Pseudomonas > Pseudomonas sp. TE6288. The sequence goes on from NZ_JBSSEW010000011.1 coordinate 2,148, forward strand.
TGGGTCGCGTCCTTGAACGGCGTGATCGCCTCGCCGCTGACGGTGACCGCCTGCCAGCGCGTGGCGCCGAGCTTGTCGGTGAACCAGCTTGGGGCGCTGCCCGCCTCGACATCGGCATAGCGGGAAACCTCCGCCGCGGCGCCCAATCGGGGCAAGGCGCCCAGGGCTGCACCTGCAAGGCTGGCGCCCAGCAGCTTGCGACGGGAGAGGTAGAAACTTTCGGGGGTGATCTCGGACGACTTGCAGTCGCTGGATCGGGGAAGCTTGATGAGCATGGCGGCTCCACAGTACGGGTCACTGATGTACACGTAAGACTATGGAGCCGGCAGGTTATTCCGCGATTAAATCCTTGTCAGGATTTGCGACGGCGCGCCCGCAACAGAAACTGGATCGGCCCCGATGCAGCATAGGCGAGGAAGATCAGCAGCAGGATGCGCGGCGGATCGCTGAACACCACGGCGAACACCAGCACCACGGCGAGGATCGCGACAAAGGGTACGCGGCCCTTGAGGTCGAGCTCCTTGAAGCTGTTGTACTTGATGTTGCTGACCATCAGCATGCCGGCGGCAGCCACCAGCAAAGCCACCAGGAACGACAGCTTGGAACCCTGGATGCCGTAGTCGCTGAACGCCCAGACGGTACCGGCCACCACGCCGGCCGCCGCCGGGCTGGCCAGGCCGATGAAGTAGCGCTTGTCGGCGGTGCCGACCTGGGTGTTGAAGCGCGCCAGGCGCAGGGCCGCGCCGGCCACATAGATGAAGGCGACCATCCAGCCGACCTTGCCCATGTCGCCCAGGGCCCAGCCGAACGCCAGCAGCGCCGGGGCCACGCCGAAGGCGACCATGTCCGACAGCGAGTCGTACTCGGCACCGAAGGCGCTTTGCGTATTGGTCATGCGCGCCACGCGGCCGTCGAGGCCGTCGAGGACCATGGCGACGAAGATGGCGATGGCGGCGAAGGCGAAGTACTTGCTCGCCTCGCGTGGATCACCCGCGCTCAGGGCGCTCTGCGCGCTCATCGAGCTGATGATGGAATAGAAGCCGGCGAACAGGTTCGCGGTGGTGAACAGGTTGGGCAGCAGATAGATACCGCGGTGACGCACCTTGCGCCCTTCGGCGTCGTGGCCTTCTTCAACGTGCTCATCGACAGGTAGCAGGCTTTCGGCGTCGGAGGGCTTGTTCGGCTCTTCGGGACGTTCGCTCATGAAAAGTACCTTGCAACAGGGTGGAATATGTTCGACATGGGCTCTGCAAAACGGTTCTGACAGCGAGCCACTGGTCGCTTTATACCAGAAGCTGACCGCGCAAACGAAAAAACGCGGCCGAAGCCGCGTTTTTCATTATCGACGCAAGACTCAGTTCTTGGTCTTGTCGACGATCTTGTTGGCCGAGATCCACGGCATCATCGAACGCAGCTGCTCGCCGATGATCTCGATACCGTGGGCGGCGTTGTTGCGACGCTTGGCGGTCATCGAAGGATAGTTGGTGGCGCCTTCGCTGATGAACATCTTCGCGTACTCGCCGTCCTGGATGCGCTTCAGAGCGTTGCGCATGGCCTTGCGGGATTCTTCGTTGATGACTTCAGGGCCGGTGACGTACTCACCGTACTCGGCGTTGTTGGAGATCGAGTAGTTCATGTTGGCGATACCGCCTTCGTACATGAGGTCAACGATCAGCTTCAGCTCGTGCAGGCACTCGAAGTAGGCCATTTCCGGGGCGTAGCCCGCTTCGACCAGGGTTTCGAAACCGGCCTTGACCAGCTCGACAGTACCGCCGCACAGAACGGCCTGCTCACCGAACAGGTCGGTTTCGGTCTCGTCCTTGAAGGTGGTTTCGATGATGCCGGTACGGCCACCGCCAACGCCAGCGGCGTAGGACAGGGCGACGTTCTTGGCGTTGCCCGAGGCGTCCTGGTAGATGGCGATCAGGTCAGGGATGCCGCCACCTTTGACGAACTCGGAGCGCACGGTGTGGCCCGGGGCCTTCGGCGCGATCATGATCACGTCGAGGTCGGCACGCGGAACGACCTGGTTGTAGTGGATCGAGAAACCGTGGGAGAAGGCCAGGGTGGCGCCTTTCTTGATGTTCGGCTCGATCTCGTTCTTGTACAGCTGGCCTTGGAATTCGTCCGGGGTCAGGATCATGACCAGGTCGGCGGCAGCGACGGCGGTGGCCACGTCGGCTACTTTCAGGCCGTGGGCTTCTGCCTTGGCAACGGTCGCCGAGCCTTTACGCAGACCGACGGTAACGTCCACACCGGAGTCCTTCAGGTTGCACGCCTGGGCGTGACCCTGGGAGCCGTAGCCGATGATGGCGACTTTCTTGCCCTGGATGATGGAGAGGTCGCAGTCTTTGTCGTAGAAAACTTTCATGAAAATACCCCTGGTTATATCTCGGCCCCTGTGGAGCCATCGCTATTTTTGAAGTTAGATGCTGAGCACTTTGTCGCCACGGGCAATGCCGGTGACGCCACTGCGCACGGTTTCGAGAATCGATGCGGTGCCGATGGCCTGGATGAAGCTGTCCAGTTTGTCGCTGGTGCCGCTCAGTTGCACGGTGTACACGCTGGCGGTCACGTCGACGATCTGGCCACGGAAGATATCCGTGGTGCGCTTGATCTCGGCGCGCTGGGCACCGGTGGCCTTGACCTTGACCAGCATCAGTTCGCGCTCGATGTGGGCGCTTTCCGACAGGTCGACAAGCTTGACCACTTCGACCAGCTTGTTGAGGTTCTTGGTGATCTGTTCGATCACTTCGTCATGGCCAACGGTGGTCAGCGTCAGACGCGACAGGGTCGGGTCTTCGGTCGGAGCCACGGTCAGGCTTTCAATGTTGTAGTTGCGCTGGGAGAACAGGCCGACCACGCGAGACAAGGCACCGGGTTCGTTTTCCAGCAGCAGGGAGATGATGTGCCGCATGTCAGGTACGCTCCGTCTTGCTCAGCCACATGTCACGCATCGAGCCGTCCTTGATCTGCATCGGATAGACGTGCTCGGTCCGGTCGACCGCGATGTCAATGAACACCAGGCGGTCCTTCATCGCGAAAGCCTCTTCCAGTTTCGGCTTGAGGTCTTTCAGGCTGGTGATGCGAATGCCCACATGGCCATAGGCCTCGGCCAGCTTGACGAAGTCCGGCAGCGACTCGACATAGGAGTGCGAGTGGCGACCGTTGTAGGACATGTCCTGCCATTGGCGAACCATGCCCAGCACACCGTTGTTCAGGTTGACGATCTTCACCGGCAGGCCGTACTGCATGCAGGTGGACAGCTCCTGGATGTTCATCTGGATGCTGCCTTCACCGGTGACGCAAGCCACGTCCTGATCGGGGAAGTTGAGCTTGATGCCCATGGCCGCCGGGAAACCGAAGCCCATGGTGCCCAGGCCACCGGAGTTGATCCAGCGGTTGGGTTTGTTGAAGCGGTAGTACTGCGCCGCGAACATCTGGTGCTGGCCCACGTCGGAGGTGACGAAGGCATCGCCCTTGGTCACTTCGCACAGGGTCTCGATGACCTGTTGCGGCTTGATGATGTTGCCGTCGCCCTTGTCGTAGGGGAACAGCTCACCGTCGCCACGCCATTCGTCGATCTGCTTCCACCAGGCGTCGAGCGCCGCCTTGTCGGGCTGCTCGCCGATTTCCTTGAGGATGCCGAGCATTTCGCTCAATACGCTCTCGACCGGACCGACGATCGGTACGTCGGCCTTGATCATTTTCGAGATCGACGCAGGGTCGATGTCGATGTGGATGATCTTGGCATTCGGGCAGAACTTGGCCGGGCCGTTGACCACGCGGTCGTCGAAACGCACACCGACAGCGAAGATCACGTCGGCGTTGTGCATGGCCAGGTTGGCGGTGTAGCTGCCGTGCATGCCGAGCATGCCGAGGAACTGGCGGTCGGTGCCCGGGTAGCCACCAAGGCCCATGAGGGTGTTGGTGACCGGCAGGTTCAACGACTTGGCGATTTCGGTCAGGGCTTCGGAGCCGCCGCCGAGAATGACGCCGCCGCCGGAGTAGACCACCGGGCGCTTGGCCGCGAGGAGCATTTCGGCTGCCTTGCGGATCTGCCCGGAGTGGCCGCGCAGGGCCGGGCTATAGGAACGCAGCTTGACCTTTTTCGGGTAGATGTACTCGAACTTCTCGGCCGGGTTGGTCATATCTTTTGGAATGTCGACCACGACCGGACCGGGACGGCCGGACTGCGCCAGATAGAAGGCTTTTTTCAGGACTTCGGGGATTTCCGAGGCGTGCTTGACCATGAAGCTGTGCTTCACGATCGGCCGGGAGATACCGATCATGTCGGTTTCCTGGAACGCATCGGTGCCGACCATGGTGCTGGGCACCTGGCCAGACAGGATGACCATCGGGATGGAATCCATGTAGGCGGTGGCAATGCCGGTGATGGCATTGGTCGCGCCTGGGCCGGAAGTCACCAGTACCACACCGGCCTTGCCGGTGGCACGGGCGTAACCGTCCGCCATATGGGTGGCAGCCTGCTCGTGACGAACCAGGATGTGCTGGACTTCCGGTTCCTTGAACAAGGCATCGTAAACATGAAGGAGAGCACCGCCAGGGTACCCGTAGATGTGCTTAACGCCTTCGTCGCGCAAAAAGCGGACGACCATTTCAGCGCCGGATAAGAGCTCCACGTTGTTCACCTCTAAAACGCCAGAATACCGCCCTCACTGAGCGGGTCTTATTAGGTTTACTGCCAAGCAGAGCATGAGCGAACGTCAGCACTGACTGAGCAAGTATTGGGAATACCCTGGTGTGTTGCGGGCCTTCCCACCCAGCGCGAGGTAACGCGTTGCGGGGTGTTACAAGTCGGCGCGGGTGTGCGCCTCATGATCTGCTTAGCGGGTCTGCTTCTGGCAGTCCCTCTACAGCGGAATCTGGATTCTTGTGATTCGGCGCTCACAAGTCAAGAGAAATTATTGCCAATTTTTCATCAAGATGAATTCTCACCACCACTAATGGCGCGAGCAGCAGCAGGAAAAATAAGATTTCCATAAAAAAGGGCCACAATCTGCGGCCCTTGAAGGAAAAACGGTAGAAATCAGGCGGAAGGCGCGATCAATTGGTCGAAAGTTGCGAGCAAACGCCGTAGCTCGCGGCTTTGTTCCGGGCGGTCGACGAACACCGTCTCGGCCATCACCAGAATGCCCGAGGCGTTGGGCAACGGGTGCCCGTGCTCGAGGATCAGCTTCATGCGCGGCAGGAATATCCACTGCAACCACTGTTCGAAGGCCATGCGGTCCACCGCGAACGGTTCCACGCTGGCCAACGCCTCGGCACTGGGGGTGGCGTCGCTCCACCAGCCCTGGACCTTGAGCTCCTGCTCGATCAACAGCAGCTGGTCGGCAATATCGAGAATGCGCTGCTCCATCACAGGTTGACCCGCGCCTTCTGCCGCGCCAGGGCGGCACCTGCGCTGTCACCCTGTTTTTCACGGGCCTGGGCGATGGTGTTCCACAGCTGGGCCTGCAGGTCTGGGCGACCGTTGGCGTAGGTCAGGGCACGGCGCGCCAGTTGCTCGGACTGCGCGGCATCGCCCTGGGACAGACGCACCTGGGCCAGGCGGAACAACACCTGCGGCTCACGCGGGGCAATGCGCTGGGCACGCTCCAGGCTCGACGCGGCGCCGTTGAAGTCGCCGCTGCCCTGCTGCTGCTGGGCAGTGGTGAGCAAGGCCAGCACCGGGCCGTCGAGCTGCTCGTCGGCCGACAAGCCACCACTGGACGCGTTGCCACGCGGAATACCGGTCGGGGCGCTGGTCACCGGCGCCGGGTTGCTCATCGAGGCGATGTCGAACGGTTCGTCGGCAATCGGGTTGGGGTTGGTCGTGATCGGCCCACTGCTGACCGGGCCCGGGGTGATCGGACCGGTGCTGATCGGTGCGGGGCCCGTGCCTGCCGGGAACGACTGGATCGGCGCCCCGCCTGTCCCTTGCGGGATCATCACGGTGACGCCGGAGTCTTCCGGCAATGACTGGGCCTGGCTGCTGCCGCCGCTGGTCGGATAAGCCGACGTGCGGTTGGCCGAGACGCGCTCGCTGTTGGAGACCCGGGTGCTCGAATCGACCACCGGAATATTGCCACGCGGGACGCTGGTACAGCCGTGCAGAACGGTCACTGCCGCCACGGCAGGAATCCACCACTTGTTCACTTCACACCCTCTTCAGAAGCTCGCGCTCAATTCATCCAGCCCTTGACCCAGTCCATCACCTCTTCGGCCGGGTTCTGCTCGCCGCCACAAGCGGCGCCTGCGGGCGGTTCACTGCCACGAATATACGGCATCTGCACCGCTCCCGGACAGCTGCCGTCGGAACCCTGGCCGCTGTAAGGGTCGATCCAGGCCTGCACCACGTTGTCCGGCTGCGGCATATCCAGCGGCAGCGGGTCGGCCTTCTTCATGAAGCTGGTCCACACCTGCAACGCGCCGGTGGCACCGGTGAACGGCGTCTTGCCGTTGTCGTCGCGGCCCAGCCAGACCACCGCCAGCAGGTCCTGGCTGAAACCGGAGAACCAGCTGTCGCGCGAGTCGTTGCTGGTGCCGGTCTTGCCGGCCAGGGTCAGCGAGCTCGGCAGCGTGCTGTACACCGAGCGCCCGGTACCTTCACGCATCACCCGCTGCATGGCGTTCTGCACCAGGTAGATCGAGCCTGGGTCGAAGGTCTGCTGGATCTGGAACGGGTAGCGCTTGAGCGGCTCGCCTTCGGCGGTGAGCACGCTGCGGATGCCGCGCATCGGCGTATTGAAGCCGCCGTTGGCGATGGTCTGGTACATGGTTGCCACCTGCATCGGCGACATGCCGCCGGCGCCCAGCAGCATCGACGGGAACGCCTGCCAGTCGACCTGCACGCCGAGCCGGGCGATGGTCTTGATCACGTTGGGCACGCCCACTTCAAGCCCCAGCTTGGCGGTGGACAGGTTGTAGGAGTTGGCCAGGCCCTGGTACAGATAGATGGTGCCATGTGGGCGGCGGTCGTAGTTCTGCGGCCGCCATACCTGGCCATCGGCGCCTTTGACCGAGAACGGCTCGTCATGCACCCAGCTGGTGAGGGTGAACTTGCTCGGCTGTTCCAGCGCGGTCAGGTAGACCGCCGGCTTGACCAGCGAACCGATCGGCCGCACTGCATCGATGGCGCGGTTGAAACCGGCGAAGCCCGACTGACGGCTACCGATCAGCGCCTGCACCTCACCGGTTTCCGGGTTGGTGACGACCATCGCCGACTCGACTTCGTCGGCGCCCTTGCGCCCGGCCAGGCGTTTGAAGGTCTCGCTCATGGCGGTTTCGGCCTTCATCTGCAGGATCGGGTCGAAACTGGTGAAGATGCGCAGGCCTTCTTCGGTCAAGTCTTCGTCGCGGTAATCCTGGCGCAGCTGACGCTTGACCAGGTCGAGGAAGGCCGGGAACGAGCTGTCGGCCAGGCTGCCGCGCTTGGTCACGCCCAGGGGCATCTTCTTGGCCGCGTCGACCACGTCCTGAGGGGCCACGCCTTGCTCGGCGAGCAGGTCGAGCACCAGGTTGCGCCGTTGCAGGGCGCGCTCGGGGTGGCGGCGCGGGTTGTAGTATGACGGGCCCTTGACCATGCCCACCAGCAGGGCGATCTGGTGCAGCTTGAGCTCCTGCAGCGGCTGGCTGAAGAAGAACTGGCTGGCCAGACCGAAGCCGTGCACCGCGCGCTGGCCGTCCTGTCCGATGAACACTTCGTTCAGGTAGGCCTCGAGGATCTCGTGCTTGTCGTAGTGCACTTCCAGGAGCAGCGACATCATCGCTTCGGTCAGCTTGCGGCTGAGACTGCGCTCGTTGGTGAGAAAGAAGTTCTTCACCAACTGCTGAGTCAGGGTACTGCCGCCCTGGCGCATGGCGCCGGACGAAGTGTTGACCCACACCGCGCGGGCGATGGACTTGGGCGACACGCCGAAGTGGCTGTAGAAGTCGCGGTCCTCGGTGGCGATCAGGGTTTCCACCAGATACGGCGGCACCTGATCGATCTTGATCAGGATGCGGTCTTCGAGGTTCTTCGGGTAGATGCCGCCAATCATCAGCGGCTCAAGGCGCACCACGTCGAGCTTGCCGCCGTTGGCACCACTGAGGCCCGCGACATAATCGCCGGAGAAGCGCACGCGCACGAACTGCGCCGGCTCCATGCCCTCGTAGAACTGGAAGCCACGGGTATTGAGGTCGACGGTATTGCCGTTGACCGACGCCGCCCCCGGGCCGTTGGCCGCGCTTTCCCGACGGTAGCCGAGGGCATCGAGCTCGGTGAGGAAGTCGTTGCGGCTCAGCTTCTGGCCGACGAACAGCTCCAGCGGCCGGGCATACACCTTGGCCGGGATGGTCCAGCGCTTGCCGGAGAACTTCTCCTGGACAGTGGCGTCGAGGTAGACCGCGAAGCCGGCGATCAGTACCAGGCCGACCAGGCTGAGCTTGAGCGCCCAGCCCAGCCAGGCACGGGCACGGCCGGTCGGGCGTTTTTTAGGAGTGCGGGAATTTCGGGTACGAGTCATGGCGGCGGATTATACGCACTTTGGAAAAGGGAGGCAGACGCCCCTCGGCGGTTTGCAGGGACGGCACCATTGACCATAATGTTCGATTCGAATTCCCTGACCCCTGAAGGATGATCCGTGAGCCAAGCCCTGATCAGCGCGCTACAGAACCCCGCCCTCTATCCGCACCCTGTCGCGGGCTTCGAGCTCATCGAGACGCATATCTCCTGGGTCCTGCTTACCGGCGAGTTTGCCTACAAGATCAAGAAACCGATGAACTTCGGCTTCCTCGACTTCACCGGCCTCGACCAGCGCGGGCATTTTTGTAATGAAGAGCTGCGCCTGAACCAGCGCCTGACCGAAGGTCTGTACCTGGAAGTGCTGCCGATCACCGGTAGCGTCGAAGCGCCGCAGATCGACGGCGAAGGCCCGGCGATCGAATACGCGCTGAAGATGCGCCAGTTCCCCCAGGGCCAGATGCTCAGCACCCTGCAGGCCAACGGCGAGCTGAACGCCGGCCATATCGACCAGATGGCCCGGCAGATCGCCGAGTTCCACCTGCAGGCGCCCAAGGTGCCGGTCGAACACCCCCTGGGCACCCCGGACGCGGTGATGGCACCGGTGGAGCAGAACTTCGAACAGATCCGCCCGTTCCTCAGCGACAAGGCCGACCTGCAGCAACTGGACGCACTGCAAGCCTGGGCCCAGGACAGCTTCAAGCGCCTGCACGGCCTGCTCGAAGCGCGCAAGGCCAATGGCTTCATCCGCGAATGCCACGGTGACATCCACCTGGGCAACGCCACCCTGATCGACGGCCAGGTGGTGATCTTCGACTGCATCGAGTTCAACGAGCCCTTCCGCCTGACCGACGTCTACGCCGACGTCGGCTTCCTGGCCATGGACCTCGAGGACCGCGGCCTGAAGTGCCTGTCGCGGCGCTTCATCAGCCAGTACCTGGAGCTGACCGGCGACTACCAGGGCCTGGAACTGCTGAATTTCTACAAGGCCTACCGCGCCCTGGTGCGGGCCAAGGTCGCGCTGTTCAGCATGCCGGCCGAGGCCGATGGCGTGCAGCGCGCCACCACCCTGCGCACCTACCGCAACTATGCCAACCTGGCCGAGAGCTACAGCGCCATCCCTTCGCGCCTGCTGGCCATCACCCAGGGCGTCTCGGCGGTGGGCAAGAGCCACGTGGCGATGCGCCTGGTCGAGGCGCTCGGCGCAGTGCGCGTGCGCTCGGACGTCGAGCGCAAGCGCCTGTTCGGCAAGCAATCGGCGGCCGATGCTGGTCATCTGGAGGCCGGCATCTACGACAAGCAGGCCAGCGTTGCCACCTACCAGCGCCTGCACGAGCTGGCAGCGATCATCCTGCACGCCGGGTTCCCGGTGGTACTCGACGCCACCTACCTCAAGCATGAGCAGCGCAAGGCAGCGGCCGAGGTCGCCAGCGAGACCGGCGTGCCGTTCCTGATCCTCGACTGCCAAGCCCCGGACGCGGTGATCGCCAGCTGGCTGGCGCAACGCCAGGCCGAGGCCGTCGACCCGTCGGACGCCACCCTGGAGGTGGTCAAGGCGCAACAGGCCAGCCGCGATCCACTGGATGCCGAGGAACTGGCGCAAAGCACCCGCGTCGACACCCAGGACGCCAACAACATGAACAAGGTGATCGAGCAGATTCGCCAACGCCTGCCCGGCCTCTGACCCGCCAGGCGTGAAGCAGTCGACAGTTCACGCCTGAAGTCCGGTGCCCCTCCAGTGATGGCATTACAATATCATCACACCCCACGGAGGAGGCGCCGCCATGAATCAACCCCGTCAGCTGGACAACGTACTGTTTGCGATGATCCGCGACGAGAAGATCGCGGCGTTCAACCGCGAGAAGCCCACCGACTCGCTCATCGACTTTCGCGGCGGTGATTTCCGTGGCCTGGACCTGCGCGACCTGGATGTGCGTGGCATCGACTTCACCGATGCCTACTTCCGCGCCGCCGACCTGCGTGGGCTGGACCTGCGGGAAAATGGCCTGGAAGGGGCGAGCCTGGCGCATGCGCAAATCTCCGGGACGTATTTCCCGGCCGAGCTGAGTGCCGACGAGATCCTGATGTCGGTGAAGTTCGGGACGCGGATGCGTTATCGCAGCCCACGCCACGGGTAAGCGTCTGGCCTGCACAAGGCTGTGGCCACAAGCCTTGCGGGAACGGATACACGTGGGAGCGGGCTTGCCCCGCGATAGCATCAGCCCCTGCGATCGCCGTCGTGGGGCCAGCCCGCTCCCACGTTTGCCCGCTCCCGTTCAGCCAGAACGCTACATCCCGTCGGCCCCGATGGCAAAAGGCCGCGTAATCCACAACCCCCGCTACACTCCTCATTGACCTGCTCGCGATTTATCCCCACGACCCGTTCAGCCATCGCCAGGAGGCTCGATGAACGATGAATTGCAGCATCTGAAAAACCTTGGCAAGACCTCCGCGCAATGGCTGCATGCTGTCGGCATCCACAGTGCATCGGACCTGCGCCGACTTGGCGCGGTGGGTGCCTATCAGGCCGTGAGAACGCGAGGGTTCCGGGCTTCGAAGGTGTTGTTGTATGCCATCGAGGGCGCCCTGCTGGACATGCACTGGAATGACCTGCCGGTCGAACGCAAGCAGGCGTTGAACCAGCAGCTCGATGCCAAGTGCCCAGCCCAATCACAAAAGAACGAAAAATAATTGTGCAAAGACATTGACTACGAAATGAGAATCGTTATGATTATCACAACTGGTCGCGAGACCGGTTGGGTAACCTGAATGCTCCCTGGTTCGGACGCTCAGATTATCTCCTCATCAGGCTAATCACGGTTATTGACCCGGCTTTTTGCCGGGTCTTTTTTTGCCTGCGATTCAGTGGCCCTTGCGCAGCTGGGCGCAGTAGTCCTGCTCCGGTGTCGCCGGGGTGTACCAGACGAAGTCCGCCATGGCCGGCTCGACCGTTTCCCCCACTTCCGCCAGCAACAGCACCTTGTCCTCGGGCTTGGCGTCCAGGTCGGCCAGGTGCAGCGGCACGCCGAGATCCTTGCGCGCATGGTAGCTGCCAGTGAGCAACAGCGCCGGCTGCGGCGCGGCCAGCAAGCGCTCGGCGATGCGCCGGTCACGCTGCTGCTGCACCGCCAGCATCGCCGGTAGCTGGCTTTCCGGCAGCAGGTTGCAGTGGCCGGCACGCACCTGTGCCAGCAACGCCTGCACCACTGCCGGCGCATTGGAGCGCTCGCCCGGAGGTGGCGCCGGTTGGCGATAGGCTTGGCGGATTTCATCGGGCGACAGGTTCGCCGCCAGTAGCGGGTATGGCTGGCCAAGGGCCTCGCGCACGATAGGCCCGTACAGCGCCCAATCCCAGCCGGGTTGCCAGGCGAGCGCCTTCGGTAGGTCTGCTGCAGGCGTTACCTTGCCCTTCTGCGCATCGACCAGCGCCTGCTGTTGCGGCTCAAGCATTTCCAGCAGCAGGCTGCCCTGCGCGCGGCGGCTCTCCAGGGCGCGCAGCAACCAGAGCTGCAAGCGGTGGTGGTCGGGGTTGTCGTGCTTTTCACCCACCAGCACGCGTGGCGCATCGGCCAGGCGCTGGACCAACTGCCCAGGGCTCAATGCCTGGCCGGTGGACAACTCGATGATCTGCCCCAACTGGACGTTGTCGCGGCCTTCGGCCCCCTGCCAGGCAGGCACGGGTGGCAGGCTCGCCTGGCAACCGCCGAGCGCCAGCGCCAGGCAGATGGACAAGCCGGACAGCAAAGGATGGCGCATGGCGAATGGCTCCTAGCGAGTGATGATCAACGGATGGCCGCGCTCCGGGTGAGGTTGCACCAGGACGTCAATGCCGAACACCGCCCGCAGCGCCGTCGGTGTCAGCACTTGTTGCGGTGTGCCCAGTGCATGGCTGCGGCCCTGCTCCAACAAGAGAATATGGTCACAGTAGCGCGCCGCCAGGTTCAGGTCATGCAGGATCACCAGCACCGACGCGCCACGGTCGGCGAAACTGCGTACCGCCTGCAGCGTGGTGTGCTGATGCAGCGGGTCCAGCGCAGAAGTGGGTTCATCCAGCAACAGCGTGGTGCCGGGCTCGCCCGGCCACAGCTGGGCCAGCACCCGCGCCAGGTGCACGCGCTGCCGTTCCCCACCGGACAGCGCCAGGTAGCTGCGCTCGACCAGGTGCTGGGCATCCGCCGCCTCCAGCGCCGCCTCGATGATTTCCCGGTCGCGCTGACGGCCGCTGGCATGGGGCAGGCGGCCGAGGCCGACCACTTCCGCGACACTGAAGGCAAAGCCAAGGCTGGACACCTGTGGCAATACCGCCAGGCGTTGCGCCCGCGCCTGGCCCGACCAGGCGTCCAGTCCGCGCCCATCGAGCTGCACGCGCCCGGCGCTGGGCGCCAGTTCGCCACACAGCACGCCGAGCAGGCTGCTCTTGCCGGCGCCATTGGGCCCGAGCACACCGAGCACCTGCCCTGGCCGCAACGTGAGGTTGATGTCGTGCAGCACCTGGCTGCCACCACGTTTGAGAGACAGCCCTTGGACGTCGAGCATCAGTTGCGCACCTTCACCAGCAGGAACAGGAAGAATGGCGCCCCGATAAAGGCGGTGACGATGCCGATCGGCAACTCTGCCGGGGCCAGGGCCAGGCGCGCGACCAGGTCGGCGAACAGTAGCAAGGTACCGCCCGCCAGCAACGAGGCCGGCAGCAGCACCCGATGATCCGGCCCCGCCACCAGCCGCACCAGGTGCGGCACCACCAGGCCGATGAAGCCGATCAGACCGGCGGCGGCAACCGCCGCCCCTACGCCGAGCGCGGTGCAGAACACCAGCTCGCGCTTGAGCTTTTCCACCTCGATGCCAAGGTGCCGCGCCTCCGACTCGCCTAGCAGCAACGCGTTGAGCGCCTGCGCCCGGCGCGGCAGCCACAAGGCCACGGCCGCCGCCACCAGCAGCAAGGGCCACAGTCGCTCGTAGCTGGCGCCGTTGAGGCTGCCCAGGTTCCAGAAGGTCAGGGTACGCAAAGTGGCGTCGTCGGCCAGGTAAGTGAACAGGCCCACCGCCGAGCCGCCCAGCGCGGTCATCGCGATACCGGCCAGGAGCATGGTCGCCACGTTGGTCTGGCCGTCGCGGCGCCCCAGGCGATAGACCATCGCCGTTACGCCCAGGCCACCGACGAAGGCACACAACGACAACAGGTAAGGCGCAAACCAGTCAGGAATGCCGCCCAGCCAGCTGCCACCGACGATCGCCACCGCAGCCCCCAGGGCGGCGCCGCTGGCGACACCGACCAGCCCCGGATCGGCCAGCGGGTTGCGGAACAACCCCTGCATCGCCACGCCGGACAATGCCAGCACGGCGCCGACCGCCAGACCCAGCAGGGTTCGCGGCAGGCGGATCTGGCCGAGGATCATCTCGGCCTGCTCCAGGCCCTCGCCACTGACCGGCAACCCGACCAGGCGCAGGCCGGCGCGCAGGGTATCGAACAGCGGCAGGCTGACCGGCCCCAGCGCCAGCGACAGCCACACCGCCAGCAGGCACAACAAGGCCAGGGTAATGAACAACGTACGTGGACGAACCCGCGGCATCATGGATTGAGGCTGGCCTTGGCGGCGGGATAGAAGCTGGCTGCCAGCTCATGCAGGGTGGCCGGCAGGCGCGGGCCGAGGCCGCCGACCAGCAACGTCGGGTCGAGCGACAGCAGGCGCTTGTCGCGCACCGCGCGGGACGTCGCCAGGGCCGGGTTTTCCTTGATCAGTGCCTGCAAGGCCTGTTCACCGCTGAGGGCACGGTCAGAGAACACCACCACGTCCGGATTCAGCGCGGCGAGGGCTTCCACCGAGAAGTTCTTGTAGCCCTGGTGATCGGCAAGATTGCGCCCACCCGCCTGGCGCAGCACCCAGTCCCCGGCAGTGCCCTGCCCGGCGATCATCGGCTTGGCGCCGGCATGCCCGACCAGCAGCAACACCCCAGGCGCCTTCTGCCCGGCCTGGGCCTGCTCGACCTGTTTGTGCAACGCCTCCAGTTGCTGGCGGTAATCGGCGGCCAACGTCTTGGCCTTGTGCTCGTCGCCGAGCAATGCCCCCAGGTGCTTGAGGTTCTCGTCAACCGCGCCCACTTCGGCCTTGCTGGAGAACAGCTCGACCCGCACCCCGGCCTTGCGGATCTGCGCCAGCACCGGCGGTGGCCCCATTTCCTCGGTGCCCACCAGCACGTCAGGACGCAGGCTGAGGATGCCTTCGGCCGATAACTGGCGCTGGTAACCGATGCTGGGCAGCGCCTTGAGCGACTCGGGGTGCTGGCTGGTGGTATCGACGCCGACCAGGCGCTGCTCACCGCCCAAAGCGCTGATCCACTCACTCAAGGCTCCGCCGGCGCTCACCCAGCGCTGTGGCAGCTCGGCGGCCATGGTGTGGGTAGACAGGGCAAGACCGGCGCACAGGGCAATCAAGGCAGCGGGACGGCGCATCATCGGATTCCTTTGCAGAGGGCGGGCAGCACACCTTGTGGCGGGCGGCACAAGTGCGCACCATAGACAGCCTGGCGCGACGAATGCGGGCAATTTGATAATTATTCGCATTGAAGCGTCAAGCCATCCCTTTGTCACACGGCTTAACCGGAAGACTCCGCTGCGATGCATTTTCTCTGCGCCTCCAATGACCTCGCCGAGGGCCACAGCCGCGCCTTCAGCGTAGCCGGCATAGCGCTGTTCGGCGTGCGCCGCCAGGGCACGGTCCACCTCTACCGCAACCGCTGCCCGCACCGGGGCATCCCGCTGAACTGGGCGGCGGACAGCTTTCTCGATGACAGCGCGAGCCTGATCCAGTGCGCCCATCACGGGGCCCAGTTCCTGATAGAAAGCGGCGAATGCATTACTGGCCCCTGCGCGGGCGACTGGCTGGAGGCCCTGGACTGCCGGGAAGACAGCCAGGGCATCTGGTTCACGGATTGAGCAATACCGGCAGTGGCCGGTCGATGACCAGTTGTTGGGCATCCAGGCGCGTGCCATAAGCCAACACCTCGACACCTTCCGCCACCGCGGCGCGCAGTGCCTGGGCGTAGGCGGCGTCGATCTCCTGGGCCGGGCGCACGGCCTCGATGCCGGTCAGATTCACGCAATACAGCTGCACCGCGCGGATGCCCTGGCGTGCCAGGGCGGCCAGCTCGCGCAGGTGCTTGGCGCCGCGCTGGGTGACGGCGTCAGGGAACGCCGCCACGGCGGTATCGGGGTAACCAAGGGTCACGCTCTTGACCTCGACATAGGCTTTGTCGCCATTGGCGAACTCCAGGTAGAAGTCGATACGGCTACGTTCCTCGCCATACGCCACTTCACGCTTGAGCGTGGTGAACCCGGCAAGCTCCGTGATCACCCCGGCCCGCAGCGCTTCCTCCACCACCGCATTGGCGCGCCCGGTGTTGACACAGGCCAGCCGCCCCTGGGGCGTTTCGCTGATCTCCCAGGTACCGGGCAGCTTGCGCTTGGGATCGCTGGAGCGGCTGAACCAGACCTGCCCGCCCTCGCGCATGCAATTGAGCATGGAGCCAGTGTTGGGGCAGTGAATGGTCAACTGCTCGCCAGTTGCCAGCTCGATGTCGGCCAGGAAGCGTTTATAGCGGCGTAGCAGTCGCGCCTGTTCCAGTTGCGGAAACAGCATCCGTCAGCCCTGCCAGCTTTTCAGGCCACGGGCGATGCGCTGCACCGCCTCCTCCAGACGTGGCAGGTTCTGGGTGTAGGCAAAGCGCACGTGGTGGCCGGCCTGGTAACGACCGAAGTCCAGCCCCGGGGTGAATGCCAGGTGCTCGGTTTCGAGGAAGTGCCTGCAGAACGCGAAGGCATCGCCGCCGAACGCGCTGATATCGGCGTACAGATAGAAGGCGCCTTGCGGCTCCACGGCGATGCCGAAGCCCAACTCGCGCAACGCCGGCAACAGGTAGTCGCGGCGGCGGGCAAACTCGGCGCGGCGCTCCTCGAGGATGGCCAGGGTTTGCGGCTCGAAGCAGGCCAGTGCGGCATGCTGGGCCATGCTCGGAGCACTGATGTAGAGGTTCTGCGCCAGCTTTTCCAGGTCCGCCACCGCCGACGGCGGCGCCACCAGCCAGCCCAGGCGCCAGCCGGTCATGCCAAAATATTTGGAAAAACTGTTCAGGACAAAGGCCTCATCGTCGACTTCCAGCACGCTTGGCGCATCCATGCCGTAGGTGAGGCCGTGGTAGATCTCGTCCACCACCAGATGCCCATTGCGCTCGCGGGTAGCCTTGGAAAGGCTGGCCAGCTCGTTACGGTCGAGCACCGTGCCGGTCGGGTTGGCCGGCGACGCCACCAGGGCACCTACCGTGTCCTTGTCCCAGTGACGCTCGACCAGATCGGCGGTCAGCTGGTAATTGACCTCCGGCCCCACCGGCACCAGCTGCGCGCCGCCTTCGACCAGGCGCAGGAAGTGGCGGTTGCACGGGTAGCCCGGATCGGCCAGCAGCCAGTGCTTGCCCGGATCGACCAGCAGGCTGCTGGCCAGCAGCAGCGCGCCGGAACCGCCTGGGGTGATGAGCACGCGCTCGGGGTCGAGGTCCACACCGTAGCGTTGGCCATAGAACCCGGCAATCGCTTCACGCAGTTGCGGCAGCCCGCGGGCTGCGGTGTAACGGGTGTGACCATCGGCCAGTGCCCGCTGGCCCGCGGCGACGATCGGCGCGGCGGTGGTGAAGTCCGGCTCGCCGATCTCCAGGTGGATCACGTCATGGCCCGCAGCCTGCAGCTCGTTGGCGCGCGCCAGCAGGGCCATCACGTGGAAGGGTTCGATGGCGCGACTGCGCGCACTGTGTGGCTGAGCCATGGGCCTTCTCTCAATTGGGTCTAAACTGGTGATTCTACCTGTGCACCGCAGCGAACGTGCCGCCCGCCCTGCTGTCAATAGCAGGCATAGGGCGGGGTAGCGCACCCCGGATCTATCTGGTAAGTTCGGCGGCTCGCAGTCGCAGGGCCGGCGGGTGCCGGCGATGGAAGCAAGCCTGCGCATTGGATCAGATGAGTGAGAGGCGGTCTATTCATGTCCACCGTAGAAAAGCAAAAAACCAGTCAGTCCATGTACGGTGTAGAGCCCTATAAAGAAACCAAGGGCGAAGAGTACATGGGGGAGCCCATGCGCAAGCACTTCACCAAGCTTCTGGGAGCATGGAAGCTTGAGTTGATGACGAGCGTGGACCAGACCGTGACGCACATGAAGGACGAGGCAGCCAACTTCCCAGACCCGGCTGACCGTGCCAGCCAGGAAGAAGAGTTCGCCCTGGAACTGCGCAACCGCGATCGTGAGCGTAAGCTGATCAAGAAGATCGACAAGACCCTGCAGAAGATTCAGGACGAAGAGTACGGCTGGTGCGACTCCTGTGGCATCGAGATCGGCCTGCGTCGCCTCGAAGCCCGTCCGACCGCCGACCTGTGCTTCGACTGCAAGGAAATTGCCGAGAAGAAGGAAAAGACTGTCGGTAAAGGCTGATTCCAGAACCTCGCAGACGGGGCGTACTGGTTGTGGAGGCGGGCTTGCCCGCTCCTGCAATCGGTACGCCCCGTCTTCATTTATATAGCTGTGCAATCCATGAACGACTCCCGCTACATCGGCCGCTTCGCCCCCACCCCCAGCGGCTTTCTGCACTTCGGCTCGCTGGTGGCCGCCCTCGCCTCCTGGCTCGACGCCCGCGCGGTCGATGGCCGCTGGTTACTGCGCATGGAAGACACCGACCCGCCCCGGGAAATGCCTGGGGCACGCGATGCGATCCTGCAGACCTTGGAGCGCTACGGCCTGGAATGGGACGGCGAAGTGGTGTTCCAGAGCCAGCGCCACGAGGCCTATGCCGCCGTGGTCGACCGTTTGTTCAGCATGGGCCTGGCCTATGCCTGCACCTGTTCGCGCAAGCAACTGGAAGGGTACGACGGTATCTACCCAGGCTTTTGCCGTAACGCCGGGCATCCCCGGCAAGACGCGGCCATTCGCCTGCGCGTGCCGGAACTGATCTACCGCTTCACGGATCGCGTCCAGGGTACGTTCGAACAGCACCTGGGGCGCGAGGTGGGCGACTTCGTCATCCAGCGCCGCGACGGGCTCTATGCCTACCAGTTGGCGGTGATACTGGACGATGCGTGGCAGGGCGTCACCGACATCGTGCGCGGCGCCGACCTGCTGGACAACACGCCCCGCCAGTTGTACCTGCAGGAGCTGCTGGGGTTCTCGCAGCCGCGTTACCTGCACATTCCATTGATCGTGCAGCCCGACGGGCACAAGCTGGGCAAGTCGTATCGCTCGCCGCCACTTGAGGCGGACCAGGCGACGCCGTTGCTGCTGCGAGCATTGCGGGCATTGGGGCAGCAGACCGATCCGGCACTGGCGGGGGCCAGCCCGGCCGAGGTGCTGGCGGTGGCGCGCCAGCAGTGGCGGCCGGAGCACATTGCGCGGCAGATGACGGTGCCCGAGGCTGATTTGCGCTGAGGCAGTAGCTGCCCTATCGCGGGGCAAGCCCGCTCCCACGCAATCCACTTCGCGGGCTTGCCCTGCGATAGGGCCAGAACAAGCAAAACCAGGCTCAAAAGCCCAACAAATTCAAACCCTTGGCTAACAGCCCCGATTCCCGCTAGCATCGCCCCAGCCATTTGCGCCAATAATAAGTCCAAACCGCAGCGCCCAACCCATCGAGGCCAGCATGTACATCTATCGTTTGGTCCTGCTTCTGGTGGTGGGGATCTACCTGTTCTCCCCCGCCATCATGGACTGGTGGATCGAGCCGACCGGTGCCTGGTACCGTCCCTACCTGCTCTGGCTGATCCTCATCGTCGTCACCTTCATCCTGCAGAGCCAACGAGATGCCGATGAGCTTTAGCCTGACCCAGATGATCCTGATCAGCGCCGCCTACCTGCTGGTGCTGTTCAGCGTGGCCTGGATCAGCGAGCGCGGGCTGATCCCGCGGGCGATCATTCGCCACCCCCTGACCTACACCTTGTCGCTGGGCGTCTACGCCAGTGCCTGGGCCTTCTATGGCTCGGTCGGCCTGGCCTATCAATATGGCTACGGCTTCCTTGCCTGTTACCTGGGGGTGTCCGGGGCCTTCCTGCTGGCCCCGGTACTGCTCTATCCGATCCTCAAGATCACCCGCACCTACCAGCTGTCGTCACTGGCCGACCTGCTGGCGTTTCGCTTTCGCAGCACCTGGGCCGGCGCGCTGACCACCATCTTCATGCTGATCGGCGTGCTGCCCCTGCTGGCCCTGCAGATCCAGGCGGTGGCCGATTCGATCAGCATCCTCACCGGCGAGCCGGTCAAGGCGCGGGTGGCGTTCGCCTTCTGCGTGCTGATCATCCTGTTCACCATCTTCTTCGGCTCACGCCATATCGCCACCCGCGAAAAACACGAAGGCCTGGTGTTCGCCATCGCCTTCGAGTCGGTGATCAAGCTGTTGGCGCTGGGCGGTATCGGCCTTTATGCGCTGTACGGCGTGTTCGGTGGCCCGCATGGGCTGGAAGTCTGGCTGCTGCAGAACCAGACCGCCCTCGCCGCCTTGCACACGCCGTTGCAGGAAGGCCCCTGGCGCACCCTGCTGCTGGTGTTCTTCGCCTCGGCGATCGTCATGCCGCACATGTACCACATGGCCTTCACCGAAAACCTCAGCCCGCGCTCACTGGTCAGCGCCAGCTGGGGCCTGCCGCTGTTCCTGCTGCTGATGAGCCTGGCCGTGCCGCTGGTGCTGTGGGCCGGCCTGCGCCTGGGCGCCAGCACCAACCCCGAGTACTTCACCCTGGGCCTGGGCATCGCCGCCAACAACGAAGCGCTGGCGCTGCTGGCCTATGTCGGTGGCTTGTCGGCCGCCAGCGGGCTGATCATCGTCACCACCCTGGCGCTGTCGGGCATGGCCTTGAACCACCTGGTGCTGCCGCTGTACCAGCCGCCGGCCGAAGGCAATATCTACCGCTGGCTGAAGTGGACCCGCCGGGCGCTGATCGTCGCCATCATCACCGCCGGCTTCGTCTTCTACCTCACCCAGAACAACCACCAGAGCCTGGCCAACCTGGGCATCGTCGCCTTCGTCGCCACCTTGCAGTTCCTGCCCGGGGTGCTTTCGGTGCTGTACTGGCCGACCGCCAACCGACGAGGGTTCATCGCCGGCCTGCTGGCCGGCATGCTGGTGTGGATGGTGACCATGCTGCTGCCGCTGCTGGGCAACCTGCAGGGCTTCTACATCCCGTTGCTGGACATGATCTACGTGCTGGACGACACCAGCTGGCACATGGCGGCCATCGCCTCGCTTGCGGCCAACGTCCTGCTGTTCACCCTGATTTCGCTGTTCACCAATGCCAGCAGCGAAGAGGTCAGCGCCGCCGAGGCCTGCGCGGTGGACAACGTGCGTCGCCCGCAACGCCGCGAACTGCATGCCGCCTCGCCCCAGGAGTTCGCCACCCAGCTGGCCAAGCCGCTGGGCGCCAAGGCTGCGCAAAAAGAGGTGGAGCAGGCCCTGCGCGACCTCTACCTGCCCTTCGACGAGCGCCGCCCCTATGCCCTGCGGCGCCTGCGCGACCGCATCGAGGCCAACCTGTCCGGCCTGATGGGGCCGAGCGTGGCACAGGACATGGTCGAGACCTTCCTGCCTTACAAGTCCGGCAACGAGAACTACGTCACCGAGGACATCCACTTCATCGAGAGCCGCCTCGAGGACTATCACTCGCGCCTGACCGGCCTTGCCGCCGAACTCGACGCCCTGCGCCGCTATCACCGCCAGACCCTGCAGGAACTGCCCATGGGCGTGTGCTCGCTGGCCAAGGACCAGGAGATCCTGATGTGGAACAAGGCGATGGAGGAGCTCACCGGCATCGCCGCCAAGCATGTGGTCGGCTCGCGCCTGGTGACCATCGCCGAACCCTGGCGCGGCCTGCTGCAAGGCTTCATCAACGTGCCCGACGAACACCTGCACAAGCAGCGCCTGGTCCTCGATGGCCAGCCGCGCTGGCTGAACCTGCACAAGGCGGCCATCGACGAGCCGCTGGCCCCGGGCAACAGCGGCCTGGTGCTGCTGGTCGAGGACCTCACCGAGACCCAGGCGCTGGAGGACAAGCTGGTGCATTCCGAGCGCCTGGCCAGCATCGGCCGCCTCGCCGCGGGCGTGGCCCACGAGATCGGCAACCCGATCACCGGCATCGCTTGCCTGGCGCAGAACCTGCGCGAAGAACGCGAGGGCGACGGCGAGATCATCGAGCTGTCCAGCCAGATCCTCGAGCAGACCAAGCGCGTGTCGCGCATCGTCCAGTCGCTGATGAGCTTCGCCCACGCCGGCGGCAGCCAGCAGAACAGCGAGGAGCCGGTGTGCCTGGCCGAGGTGGCGCAGGATGCCATTGGTCTGCTGGCGTTGAACCGGCGCAATTTCGAAGTACAGTTCTTCAACCTCTGCGACCCGCAACACTGGGTCGAGGGCGACCCGCAACGCCTGGCCCAGGTGCTGATCAACCTGCTCTCCAACGCCCGCGACGCCTCGCCGCCCGGCAGCGCCGTGCGCGTGCGCAGTGAGATCAACGAGCACACCGTCGACCTGGTGGTCGAGGATGAAGGCAGCGGTATTCCGAAAAGCATCATGGACCGCCTGTTCGAACCCTTCTTCACCACCAAGGACCCGGGCGAAGGAACCGGACTGGGGCTCGCTCTGGTCTATTCCATCGTGGAAGAGCATTATGGGCAAATCACCATCGACAGCCCGGCCGACATCGAGCGCCAACGTGGTACCCGGATCCGCGTGACCCTGCCCCGGCATGTCGTAGCGACGTCCCCTGAAATTCGAGACCGTCGAGAGAATTGAATCAATGCCGCATATTCTGATCGTCGAAGACGAAACCATCATCCGCTCGGCCCTGCGTCGCCTGCTCGAGCGGAACCAGTACCAGGTCAGCGAAGCCGGCTCGGTGCAGGAAGCCCAGGAACGCTTCAGCATTGCCACCTTCGACCTGATCGTCAGTGACCTGCGCCTGCCGGGTGCCCCGGGTACCGAGCTGATCAAGCTCGGCCAGGGCACGCCGGTACTGATCATGACCAGCTACGCCAGCCTGCGCTCGGCGGTGGACTCGATGAAAATGGGCGCGGTGGACTACATCGCCAAGCCCTTCGACCACGACGAGATGCTCCAGGCCGTGGCACGTATCCTGCGCGACCGGGTGAACGCCCCGGCCTCGGCGCCGGCCGGCGAGCCCCGGGCCGCCAATGGCAAGGCCAGCACGGACAAGGCCAGCCCCGCCGCCGCCAACGGCGAGATCGGCATCATCGGCTCCTGCCCGCCGATGCAGGACATGTTCGTGAAGATTCGCAAGGTCGCGCCAACCGACTCCAATGTGCTGATCCAGGGCGAGTCCGGCACCGGTAAAGAGCTGGTCGCCCGCGCCCTGCACAACCTCTCGCGCCGGGCAAAGGCACCGATGATCTCGGTGAACTGCGCGGCGATCCCGGAAACCCTCATCGAGTCGGAACTGTTCGGCCACGAGAAGGGTGCCTTCACCGGCGCCAGCGCGGGTCGGGCGGGGCTGGTCGAAGCCGCCGATGGTGGCACCTTGTTCCTCGACGAAATCGGCGAGCTGCCACTGGAAGCCCAGGCCCGCCTGCTGCGGGTGCTGCAGGAAGGCGAGATCCGCCGGGTGGGTTCGGTGCAATCACAGAAGGTCGACGTGCGCCTGATCGCGGCCACCCACCGCGACCTGAAGAACCTGGCCAAGGCCGGGCAGTTCCGTGAAGACCTGTACTACCGCTTGCATGTGATCGCCCTGAAATTGCCAGCCCTGCGCGAGCGCGGCAGCGACGTCAACGAGATCGCCAATGCCTTCCTTGCCCGCCAGAGCGCACGGATCGGCCGCGACGACCTGCATTTTTCCCACGATGCCGAGCAAGCCATCCGCCATTACAGCTGGCCGGGCAACGTGCGCGAGCTGGAAAACGCGGTGGAGCGCGCAGTGATTCTCAGCGAAAGCGCGGAAATTTCCGCCGACCTGCTGGGCATCGACATCGAGCTTAGCGACCTGGAAGACGACGACATGCTGGACAATCTGCCGGCGCTTGCCAGCAGCAACAGCGCCAGCCATGAGCCGACCGAGGACCTGTCGCTGGAGGATTACTTCCAGCACTTCGTGCTCGAGCACCAGGACCACATGACCGAAACCGAACTGGCCCGCAAGCTGGGCGTCAGCCGCAAATGCCTGTGGGAACGCCGCCAGCGCCTGGGCATCCCGCGGCGCAAGAGCAACGCCACCAGCGACAACTGATCCAGCCTGGATACATCGCGGGGCAAGCCCGCTCCCACAGCGCGTGGGGGCAGGCTTGCCCCGCGGTCGTTAGGGGGTAACACATCAGTTACCGCAAAAATCTGTTACCTACCCTGCCGGGCGTAACATCCCCCGAGGCGTAAGGTAACGAAATTTCTACATTTGCCCCGCGGCAAAACCTGCCTGAAGCGCTGAAACCCCCGATTTCATTGGGTTTTCAAAAGTTGGCACGGCACCTGCTATATGTCTGGTACAAGAACAATAACAAGCACTGCAACTCAGAATAAGAACAAGACGAAACGGCTCACGCACAATAAAAACAAGACGGCGGAGGCGCAGCTAACTGATTCTTTTGGAGAGGCGTTGTGTTTGGGGCTTGCCCCACGATCAGGCAGAGAACAACAAAAACTGCACTCAAAAGCAGCACCTGAACTGATTGGATCGACAGATCAACATCAACTCGGCGACCAAAGCAATCCGTTTGCTCTTCACCCCCGGTTTGGGGGTCGTCCACAAGCTTCGAGATTTGTGGACAGGGCATTCAACAAAAACAAGAAGCCCGGCAGAAGAACAATAAGAGCACGCAACGACTTGATGGGGAGCTTCGGCTCCCCATGTCGTTTCTCACTTCTGCATCACGCTTGGCACACCGCCTACACCATTCCCCCAGTAAATGCTAGAATCCCCGCCCATCATGCGGCCATTCTCCTATCCTTGGCCGATCATTCCTTCAAACAGTGCATCCCATGCTGAAGAAGCTGTTCCAGTCGTTCCGCCCGCCCGTTCGTGGCCAGCACCACAGGCGCACCACGCCTGAAGTGATCAACAAGAGCCAGCACTCGCTGCAGCGCAGCCAGTTCAGCCGCCATGCCGTGGGCATTGTCGAGCGCCTGCAGGCGGCCGGTTACCAGGCCTACCTGGTCGGTGGCTGCGTGCGCGACCTGCTGCTGGGCATCACGCCCAAGGACTTCGACGTGGCCACCAGCGCCACCCCCGAGCAGATCCGCGCGGAGTTCCGCAACGCCCGTATCATCGGCCGGCGCTTCAAGCTGGTCCACGTGCATTTCGGCCGTGACATCATCGAGGTCGCCACCTTCCGTGCGCCCCACTCCGATGACGACCAGTCCGATAGCCACCGTTCGTCGCACAATGCCAGCGGTCGCATCCTGCGCGACAACGTGTACGGCACTTTGGAAGAAGACGCGCAACGCCGCGACTTCACCATCAACGCCCTGTACTACGACCCGGTCAGCGAGCGCATCCTCGACTACGCCAACGGTGTCCACGACATCCGTAACCGGCTGCTGCGCCTGATCGGCGATCCGCCCCACCGTTACCAGGAAGATCCGGTACGCATGCTGCGCGCCGTGCGCTTCGCCGCCAAGCTGGACTTCGGCATCGAGAAGCACACCGTGCAGCCGATCCGCGAGCTGGCGCCGATGCTGCGCGACATCCCACCCGCGCGCCTGTTCGAGGAAAGCCTCAAGCTGTTCCTCAACGGCCAGGGGGCGATCACCTTCGAGATGCTGGTCGACCTGCAACTGTTCGAGCCATTGTTCCCGGCCAGCAGCCATGCCTTGGAAGAACGTCCGAGCTACACCCACAGCTTGATCAGCCAGGCATTGGCCAACACCGACCTGCGCGTCAAGCAGGGCAAGCCGGTGACACCCGCCTTCCTGTTCGCCGCGCTGCTCTGGCCAGCCCTGCCAAGCCGCGTACTGTACCTGCAGAGCCAAGGCGTGCCGCCGATCCCGGCCATGAACGGCGCGGCCCACGACCTGATCGCCGAACAGTGCGCACGCATCGCCATCCCCAAGCGCTTCACCCTGCCGATCCGCGAGATCTGGGACATGCAGGAGCGCCTGCCACGGCGCAGCGGCAAGCGCGCCGACATGCTGCTCGACAACCCGCGTTTCCGCGCCGGCTACGACTTCCTGCTGCTGCGTGAAAGCGCCGGCGAGGAAACCGATGGGCTGGGCCAATGGTGGACCGACTACCAGGACGCCAACGACAGCCAGCGCCGCGACATGATCCGCGAACTGGGCAACCGTGACGACGCCGCTGGCGCCGGTGCCGGCCCACGCAAGCGCAAACGCAGTGGCGGCAAGCGCAAGCGTGACGACGAGCAGGCGTGGGACTGAGCATGACCACCCGTGCGTACATCGGCCTGGGCAGCAACCTGGATGAGCCCGCCGAGCAGCTGCGCAGCGCCCTGCAGGCGCTGGACCTGATCGCCGAGACGCGCCTGACGGCGGCCTCGGCGCTCTACACCAGCGATTCGCTGCTGCCGGGCCAGCCACGCTACACCAACGCCGTGGCGGCCATCGACACGGCACTGACACCGCTGGACCTGCTGGACGCCCTGCAGGCCATCGAAAACGGCCAGGGCCGCGTACGCAAGGAGCGCTGGGGCCCACGCACCCTCGACCTGGACATGCTGCTGTTCGGCGACCAGGTCATCGATGCGCCGCGCCTGAAAGTGCCGCACTACCACATGCACGCCCGCCCCTTCGTGCTGTACCCGCTCGCCGAGCTGGTGCCCGCCAGCTTCCGCCTTGCCGACGGCCGCCCCCTCGCGCAACTGCTCGAGGACTGCCCGTTCGTCGGCCTGGAACGCCTGTAAATCGGGCGTTTCAGACGGCGGTAACGCCAGTAACACCCACGCCGTAACAATGCGGTAACACGGCTGGTTGACTTCCCCCACCTCGCTCACGACTATAGGCGTCCCGCGGCGCTACTGTGCCGCAATCACCCATTTAGGCTCGGACGGATCTGTGCCCGAACATCACGACCGATGATGTGCCGCTCCGGAAGATGAATACACGCGTTGTACGCAGTTGTTGTTCACAGCGCCTGAACGAGGACTCCCCTACATGCCTGAAGTAACCCTGACCACCCTGCACGGCCTGAAGGCCAAGGGTGAAAAAATCACCATGCTGACCTGCTATGACGCGACCTTCGCCAAGGCAGCCAGCCAGGCCGGCGTGGAAGTGCTGCTGGTGGGCGACTCCCTGGGCATGGTCCTGCAGGGCCATGACAGCACCCTGCCCGTCACCAACCGTGACATGGCCTACCACACCGCCTGCGTCAAACGCGGCAACGATGGGGCGTTGATCCTCGCCGACCTGCCGTTCATGGCCCACGCCACACCCGAGCAGGCTTTCGCCAACGCCGCCGAACTGATGCGCGCTGGCGCCCACATGCTCAAGATCGAAGGCGCCGCCTGGCTGGGCGAGACCATCCGCCTGCTGGCCGAACGCGGCGTGCCGGTGTGCGCGCACATGGGCCTGACCCCGCAGACGGTCAACGTGCTGGGCGGCTACAAGGTCCAGGGGCGCCAGGAAGCCCAGGCACGGCAGATGCGCGCCGACGCCATCGCCCTGGAACAGTCCGGCGCGGCCATGCTGTTGCTCGAGTGCGTACCCAGCGAGCTGGCCGCGGAAATCTCCCAGGCCGTGAGCATTCCGGTGATCGGCATCGGTGCCGGCAGTGCCACTGATGGCCAGGTGCTGGTGCTGCACGACATGCTCGGGCTGTCGCTGAGCGGCCGCGTGCCGAAGTTCGTGAAGAACTTCATGGCCGGCCAGCCGGACATCCAGAGTGCCCTGGCCGCCTATGTCCGCGCGGTCAAGGAAGTCAGCTTCCCCGGCAGCGAACATGGGTTCAGCGCATGAATACCGTCAAGACCGTCCGTGAGCTGCGCGCCGCCGTGGCCCGCGCCCGCGGCGAAGGCAAGCGCATCGCCTTCGTGCCGACCATGGGCAACCTGCACAGCGGCCACGCCGCCCTGGTGACCAAGGCCGCCCAGCGCGCCGACTTCGTGGTCGCCAGCATCTTCGTCAACCCGTTGCAGTTCG
Source organism: Pseudomonas sp. TE6288 (assembly GCF_054062095.1). Taxonomy (NCBI): domain Bacteria; kingdom Pseudomonadati; phylum Pseudomonadota; class Gammaproteobacteria; order Pseudomonadales; family Pseudomonadaceae; genus Pseudomonas; species Pseudomonas sp. TE6288. The sequence continues at coordinate 29,762 of NZ_JBSSEW010000011.1, forward strand.
GCGCCGGCGAAGACCTGGACAAGTACCCGCGCACCCTCGCCGCCGACCAGGAGAAACTGCTCCAGGCCGGCTGCCACCTGCTGTTCGCCCCGACCGTCGAGGAGATGTACCCCGATGGCATGACCGTGCAGACCCGCGTCAGCGTGCCGCAACTGTCCGAAGGGCTGTGCGGCGCCAGCCGTCCTGGCCACTTCGAAGGCGTGGCGACCGTGGTCAGCAAGCTGTTCAACATGGTCCAGCCGGACCTGGCCGTGTTCGGCGAGAAGGATTTCCAGCAACTGGCGGTGATCCGCGCCATGGTCCGCGACTTGAACATGCCGATCCAGATCATCGGCGAGCCGACTGTGCGCGCCGAGGATGGTCTGGCGCTGTCATCGCGCAATGGCTACCTGACAACAGAACAGCGTGCCGCCGCCCCGGCGCTGTACCGTGTGCTGAGCGCCATGGCCGACGCCTTGCGCCGCGGCCAGCGCGACTACGCGGCGCTGATCGCCGAGGGCCAGGCGCAACTCGAAGCCGCCGGGTTCCGTAAGGATTACCTGGAAGTACGCCACGCCGTCACCCTGCGCCCGGCGCAGGTCGATGACCGTGACCTGGTGGTGATCGCCGCAGCTTACCTGGGCAACACCCGGCTGATCGACAATCTCTATCTGCACCTCGAAGAGCAGACCGCCTGAGCTCGACGCGTGGGAGCGGCTCAACGTCGCCCCACGCGTGCCCTGGGTATCAGGTCAGTGACAATTTTTAATCCGCGCCGCCCGCCTCCCCCCATTCCCGCCTTGGCGCCAATGCCTATAATGTCCAGCTTGCAACCGGCAATGACTGCCGCTGTCCAAGCCTGACCATGCAACAAGGAAACCACCCGCAATGGCGTATTACCGTACCCCCCACGATGTGACGGCGCTGCCCGCCTGGCAGGCGCTCCAGCAACACCGCGACGCCATGCAGGGCTTCAGCATGCGCGAAGCCTTCGCCGCCGACGGCAAGCGCTTCGACCAGTTCTCCTTGAGCAGCTGCGGCCTGTTTCTCGACTACTCGAAGAACCTGATCACCGAGCAGACCCGAGACCTGCTGGTCAACCTGGCCAAGGAAGTCGACCTGGAAGCAGCCATCAAGTCGATGTTCAGCGGCGAGATCATCAACGCCTCCGAAGGCCGCCCGGTGCTGCACACCGCCCTGCGCCGCCCGGTCGGCGACAAGCTCAGCGTGAACGGCGTCAACGTGATGCCTGAAGTGCACAAGGTGCTCAACCAGATCACCGAACTGGTCGGGCGCATCCACGACGGCCTGTGGCGCGGCTACAGCGAGAAGCCGATCACCGACGTGGTCAACATCGGCATCGGCGGCTCGTTCCTTGGCCCCGAGCTGGTCTCCGAGGCTCTGCTGCCCTACGCCCAGCGCGGCGTGCGCTGCCACTACCTGGCAAACATCGACGGTAGCGAGTTCCATGAACTGTCGGCCAACCTGCGCGCCGAGACCACCCTGTTCATCGTGTCGTCGAAGTCGTTCAACACCCTCGAAACCCTGAAGAACGCCATGGCCGCGCGTACCTGGTACCTGGCCCAGGGCGGATCGGAAGCCGAGCTGTACCGCCACTTCATCGCCGTGTCGAGCAACAAGGCCGCGGCCGTGGCCTTCGGCATCCGCGAAGAGAACATCTTCCCGATGTGGGACTGGGTGGGCGGGCGTTACTCGCTGTGGTCGGCCATCGGCCTGCCGATCGCCCTGGCCATCGGCACCGCCAACTTCAAGGAGCTGCTGTCCGGCGCCTACACCATGGACCAGCACTTCCAGACCGCGCCGTTCGAGAAGAACATGCCGGTGCTGCTGGCCTTGCTGGGCGTGTGGTACGGCAACTTCTGGGGCGCCCGCAGCCACGCGATCCTGCCGTACGACCACTACCTGCGCAACATCACCAAGCACCTGCAGCAGCTGGACATGGAGTCCAACGGCAAGAGCGTGCTGACCGATGGCACGCCGGTACAGACCGAAACCGGCCCGGTGATCTGGGGCGGCGTCGGCTGCAACGGCCAGCACGCCTACCACCAGCTGCTGCACCAGGGCACCCAGCTGATCCCGGCCGACTTCATCGTGCCGGTGGTGAGCTTCAACCCGGTGGCCGACCATCACCAGTGGCTGTACGCCAACTGCCTGTCGCAGAGCCAGGCGCTGATGCTCGGCAAGACCCGCGAGGAAGCCGAGGCCGAACTGCGCGCCAAGGGCCTGAACCAGGACGACATCGCCAAGCTGGCGCCGCACAAGGTGATCCCGGGCAACCGCCCGAGCAACACCTTGGTGGTCGAGCGCATCAGCCCGCGCCGCCTTGGCGCGCTGGTGGCAATGTACGAACACAAGGTGTTCGTGCAGAGCGTGGTCTGGGGCATCAACGCCTTCGACCAGTGGGGCGTGGAGCTGGGCAAGGAACTGGGCAAGGGCGTGTACCAGCGCCTGGTCGGCGCCCAGGAAGACAGCGCCGAGGATGGCTCGACCCAAGGCCTGATCAACTACTTCCGCGGCCGTCACCGCGGCTGATCGACCTGTAGCCGTCAATCGCGGGGCAAATCGCATCGGTGCGCCGATGCGGCTTGCCCCGCGATGCTTTCCGCCCGGGAACACCCCCACCTTCTACACTGTCCATCGAATAGCCGTTGCAGTCCCTCGCCCCTAACAAGAGCAGGACCACCCGCCATGTTCGATATCCGCGACTATCCCGAGGCACTGGCCGTCAGCCAGGCCGCCACACTCTCTGACGACGACTACCGCCGCCTCTATCGCCAGTCGGTGGACGACCCCGACACCTTCTGGGCCGAGCAGGCCAAGCGCCTGGACTGGATCAAGCCCTGGTCGAGCGTGCAGCAATGCGACCTGAAGACCGGCACGGCGCGCTGGTTCGACGGCGCCCAGCTGAATGTCAGCCATAACTGCATCGATCGCCACCTGGCGACGCGCGGCGAGCAGACCGCCCTGCTCTGGGAGGGCGACGATCCCAAGGACAGCAAGGCCATCAGCTACCGCGAGCTGCACCGCCAGGTGTGCCGGCTGGCCAATGCCCTGAAAGCCCGGGGTGTGAAGAAAGGCGATCGGGTATGCATCTACATGCCGATGATCCCCGAGGCCGCCTATGCGATGCTCGCCTGCACCCGCATCGGCGCCATTCACTCGGTGGTGTTTGGCGGCTTCTCCCCCGATGCCCTGCGCGACCGTATCCTCGACGCCGATTGCCGCACCGTGATCACTGCCGACGAAGGGGTGCGCGGCGGCAAGCGCATACCGCTCAAGCAGAATGTCGACAAGGCGCTGGCCAGCTGCCCGGCCGTCAGCAGCGTGCTCGTGGTCAAGCGCACCGGCGGCGACGTCAGCTGGAGCGAAGGCCGTGACCTCTGGTACCACGAGGCAACGGCAAAGGCCGGTGACGACTGCCCGCCCGAACCGATGAACGCCGAGGACCCGCTGTTCATCCTCTACACCTCCGGCAGCACCGGCAAACCCAAGGGCGTGCTGCACAGCACCGCCGGCTACCTGCTGCAGGCCACGATGACCTTCAAAGTGGTGTTCGATTACCGCGACGGCGAAGTGTTCTGGTGCACCGCCGACGTCGGCTGGGTCACCGGCCACAGCTATATCGTCTATGGCCCGCTGGCCAACGGCGCGATCTCGCTGATGTTCGAGGGCGTGCCCAACTACCCCGACACCTCGCGTTTCTGGCAGGTGGTGGACAAGCACCAGGTGAACATCTTCTACACCGCTCCCACCGCGCTCCGAGCCCTGATGCGTGAGGGCTCGGAGCCTCTGGAGAGTACATCGCGCCAGAGCCTGCGCCTGCTCGGCAGCGTCGGCGAGCCGATCAACCCGGAGGCTTGGGAATGGTACTTCAAGGCGGTCGGGCAGAAACGCTGCCCCATCGTCGACACCTGGTGGCAGACCGAGACCGGCGGCATCATGCTCACGCCTCTTCCCGGCACACAAAGGCTCAAGCCCGGTTGCGCCACCCAACCGATGTTCGGCGTGCAGCCGGTGCTGCTGGATGAAAAAGGCAAGCTCATCGAGGGGCCAGGCGCCGGCCTGCTGGCGATCAAGGCCAGCTGGCCCGGGCAGATCCGCAGCGTCTACGGCGATCACCAGCGCATGGTCGACACCTACTTCAAGCCCATGCCCGGCTATTACTTCACCGGCGACGGCGCCCGCCGCGACGCCGACGGCGACTACTGGATCACCGGGCGCATCGACGACGTGATCAATGTCTCCGGCCACCGCATCGGCACCGCCGAGGTGGAGAGCGCACTGGTGCTGCACGACAGCGTCGCCGAAGCGGCGGTGGTCGGTTATCCCCATGACCTCAAGGGCCAGGGCGTCTATGCCTTCGTCACCCCCATGAACGGCATAGAACCGGATGATGCGCTCAAGGCCGAACTGCTGGCCCTGGTCAGCAAGGAAATCGGCAGCTTCGCCAAGCCCGAGCTGATCCAGTGGGCGCCCGCCCTGCCCAAGACCCGCTCGGGCAAGATCATGCGGCGCATCCTGCGCAAGATCGCCTGCAACGAGCTGGATAACCTGGGAGATACGTCCACACTCGCCGACCCTAGCGTGGTCCAGGGGCTGATCGACAAACGTCTCAACCAGTAGAACCCTCGGGGCGGCCACCACCACCGCCCCGATCATCCTTTACCGCATTGACATATCGGTAAATCCCGATATTATCGCGCCATGGAACTGCTCGACATATTCAAGGCACTCTCGAACCGTACCCGTCTCGAGATCCTCAAAGGCCTGAAAGACCCGGTGAAACACTTTCCTCCTCAGGACGAAGGTGACGTTCATACGGTGGGCGTCTGTGTGAGCAGCATCCAGGAAGGCGTGGGGCTATCGCAGTCGACGGTATCCGACTACCTGGCCATCCTGCAGCGCGCAGGCCTGGTCGAAGTCCGGCGCATTGGCCAGTGGACCTATTACAAGCGTAACGAAGCCGCCATCAGCGCGCTCGCCGAGCTGATCGGGAGTGAGTTGTAGGTTTTTACTTTTACCTCTATATATCGACTTTTCTCGATATCCCGTTTTACCGAACTCAAGAGGCAACAACTGCGGCATCTGGCAGGTGCCGAGGCATAGAACAGCATCTTCATTCCACTTCATACATCGATATTTCTCGATATCCCTTTTTACCGAAGCGAGGAAACACCATGAAAGCGTTGATACTGGATTCCTTTGGCGGCACGGACGCATTCGCCTATCGCGATGTCGTCAAACCGGTGCCGCAGGCCGGACAGGTACTGGTCCGGGTGCATGCCACCTCCATCAACCCGCTGGATTACCAGGTCCGGCGTGGCGACTACCCCGACCTGGTGCCTCTCCCGGCCATTACCGGGCACGACGTGTCCGGCGTCGTCGAAGCCGTCGGGCCGGGTGTGACCGCGTTCAGGCCGGGCGACGAGGTTTGGTACACACCGCAGATCTTCGACGGGGCGGGCAGCTATGCCGAGTACCACGTCGCCGCCGAAGGCATCATCGGCCTGAAGCCGCCTTCGCTAAGCCACCTGGAGGCAGCCAGCCTGAGCCTGGTCGGCGGCACGGCCTGGGAGGCCCTGGTAGTGCGTGCGGCGCTCAGGGTGGGCGAGCGCATCCTGATTCACGGCGGCGCAGGTGGTGTCGGCCACGTGGCGATCCAGCTGGCCAAGACCATGGGCGCCAGGGTGTTCACCACCGTGCGCGAGGCCAACGCCGAATTCGTGCGGCAAATGGGCGCGGACGTGGTCATCGATTATGAGCATCAGGATTATGTCGAGGTCGTCCTGCGGGAAACCGGGGGCCAAGGTGTCGACGTGGTCTTCGACACCATTGGTGGCGATACCCTGGCACGCAGCCCAGACGTCCTGGCGCAACTGGGGCGCGTGGTGTCGATCGTGGACATCGCGCAACCGCAGAACCTGATCCAGGCCTGGGGCCGCAACGCGAGTTACCACTTCGTCTTCACCCGGCAACACCGCGGCAAGCTCGACGAGTTGAGCGCGCTGGTCGAGCGCGGGCAACTGAAGCCACACGTGGGCGCCGTCTACCCCCTCGCTGAGGTTCCCCTCGCCCATGCCCGGCTGCAAAGCGCCAACAATGGCCTGCAAGGGAAGATCGCCATTGCGGTCGCGCCCATGGCCGATCTCGCCAGCATTTGAGGCGCCTGCCACCCTTCTCGACTTCAAGGACCGCCATGATCTACGAAATCGCCCTGCTTCCCGTACGCCCAACCCACGTCGACGACTTCCGGCACGCGTTCGCCGAGGTCGCCCCTTTGCTCAGCCGAGCCAAGGGTCACGTCAGCCATATGCTCGCGCAAGGGGTCGAGAGCCCCCATCAATTCAACCTGATCGTGCAATGGCAAACACTCGAGGACCACGCGCCGGGTTTCGAGGCCAGTGAAGACCACCAGGTCTTCATGGCCCGGCTGACACCATATTTTTCCGAGGAGCCCACGGTTTATCATGTACAGGGCGGCGCGTTCGAAACGCACGCGCCCACCAGCCCGGGCAGTGCCCGACTGGACGACAATCGCCCAACCTCATAGAAGGCCGCCATGGCGGCCAGCACAGGTCGCCATGGAAGCCTTGCGTCGCCGCATCGAAACCCAAGTCATGAGCCTCACCGGGCTGGCCCTAGGCCAGCTCGACCTGGAGTCGCCCAAGGGCGATCCCGGCCTGTTTGGCCCACAGAGCATCAGCTGGCAGGTGCATGGCGACTTTCCCAGCATGCTGGTGGGCGGCATCAGCGCGCTGATGCTGCAACTGCTGCATCCGCTGGCCCTGGCCGGGGTCTGGGACCATTCGAACTTTCGTCAGGACCTGCTCGGCCGCCTGCGGCGCACCAGCCAGTTCATCTCCGGCACCACCTTCGGTTCGACCCGTGATGCCGAGTGGCTGATCGACAAGGTCCGCACCATCCACCTCAAGGTGGTCGGCACCGCCGCCGATGGCCGCCCCTACGCCGCCAGCGACCCCGACCTGCTGACCTGGGTGCATGTGGCTGAAGTCAGCAGCTTCCTCGCCGCCCACCTGCGCTACCGCAATCCTGGCCTGGCGCGTAGCGCGCAGGACGCCTACTACAACGAGATAGCCCTGATCGCCGAGCGCCTGGGCGCGCGCGACGTGCCCCGCTCCTGTGCCGAGGTGGATGCCTACCTGCAGCGCATGCGCCCGCAGTTGCGGTGCGATGCGCGCAGCCTCGAGGTGGTCGATATCCTGCTCAAGGCCCCGGCCCCCAGCCGTCTGGCCGAACCAGTAGGCAAGCTGATGCTCAAGGCCGGCATCGACCTGTTGCCGGACTGGGCCAGCGCAATGCTCGGCCTGCACCAGGGCGCGGTAGAGCGGCACATGATCCGCCTGGGCCTGGGCAACACCGCGCCAGTGCTGCGCTGGGCCATGCGCAATGGCTCGGCCCAGCGCGCCAGGCGGCGCATGGGCGTCGAATGAGGTATTTTGGTCCGTTCATCGGAACCGATTTAACGTGCCATACTCCAAGCACTCCAGCCTGATACAGACGAAGCGACACATGCCCAAAGGATTGACCCGCGCCCTCGGCGCACTCGTGGCCCTCGTGGCCCTGTACAGCCTGCTCGGCTTTTTCATTCTCCCCGGGATCGCCCTGCGCATCGCCAACCAGCAATTGGCGCAGTACGCCACGGTGCCGGCACACCTGCAGCGCATCGAGCTCAATCCGTTCAGCCTCGAGCTGACCCTGTGGGGCCTGCAGATCGGCGAGCCAGGCAAGGAGCAGGTCGGCTTCGAGCGCCTCTACGCCAACCTGTCCCTCGACAGCCTGTGGACCAAGGCCGTGCGCCTGGACGCGGTGGAGCTGGACAAGCCGCGCACCGAGCTGCTGTTCGCCAAGGACGGCAGCCTCAACCTGGCCCAGCTGTTCAAGCTCCCGCCCAGCGAGCCCAAGGCCGAGGAACCGCCAAGCGACCCGTTCCCGCTGCGCATCGCCAGCATCAAGCTGAGCGAGGGCTACCTGCACTTCCAGGACCTGCGCCCGAGCGAGCCGATCGAGTTTCTCTACGACTCGATGAACCTGGAACTGAAGAACCTCAGCACCCTCCCCGACGACAACGCCGACATGACCCTGGTGGCCAACGGCCCGGCGGGTGGGCGCATCGACTGGACCGGCACTCTCAGCCTGACGCCGATCGCTTCCGAGGGCACGCTGAAAGTCACCGACGGCAAGATGAAGCTCTTCTGGCCTTACGTGCGCGACGCCGTGCCGCTGGTGCTGGAAGACGGCATGGTCAGTCTCGACACCCACTACAAGCTCAACCTTTCCAAGGAAACCGAACTGCTGCTGGACAACACTTCGGTGCGGGTCGCGCCCTTCGCCATCAAGGCCCCGGATGGTCGCCCACTGGCGCGCCTGGCCAGCCTGGAGGTGAGTGAAACCTCCATCGACCTGGCCAAGCAACTGGTAACCATCGGCAAGATCCGCAGCGACAAGCTGGAAACCTGGGCAGCCCTGGAGAAGGACGGCCAGCTCGACTGGCAGAAGCTGTTCGCCAACCAGCCGGCCAAGGCCACGCCAAAGGAAAAGGCCGAGCCCGCCGCCGCCGAGCCAACCCCGGAAGAACAGGCTGCCAAAGAGCCGAGCAAGCCCTGGCAGGTCCTGCTCAAGGACGTGCAGGCGCGCAACTACATGGTCCACCTGGCAGACCGTAGCCAGAAAGAGCCCGTGGCCCTGGATGTCGGCCCGCTCAACCTCGACCTGCAGAATTTCGACAGCCTCAACCAGTCGCCCTTCACCCTCAAGCTCGACACTGGCGTGGGCAAGCAGGGCAAGCTGCAGGCCGCAGGCCAGGTCAACCTGGCACCGGTCTCGGCCAAGCTCGACGTTACCACCCGCGATATCGACCTGCGGGTGGCGCAGGCCTACATCAGCCCGTTCATCCGCCTGGAACTGCGCAGCGGGATGCTTTCCAGCGACCTCAAGGTCGATCTGAAGAGTACCGAGCCACTGGCCTTCAGCATTACCGGCAAGGCCCAGGCCAACCAGTTGCATACACTGGACACCATCAAGAACCGCGACTTCGTCAAATGGCAGCAGGTCAACGTCGATGGCCTGTCGTACGTGCACGGCGACGCACTGTCCATCGACAAGGTGACACTGCTGCAACCCTACGCACGCTTTATCATCAACGAAGACCGCACCACCAACGTCGACGACCTGCTGATCCCGCAACCCGCCGACAAGCCTGCCACGGCCCCGAGCAAGCCCGCCGCTGCCGGTAGCGGCAAGGAACTGGGCATCCGCATCGGCCAGATCAGCATCAACGACGGCTCGGCCAACTTCGCCGACCTGACCCTGACGCCTAACTTCGCCACCGCGGTACAGCAGCTCAACGGCCAGATCGGCACCATCGACAACCGCAAGCCGCTCCCGGCCAAGGTCGACATCAAGGGCAAGGTGGACCGTTACGCGCCTGTGACCATCAAGGGCGCGCTCAACCCGTTCAACCCACTGGCCAGCCTCGACATTGCCACCAGCTTCAAGCGTGTCGAGCTGACAACCCTGACGCCCTACTCCGGCAAGTTCGCCGGTATGCGCATCCGCAAGGGCCGGTTGAACCTCGATCTGCATTACCTGATCACCAACGGCCAGCTCAAGGCCGAGAACAAGGTGGTGATCGAGCAACTGCAGCTGGGCGAGAAGGTCGACAGCCCGGATGCCGTGGACCTGCCGATCCGCCTGGCGGTGGCCTTGCTCAAGGATACCGAAGGCAGGATTTCCATCGAGCTGCCGGTGTCGGGCGACCTCAACAACCCACAGTTCAGCGTGATGCCGATCGTCTGGCAGACCCTGCGCAACCTGGTGCTGCGCGCGGCGCAGGCGCCGTTCAAGCTGCTTGGCGGGCTGGTCGCCGGTGGCGGCGCGGAAGATCTGGGCAATGTCTCGTTCGCGCCGGGCTCCAGCGACCTCACCCCCGACGTGCAAACATCCCTGGACAAGCTCGCCTCGGCCCTCAAGGAACGCCCCGAGCTGCGCCTGGAAATCGAAGGCACGGCGGCCCAGAGCAGTGACGGCCCGTTGATCGCCCAGCAGCGCCTGGAGCGTGAATACCAGGCCACCTGGTACAAAATCCTCCAGCGTCGGGGCGACAAGGTGCCCGCCAATGCTTCGTTGCTGGTGGTGGACGACAGCGACAAGCCGGCGATGCTCGAGGGCATCTACCGTACCCGCCTGAAACAGCAGCCCCCGGCTGAATGGCAGGACCTGGGCCGTGACGAGCGCAGCGCCAAGCTGCGCGAGGCGGTGATCAAGTCCTGGGCGGAAAGCGCCGTGTTGCTGCGCAACCTGGGCCAGGAGCGGGCCAGCAGCATCAAGGACTACCTGGTGGACAAGGGCCAGCTGGAAGATGACCGGGTGTACTTCATCGACACCAACCTCGGCCAGGCCGAGAGCGATGGCCGCGTGGTGACGCCGATGCACCTGGATGCCGAGTAACCCTCGACCGAGTCGCCCTCATCGCCGGCAAGCCGGCTCCCACAGATACAGCACCGGACCTCTGTGGGAGCCGGCTTGCCGGCGATGAGGCCAGCGCAGGCGATAGATACGGTCAGGCCAGCCGCTGCCCCGATACCGCCGGGTGATACAGCGGCTGCACCTTGTTCCCCGCCGGGTCCAGCAAATGGAAGCTGCGCGCGCCATCGCCGTGATTGAACGGGCGATCCAGCAGCGTCACGCCATGGGCCTTGAAGTACTGATACCAGGCCTCCAACTCTTCCACGCTGTCGACGATGAACCCATAGTGATCCAGGGTCTGCAGCCCGTTGGCCGCACCTGCGCCGCGCCCGAGCGACAGGTTGTCGTTGCCGCAGGTGAGGTAGACCAGGTCTTCGTTGGCACGGTTGAGCACTTCCATGCCCAGCACATCCACGTAGAAGCGCTCGCACTCCTCCAGGTTGGGGACCAGCAGGGCGATGTGCCGCAAGCCATTGAGACGGCCTGGGCGGGCAGGTAGATCGGACATGAGCGCGGCTCCTTTTTTGTATACAATTCATAATAGAATTTAAAACAAAAGGAACGTCATGTGTACTGCCTATTTATCAAGACGCGCGTGAAACCCGGCACCGCCGATGCCTTCCTGGCAGCCATCAATGCCAACGCCGCAGCGTCGGTCGCCACCGAGCCGGGTTGCCTGGTATTCGATGTCTCGCAGGATCGGGAGAATGCCGATGTCATCTACCTGTACGAGATCTACCAGGACGATGAGGCGTACGAGGCGCATACCCGGACCGCGCATTTTCGCGACAGCCGCCCCTTGGTGGAGCCGCTGATCGAAGAGCAGGTGTGTTTCGAGAGCGATGTGATCGCCCGGAACCCGGTGGACTGAAGCCGCTTTCCTGAATGCCAATAGAAAAGCCCCGGCGAATGCCGGGGCTTTTGCTTGAAGGGGTGGCCAAATCCTTTTGGCCGACGGGACAATCCTTATTCGGCTTTCAGGCCATCAGCCGAGACGGCCTGTACGCCCTTGATCTTCTTGGCGATGGCAACCGCCATTTCCTTCTGCGCATCGGTAATGGCCACGTCCGAGGACAGGGACACTACGCCTTTGTTGGTTTCAACCTTGATGTCACTGCCCGGCACGCCTTTCTCGGTCATCAGGTCAGCCTTCACCTTGGTGGTGATCCAGGTGTCGGAAGTGGCTTCCTTGGCTTTGGTCACCTCACCGGCCGCAAGCGTCATCGGGGCCTGGGTGGACTGGGCAGCAAAAGCTGCGTTAGCCATGGTCAGGGTCAGAGCGGTAGCAGTAGCGGCAGCAATGGCGAACTTCTTCATGTGAGTCACTCCTGTTTTTTCGAAAGGTCTGCGCCTTGGTTCCTGGCGTCAGGTAGTAAGGTAGTTGCAGGGGCTGTGCCAGTTTTTGCACGCCCTATAAAACCTTTAAAATCAATTGGTTAAACAAATCAATCAGAAGTTAGTACCGTGCATTTTGCAATCCCGGGAAAAAAGCCACGTGCAAGATGCATGCTCTCAACTATTTTGCGGCAGGCATAAAAAAAGGACCCCGAAGGGTCCTCCTTTCAGCCTCGAAAGGCTTAGACGCCCGATGCCTTGGCAGCGGCAACGTCCTTGATCGACAGCTTGATACGGCCGCGGTTGTCCACGTCCAGTACCAGTACTTCGACTTCCTGGCCTTCTTTCAGCACGTCGGTGACCTTCTCGACGCGAGCATCGCTCAGCATGGAGATGTGCACCAGGCCGTCCTTGCCCGGCAGGATGTTGACGAAGGCACCGAAGTCGACGATGCGCTCGACCTTGCCGACGTAGATCTTGCCGATCTCGGCTTCGGCGGTGATGCCCAGGATGCGCTGCTTGGCAGCGTCCGCGGCTTCCTTGGTTTCGCCGAAGATCTTGATCGAGCCGTCGTCTTCGATGTCGATCGAAGCCTTGGTCTCTTCGCAGATGGCGCGAATGGTGGCGCCGCCTTTGCCGATGACGTCACGGATCTTGTCGGTGTCGATCTTCATCGCGATCATGGTCGGCGCGTTGGCCGACAGCTCGGTACGCGACTCGCCGATGATCTGGTTCATCTGGCCGAGGATGTTCAGGCGCGCTTCCAGGGCCTGGCCCAGGGCGATTTCCATGATCTCTTCGGTGATGCCGTTGATCTTGATGTCCATCTGCAGCGCGGTGACGCCTTTGGCGGTACCGGCTACCTTGAAGTCCATGTCGCCGAGGTGGTCTTCGTCACCCAGGATGTCGGTCAGTACGGCGAACTTCTCGCCTTCCTTGACCAGGCCCATGGCGATACCGGCAACCGGCGCCTTCATCGGTACGCCCGCGTCCATCAGCGCCAGGGAGGCACCGCAGACCGAAGCCATGGAGCTGGAGCCGTTCGACTCGGTGATTTCCGATACCACGCGGATGGTGTACGGGAACACGTCGGCGGCCGGCAGCATGGCCTGCACCGAACGACGGGCCAGACGGCCGTGGCCGATTTCACGACGGCCAGCACCGCCCATGCGACCACATTCACCTACCGAGAACGGCGGGAAGTTGTAGTGCAGCATGAAGGGGTCTTTCTTCTCGCCTTCGAGGGTGTCCAGCAGCTGGGCGTCACGGGCGGTACCCAGGGTCGCGACGACCAGGGCCTGGGTTTCGCCACGGGTGAACAGGGCCGAACCGTGGGTCTTCGGCAGAACGCCGACTTCGATGTTCAGCGGGCGCACGGTCTTGGTGTCGCGACCGTCGATACGTGGCTTGCCGTTGACGATGTTTTCGCGAACGGTGCGGTATTCGATCTCGCCGAAGATGTCTTTCACTTCGCCAGCCGACGGCTGGCCTTCTTCACCGGAGAACTTGGCGATCGCCTGATCGCGCAGCTCGCCCAGGCGCGCGTAGCGGTCGGCCTTGACGGTGATGGTGTAGCCCTGCGACACCGCTTCGCCGAACTCGGCGCGGATGGCGTTGAACAGCTCGGTGTTGGCAACGGCAGGTTTCCAGTCCCAGGTCGGCTTGGCGGCTTCGGCGGCCAGCTCTTTGACAGCCTTGATCACAGCCTGGAATTCGTCGTGGGCGAACAGTACGGCGCCCAGCATCTGGTCTTCGGTCAGCTCTTTGGCTTCCGATTCAACCATCAGTACGGCCGACTCGGTACCGGCAACGACCATGTCCAGGCTCGAGGCGGCCTGCTGCTCGTAGGTCGGGTTCAGCAGGTAGCCGGTGCTTTCGTGGAAGGCAACGCGGGCGGCGCCGATCGGGCCTTCGAACGGAATGCCCGAGATGGCCAGGGCAGCCGAGGTACCGATCATCGCAGCGATGTCCGGATCGGTCTTCTTACTGGTGGAAACCACGGTGCAGACAACCTGCACTTCGTTCATGAAACCTTCAGGGAACAGCGGGCGGATCGGGCGGTCGATCAGGCGCGAAGTCAGGGTTTCTTTTTCGGATGGGCGGCCTTCACGCTTGAAGAAACCACCTGGGATCTTGCCAGCGGCGTAGGTCTTTTCCTGGTAGTGCACGGACAGCGGGAAGAAGCCCTTGCTCGGATCGGCATGCTTGGCACCGACCACGGTCACCAGCACGGTGACATCGTTGTCGACGGTGACCAGCACGGCGCCGGTGGCCTGACGGGCAATGCGGCCCGTTTCGAGGGTAACGGTCGATTGACCGAACTGGAATTGCTTGATTACCGGGTTCACGGTTTCCTACCTTTTTCAGTGGCTCTTGGGGGAACTGGTTCTTGCGAATTCTTGGGCAGAACGGGGAATCGGCCCCATTGACCGTCCAGATACAACACGAGGCTGGGAGCCTGGCGCCGGGCGGATAAACCGCTCGGCACACCAGGCTGCCAACCTCGCAGATCGCGCGGCGTGTCCGACGGCGACGCTGGCAGGCAGCGTTGCCGAAGAATGCGACACACCATGCAACACCACTGGCCAGGCCGCTATTAGCGACGCAGGCCCAGGCGACCGATCAGGGCGCTGTAACGAGTGGTGTCTTTACCCTTCAGGTAATCCAGCAGCTTACGACGCTGGTTGACCATACGGATCAGACCACGACGGGAGTGGTGGTCTTTTTCGTTGGCCTTGAAGTGGCCTTGCAGCTTGTTGATGTTGAAGGTCAGCAGGGCAACCTGTACTTCCGGGCTACCGGTGTCGCCGGCGGCTTGCTGATAGTCTGCAACGATCTGAGCTTTTTCTTCGACGCTGAGGGCCATTTGGCTTCTCCTGATAAACGGATCCCGCAAGCGGGGTCCAATAGGCCAGGGACTGGATCCCTGTATTAATAAAAAGAGTAATGACCGTGCCTACTGACAGCCATCCTCGAATCCGCAGGGCAAAGCGTTGACCTCGCCCTGTGGTATCGGTCATTCCGACCGAATCAGTCGACGCGGCGCAATGCGCCCGTCTTCGCTCACCTCACCGATACCGATGAAGCGGGCATTGTGATCCTGTACGCGGACCATGCCGAATTGCGGCGCGTCCGGCGCACGTACTGCCTGGCCATGTAGCCAATAGAACGCGCTGTGCTCGGACAATACCACCAATGGCCAGTCCTGCAAGCCGCTGTCCGAGGGCATCAGGAAGCGATCGAGCGCTTCGTTGCCACCTTCGGCGTGAGCCTGTTCCAGCTCTTCGAGCGTGACAGTCTGGGCCAGCTCGAAGGGGCCGGCCTGGGTGCGGCGTAGCTCGGCGACGTAGGCACCACAGCCCAACGCCTCGCCCATATCCTCCACCAGGGTGCGAATATAGGTTCCCTTGCTGCAGCCAACCGACAGGCGTGCCCGGGTGCCTTCGCACTCCAGCAGGTCCAGCCGGCCAATAGTAACAGAACGCGCCTCGCGCTCCACTACCTCTCCTGCGCGCGCCAGTTTGTACAGCGGCTGGCCGTCGCGTTTGAGGGCCGAGTACATCGGCGGCACCTGCTGGATTTCACCGCGAAAACGCGGGATGACCGCTTCGATGTCGGCGCGACCAACGGTCACGTCGCGGGTCTTCAGCACTTCGCCTTCGGCGTCCCCGGTGGTGGTGGTCTGGCCCATCTGCATCACTGTCTCGTAGCCCTTGTCGGAATCGAGCAGGTACTGCGAGAACTTGGTGGCCTCGCCAAAGCACAGCGGCAGCACGCCGGTGGCCAGCGGGTCGAGGCTGCCGGTGTGGCCGGCCTTCTCGGCGTTGAGCAGCCAGCGGACCTTCTGCAGGGCAGCGTTGGAGGTGAACCCCAGCGGCTTGTCGAGCAGGATGATGCCGCTGACGTTGCGGCGGATACGTTTGACCTGGGCCACCGCTTACTCCTTGGTGTCCGGCGCGTCGGCATCCTGGTGCTGGCGGTCTTCGGCCACCGCACGTTCGATCAGCGCCGACAGATGCACACCGCGGCTCACGCTTTCATCGAAGTGGAAATGCAGCTGCGGCACGCTGCGCAGTTGCATCGAGCGCCCCAGGTGCAGACGCAGGAAGCTGGCGGCGCTGTTCAAGGCCTTGAGCGACTGCTTGACGGCGTCCGGGGTTTCTTCGCCCATGACGGTGATGAACACCTTGGCATGGCCGAGGTCACGGCTGACGTCGACGGCGGTGATGGTCACCAGGCCGACACGCGGGTCTTTGACTTCACGGCGGATCAGCTCTGCAAGCTCACGCTGCATCTGATCACCGATACGTTGGGTACGGCTGTATTCTTTTGCCATTCTTGCTACCTGTATCTTAAAGCGGCAAACGCCCGGTCAAGCTCGAAGCCTGACCGGGCGCTACCTTCAGAGGTTCAGGCAACCGCCCTGGGGCGGGGCCTGCACCACGCTCGGCCCTTACAGGGTACGAGCCACCTGGACTTTCTCGAACACTTCGATCTTGTCGCCGACCTTGACGTCGTTGTAGCTCTTGACGCCAATACCGCACTCCATGCCGTTGCGTACTTCGGACGCATCGTCCTTGAAGCGACGCAGCGACTCCAGCTCGCCTTCGAAGATCACCACGTCGTCGCGCAGAACGCGGATCGGACGGTTGCGGTACACGGTACCCTCGATGACCATACAGCCAGCGATGGCGCCGAACTTCGGCGAACGGAACACGTCACGGACTTCGGCGACACCCAGGATGTTCTCGCGAACATCGCTGCCGAGCATGCCGGTCAGGGCTTTCTTGACGTCTTCGATGATGTCGTAGATCACGTTGTAGTAACGCATATCCAGACCTTCCTGCTCGACGATCTTGCGCGCGCCGGCATCGGCACGCACGTTGAAGCCGAACAGTACAGCGTTGGACGCCAGCGCCAGGTTGGCGTCGCTTTCGGTGATACCACCGACGCCGCCACCGATGACGCGAACCTGAACTTCGTCGTTGCCCAGGCCGCCGAGCGAACCTTGCAGCGCCTCGAGGGAACCGCGCACGTCGGTCTTGAGGACGATGTTGAGGGTTTTCTTCTCTTCCTGACCCATGGTCTCGAAGATGTTTTCCAGCTTGCCGGCGTGAGCACGGGCCAGCTTGACCTCACGGAACTTGCCTTGACGGAACAGCGCAACTTCACGCGCTTTCTTCTCGTCGGCAACCACCGACATCTCTTCGCCGGCATCCGGCGTACCGTCCAGGCCGAGGATCTCGACCGGGATCGACGGGCCGGCTTCCTTCACAGGCTTGCCGTTCTCGTCGAGCATGGCACGCACGCGGCCATAGTTGGAGCCGACCAGAACCATGTCGCCCTGACGCAGGGTGCCGTCCTGAACCAGGATGGTCGCCACCGGGCCACGGCCCTTGTCCAGACGCGACTCGACCACGACACCACGACCAGGGGCGGTCGGGGTAGCCTTGAGTTCGAGAATCTCGGCCTGCAACAGGACAGCTTCGAGCAACTCGTCGACGCCGGTACCCATCTTCGCCGAAACCTTGACGAACGGGGTATCACCACCCCACTCCTCGGAGGTCACGCCTTCGACGGACAGCTCGTTACGGATGCGGTCGAGGTCTGCGCCTGGCTTGTCGATCTTGTTCACTGCAACGACCAGCGGTACGCCAGCTGCCTTGGCATGCTGTACGGCTTCGCGGGTCTGTGGCATCACACCGTCGTCCGCCGCCACCACCAGGATGACGATGTCGGTCGCCTTGGCACCACGGGCGCGCATTTGCGTGAACGCAGCGTGGCCAGGGGTGTCGAGGAAGGTGACCATGCCACGGTCGGTTTCGACGTGGTAGGCACCGATGTGCTGGGTGATACCACCGGCCTCGCCAGCAGCAACCTTGGCACGACGGATGTAGTCGAGCAGCGAGGTCTTGCCGTGGTCGACGTGGCCCATGACGGTCACGACCGGCGCACGAGAGGTGGTCTCGCCTTCGAACTTCAGCGATTCGGCCAGGGAGTCTTCCAGGGCAGTGTCGCTGATCAGGGTTACCTTGTGGCCCAGCTCTTCTGCTACCAGCTGAGCGGTTTCCTGGTCGAGCACCTGGTTGATGGTGACCGGAGTCCCCATCTTGAACATGAACTTGACCACTTCAGCGCCCTTGACGGACATCTGGTTAGCCAGATCGGAGACAGTGATGGTCTCGCCGATCGCCACGTCACGGATAACCGGGCCAGTCGGGCTCTGGAAGCCATGCGCATTGCGCTTCTTGCCTTTACCCTTGCCACCGCGACGACGGAAACCATCGCTTTCTTCATCGGTGGTACGCGGCGCGGCGCGCGGAGTCGGAGCCTTTTCCTTCTCCTTGACCTTGACCTTGACCGACATGCGCGGCGCTTCGCCACGGCCGGCGGTAGCTTGGCCACCACCGCGACGATCGTCATCACGGGTGCGGCTTTCGTTACGACGGGTCTCGTCCTTCTTGCGCTCGGCAGCACGCGCAGCGGCGTCTTCGGACACCGGTGCGTTGGCCACTACCGGGGCAGCAGCAGGTTCAGCCTTGGCCACTGGCGCAACGGCCGGAGTTTCAGCGGCCTGACGGCGTGCCTGCTCCTCGTTACGCTGGCGAACTTCGGCTTCAATTTTGTCGCGGGCTGCGTTTTCAGCCGCACGGCGCTCTTCCTGTTCGCGTTTCTGCTCAGCCTGGATCTCTTCCGGGCTGCGCTGCACGAATACCTTCTTCTTGCGTACTTCTACGCTGATGCTTTTGCTACCGGCGACACGCAGAGTGCTGGTGGTCTTGCGCTGCAAGGTAATCTTGCGCGGTTCTTCCGCCTTGCTCTTGTGGCTGCTCTTCAAATGAGTCAGCAGGGTCTGCTTCTCATTGTCGGTCACTACCTGACCGGCGTCGGTGTGCGGCAGACCTGCCTCACGCATCTGCTGCAGCAGGCGCTCTACCGGTGCCTCGACCTCTTGGGCCAGTTCTTTCACCGTGACTTGCGTCATGCACTTCTCTCCTCAGGCCGCGCCTAATTACTCGAACCAGTGGGCTCGGGCGGCCATGATCAACTTGCCGGCACGCTCTTCGTCGATGCCGTCGATGTCGAGCAGGTCGTCGATCGACTGCTCGGCCAGGTCTTCGCGGTTAACCACGCCGCGCACCGCCAGTTCCGCCGCCAGGTCCTTGTCCATGCCCTCAAGGGAGAGCAGGTCTTCGGCCGGATGGGCGTCTGCCAGTTTTTCTTCGGTAGCGATGGCCTTGGTCAACAAACGGTCCTTGGCTCGAGCGCGGAGCTCATTGACGATTTCCTCGTCAAAGCCATCGATGTTGAGCATTTCTTCCAACGGTACGTAGGCAATTTCTTCGAGGCTGGTAAAGCCTTCGTCGACCAGCACTTGTGCCAGCTCCTCGTCGACTTCCAGTTCCTCGACAAAATTACGCAGGATGTCGCCGGTTTCAGCTTGCTGCTTGGCCTGGATGTCCTTCTCGGTCATCACGTTCAGGGTCCATGCGGTCAGCTGGCTGGCCAGGCGGACGTTCTGGCCACCACGGCCAATCGCCTGGGCCAGGTTGTCCTCGGCAACGGCGATATCCATCGCATGGGCGTCCTCGTCAACGATGATCGCGGCAACCTCTGCCGGCGACATGGCGTTGATGACGAACTGCGCCGGGTTCTCGTCCCAGAGGACGATATCCACACGCTCACCACCCAGCTCGCCGGATACGGCCTGGACGCGCGAACCACGCATGCCGATACAGGCACCCTGCGGGTCGATGCGCTTGTCCTTGGAGCGGACGGCGATCTTGGCACGCGAACCCGGATCACGGGAGGCGGCCATGACTTCGATGAGGCCTTCGGCGATTTCCGGCACTTCGATGCGGAACAGCTCGATCAGCATCTGCGGCGCGGTGCGCGACAGGATCAGCTGCGGGCCGCGGTTCTCGGTGCGGATTTCCTTGAGCAGCGCACGCAGGCGCACGCCGACACGGAAGGTCTCACGGGGAATGATGTCTTCGCGCGCCAGCAGCGCCTCGGCGTTGTTGCCCAGGTCGACGATGACGTTGTCGCGGGTGACCTTCTTGACAGTACCGGAGATGATCTCGCCCACGCGCTCGCGGTAGGCATCGACCACCTGGGCGCGTTCGGCCTCGCGGACCTTCTGCACGATGACCTGTTTGGCGGTCTGCGCGGCGATGCGACCGAACTCGATCGACTCGATCTTCTCTTCGATCACGTCACCGATCTTGGCATCCGGGTGCGTGTCCTGGATCTTTTCCAGCCAGGTCTCGATCGCCGGATCGTCCAGGTCGTTTTCATCGACCACGGTCCAGCGGCGGAAGGTCTCGTAGCTACCGGTGTGGCGGTTGATTTCCACACGCAGGTCGACTTCGTCCTCAAAACGTTTTTTGGTTGCAGTGGCCAGGGCCACTTCCAGCGCTTCGAAAATGACGCCTGGCGGTACACCTTTCTCGTTGGATACCGATTCAACAACCAGCAGTACTTCTTTGCTCATCGTACGCCTCGCCTTGCGCAAGCCATTGGCCCCGGAACATCCGCCGGGCCCGGCACGTCTCAGTCAAAACTGGGAATAATATTGGCCTTGTCGATCGAGTCGATCGGCAACAGGAACTCGTGCTGGTCTACCTGCACCACCACATCCTGTTCCTCCACACCGCGGAGAAGGCCCTGGAAGTTACGACGGCCCTCGAAGGGCGTACGCAGCTTGATCTTCACCTGCTCGCCGGCATGCGCTGCAAACTGTTCTAAGGTGAACAGCGGGCGGTCCATGCCTGGAGAGGACACCTCGAGGGTATATTCAGAGCTGATCGGATCTTCCACATCGAGGATGGCGCTGGCCTGACGGCTGACGGCTTCGCAGTCTTCCACCAGGATGCCGCCTTCCTTGTCGATATAGATACGCAGTACCGAATGCTTGCCTTGGGAGACGTATTCGATCCCCCAGCATTGGTAGCCCAGGCCCTCGACAACCGGGGCCAACAAGGCCTGCAACTGTTCTAGCTTGCTCGACACCTGAACCCCCTCGTGCATGCTGTGCAAATAAAAAATGGGCGAAGCGCCCATCCCTGAAAGCGCCGTTGGACAACGACGCCAAAACTGTTCGGCTAGCAAAAAGCCCCTGAAAAGGGGCTCTGCTGAAGCTGGTTGCGGGGGCTGGATTTGAACCAACGACCTTCGGGTTATGAGCCCGACGAGCTACCAAGCTGCTCCACCCCGCGACAAAGCTGGGGCGAAAGTATAAGACTGAACCCTTTGCTGGGTCAATCCGACCTCCACCTGCAAGAAAGCCCGCTAAAGCGGGCTCTCATGCTTCAATTGGTACCGAGAAGGGGACTCGAACCCCTACACCCTATGGGCACAACCACCTCAAGGTTGCGTGTCTACCAATTCCACCACCTCGGCAATACTACATTTGAAACCCGTTACTGCTGCTCTTTGGCTGGAGGAGGTACATCACCAGAGTTGGTGGTTTCACTCTTCTGCTGCTGGAGCACCGGTACATCATCATTGACTGCCGGCTTTTGCTCTTTGACTTCCAGCACTGCTGGATTTGGCAGACCAGCTTGAGTCAGCTGGTGAGCCTGCTGCTTGGCGAAGTATCCTAACCCAAGTGCAGTCAAAAAGAAAGTGGCGGCAAGTATAGCAGTAACTTTACTCAAAAAGGTAGCGGAACCTTGGCTTCCGAACACAGTATTTGAAGCACCTGCGCCGAAAGATGCACCTGCTTCCGCACCTTTACCCTGCTGCAACAACACCATGACTACCAGTGACAGTGCTGCCAACAGATGAAAAACAACTACGACTGTTTCCAGCATTTTTCAGTTTCCTGCGGCGCGACAAATTGCACCGAATTCGTCTGCATTCAGGGACGCTCCACCAATGAGCCCCCCATCGATATCCGGCATGCCGAACAGTTCGGCCGCATTAGCCGCCTTCACGCTGCCGCCGTAGAGAAGCTGCACCTTGCGGGCAACTTCGGCGTCCTTTTCCGCCAACTGCTTGCGGATGGCTGCATGCACATCCTGCGCTTGCTGGGGCGAGGCCGTCAAACCTGTACCAATGGCCCATACAGGCTCATAGGCAATTACTGCATTGGCAAAAGCGGTGATACCGAACGTGTCGATTACACTGCTTAGTTGACGCCCTACAACTTCGAGCGTCTTGCCTGCCTCACGCTCGGCGAGAGTTTCCCCTACACAGAGCACTGGCGTCAAACCACTTTTCTGTGCGGCTGCAAACTTTTGATTCAGCACTTCGTCACTTTCGCCGATAATCTGGCGACGCTCCGAATGGCCGATCAACACCAACTTGCAACCGACTTCTGACAACTGACTCGGTGCAACTTCACCGGTCAGTGCGCCCTGCTCGGGCTGTACCGCAGAATTCTGTGCTCCAACGATGATCCCCTTGCCTTTCAGCCCATCAACAACTTCATTGATGAACAGGGCCGGTGGAAACACCGCGACTTCGATACCGTCGGGAATGAGCATTTTGCCCAACCCCTGAGTCAGCTCAGCGACGCTGGCGCGGGTACCGTGCATCTTCCAGTTACCAGCTACCATGGGGCGACGCATGCTTTACCTCGTCGGTCAAAGTGGGCGCAGATCTTACCCAACCCGATCTGCGCTGGCAAGCCTCTTTCAGGCACAAACTTCTTCAACGAGTTTGGCCAGGGCTTCGGCATGGCCGCGCACCTGGGTTTCGTCGTCACCCTCTACCATCACCCGCACCAACGGCTCGGTACCCGACTTGCGCAGCAGCACACGGCCGCGACCCGCCATGGCCTCGGTCGCCTTGGCGCTGGCCTCCTTGACCAAAGGGTTTTCCAAGGGATCGCTCTTGCCCGCGGCGAAACGCACGTTGATCAGCACCTGAGGGCATTTGCGCACCGCCTGGCGTGCCTGGGCAAGGTTCTCGCCTCGGCGCTTGAGCGCCATCAGCACCTGCAGCGCGGCGATGATCGCGTCTCCCGTGGTGGTGTGGCTACCGCAGACGACATGCCCGGAATTTTCGCCACCCAGCAGCCATTCGCGCTCGAGCAGCTCGGCCATCACGTAGCGATCACCCACCTTGGCGCGCACGAACGGAATATCAAGCTCCTTGAACGCCAATTCCAGGCCCAGGTTGCTCATCAACGTACCGACCACGCCGCCTTGCAGCTTGCCGCGCTCCTGCAAGTCGCGGCCAATGATGAACAGCAACTCGTCGCCGTCGACGATAGTGCCGGTGTGGTCGACCATCAGCACACGGTCACCGTCGCCGTCGAAGGCGATGCCGATGTCCGCATGCCCGACCAGCACCGCGGCCTGCAGCGACTCGATATGGGTCGAACCACAGCCCTCGTTGATGTTCAGGCCATCTGGCGCTGCGTGCAGTACCGTGACTTCGGCACCGAGCTCACGGAACACGCTCGGCGCGACCTTGTAGGTGGCGCCGTGCGCGCAGTCCACCACGATCTTGAGGCCATCGAAGCTGGTGCTACTGGGCACGCTGCTCTTGCAGAACTCGATATAGCGCCCCGCCGCGTCGTTTATACGCGAAACCTTGCCCAGCTTGCTGGACTCGACAACGGTCATCGGCTGGTCGAGCAGTTCCTCGATCATCAGCTCGACTTCATCCGGCAGCTTGGTACCGGCGCCGGAGAAAAACTTGATGCCGTTGTCATCATGCGGATTGTGCGAGGCGCTGATGACGATACCCGCTTCAGCATGGAAAGTGCGCGTCAGGTAAGCGATGGCAGGCGTCGGCATCGGCCCGAGCAGCATCACATCGGCGCCGGCCGCAGACAGGCCGGCCTCCAGCGCGGACTCGAACATGTAACCCGAGATACGCGTGTCCTTGCCGACCAGCACTCGGCAATTTCCCTGCTTGCGGAAGGCCATGCCCGCCGCCCAGCCGAGTTTCAGCATGAAGTCCGGGGTGATGGGGAATTGGCCAACGCGACCACGGATACCATCGGTACCAAAGTATTTTCTGCTCATAGTGACTCCAATGTTCTTATTCGGCGTTCTGCACGGCCGCGATCATGCGCACCACGTCGACGGTTTCCGCCACGTCATGCACCCGCAGGATGCTCGCACCCTTGGTCATGGCCAATGCCGCCAGCGCCAGGCTACCGTAGAGGCGCTCACCAACGGGGCGACCCAGCGCAAGGCCGATCATGCTCTTGCGCGAGACGCCCACCAGAAGCGGCCTCCCGAGGCGATAGAGCGCTTCCATGTGTTTGAAAAGGCTGAGGTTGTGCTCGAGGGTCTTGGCAAAGCCGAACCCCGGGTCGAGGAGGATGCGTTCAGCCCCGATGCCAGCCGCCGCGCAGGCGGCCATACGCTGTTCAAGATAGCGCGTAACATCGGCTGTCACATCTTCATACTGCGGATTGTCCTGCATGTTGCCCGGCTCGCCGCGCATGTGCATGAGACACACCGGCAAGCCGGTGTCCGCCGCCGCATCCAGCGCACCGTCGCGCTCCAGGGCGCGCACATCGTTGATCAAGCCAGCGCCGAGGCGCGCGGATTCGCTCATGACCGCAGGCGTGGAGGTATCGACCGAGATGACCACGTCGAGCCGGCTGTTGATCGCTTCGACGATCGGCGCGACGCGTTCCAACTCCTCGAGCGGGGATACCGCTCGCGCACCAGGCCGGGTGGACTCGCCTCCGACATCGATCAGCGTAGCACCCGCTGAAACCATGGCTTCAGCATGACGCAGGGCCTCGTCGCGCTGATTGAAGCGCCCACCATCGGAGAACGAGTCTGGGGTGACGTTGAGAATACCCATGACATGGGTACGGGACAAATCAAGAACCCGGTTGCCACAAGGCAACCGGGCCGGGTACTGCTTAGAGCTCATAGATGCCCTTAGTGTTGAGCCGCTGGACCGCCGATCGGCGACTCCGGACGATCATCCTGGGAAGCCTGCTTGCCAGAGGTCCCGGCATCGTTGTCCCAGTCACGTGGCTCACGCGGAGTGCGGCCAGCCATGATGTCGTCGATCTGGTCGGCATCGATGGTTTCGTACTTCATCAATGCCTCGGCCATGGCGTCGAGCTTGTCGCGATTGTCGGTGAGAATCTGCTTGGCCGTGGCATAGCACTGGTCGATGATGCTGCGCACTTCGGAGTCGATCATCTTCGCCGTCTCGCCGGAAACGCTGGCATGCTGGCTACCCGCGCTGCGGCCGAGGAACACCTCGCCCTCTTCTTCGGCGTACATCAGCGGCCCGAGTTTTTCGGACAGGCCCCACTTGGTGACCATGTTCCGGGCAATCTGGCTCGCACGCATGATGTCGTTGGAGGCGCCAGTGGTCACACCGTCGAAGCCCAGGGTCATCTCTTCAGCGATACGACCGCCGTAAAGCGAGCAGATCTGGCTGATCAGCGCACGCTTGGACAGGCTGTAACGGTCTTCTTCCGGCAGGAACATGGTCACACCCAGGGCACGACCACGCGGAATGATCGACACCTTGTACACCGGATCATGCTCGGGGACGACACGGCCGACGATGGCGTGACCAGCTTCGTGGTAAGCGGTGTTCTGCTTCTCTTTCTCGGACATGACCATGGTCTTGCGCTCGGCGCCCATCATGATCTTGTCCTTGGCCAGCTCGAACTCCTTCATCTCGACCACGCGCTTGCTGGAACGGGCAGCGAACAGCGACGCCTCGTTGACCAGGTTGGCCAGGTCGGCACCGGAGAAGCCAGGGGTACCGCGGGCGATGACCGCCGCGTTGACGTTCTCGCCGATTGGCACCTTGCGCATGTGCACTTTGAGGATCTGCTCACGACCACGGATGTCCGGCAGGCCGACCACCACCTGGCGGTCGAAGCGGCCCGGGCGCAGCAGCGCCGGGTCGAGCACGTCAGGGCGGTTGGTGGCGGCGATGACGATGATGCCATCGTTCATCTCGAAGCCATCCATTTCGACCAGCAACTGGTTCAGGGTCTGCTCACGCTCGTCGTGACCGCCGCCCATGCCGGCGCCACGGTGGCGGCCGACGGCGTCGATCTCGTCGATGAAGATGATGCATGGTGCGTGCTTCTTGGCCTGCTCGAACATGTCGCGCACGCGGCTGGCACCCACGCCGACGAACATCTCGACGAAGTCGGAACCGGAAATGGTGAAGAACGGCACCTTGGCTTCGCCGGCGATGGCCTTGGCCAGCAGGGTCTTACCGGTACCGGGCGGGCCGACCATCAGCACACCGCGGGGGATGCGGCCACCCAGGCGCTGGAACTTGCCAGGGTCACGCAGGAACTCGACCAGTTCGCCAACTTCTTCCTTGGCCTCGTCGCAACCGGCAACGTCAGCCAGGGTAGTCTTGACCTGGTCTTCGGACAGCAGGCGCGCCTTGCTCTTGCCGAAGCTCATCGGGCCGCCTTTACCACCGGCACCGCCCTGCATCTGGCGCATGAAGAACATGAACACGGCGATGATCACCAGAATCGGGAAGCTGGCGACCAACAGTTGCGTCCAGATGCTCTGCTGCTCAGGCTGCTTGCCTTCGACGGTGACGTGGTTATCGACCAGGTCGCCGATCAGGCCGTTATCGGTGATGGCTGGGCGGACGGTCTTGAAGTTGTCGCCGTCGGTGCGCTTGCCGGTAATGATGTAGCCGTCGACGGTCACGCGCTCGACCTTGCCATCCTTGACCTGCTGGATGAAGTCGGAATAGTTGAGGGTCTGCGGCTCGTTAGGGCTCGAGAAGTTGTTCATCACCGTCACCAGGACGGCGGCGATGATCAACCAGAGGATCAGATTCTTTGCCATGTCGTTCAATTCGCTACCCTCTGAGGCCGGCGCACGACGCAGCCGTGCCTCGCATGATATTCATCGCCCTAACTTACTACATTACCCACGCATCCGCAGGCACCGTCTGTAACCCTTTGTGAAAGCTAGACTACACGAAGTTCGGACGATCCAGACGGAGCCGCCGATTGGAAATAACTATCGGCAACCCCGCAGCACGCCTTTCACGCTCCCTTGAAACCCTTGCCCAACAGGTACTGTTCGCGGGAACGATCCCGCGAGGACGACGGCTTGCGCATCTGCACCTTGTCGAACTTGCTGCGCACGTCCTTCAGGTACATGTCGAAACCCTCGCCCTGGAAGATCTTGATCAGGAAATCCCCGCCGGGCTTGAGCACGCGGGTCGCCAGATCCAGGGCCAGTTCGCAGAGGAACATGGCGCGCGGCATGTCCACCGCGGGCGTACCACTCATATTGGGGGCCATATCGGAAATCACAAGGTCTACGTGCGAATCACCGACCGCCTGCAGGATCTGCTGCAGCACTTCGTCCTGGGTAAAGTCGCCCTGGATGAAGGTAACGTCCGGGATCGAGTCCATTTCCAGGATGTCCGAGGCGATCAATCGCCCTTGGCCACCAATCAGACGACTGGTCACCTGCGACCAGCCCCCTGGCGCTGCGCCGAGGTCGATCACGCTCATGCCGGGGCGGATCAGGCGGTCTTTTTCCTGGATCTCCAGCAGTTTGTAGCTCGCACGCGAGCGGTAGCCATCCTTCTGCGCCTGTTTCACAAAAGGATCGTTGAAATGCTCTCGCAGCCAGTTTGCGCTGCTTTTGGAACGTTGTACCACGGGGCACCTCGATGATATGCGTCGTGTTTGACTGGGCGGAGCCAGGGGCCCTCGGGTAAAATGCCCGTCAATTTTACAGAATCAGACGAAAAGGGTCAGATTATGCCGCTCAATAACGAGCAGAAGAAGCAATACAAGTCCATTGGTCATGACCTGAAGCCGGTCCTGATCGTTGCTGGCAACGGTGTGAACGAAGGCGTCGCCGCCGAACTGGAGCGCGCCCTGGCCGATCACGAGCTGATCAAGGTCGAAATCCGTTCGGAAGACCGTGAAGAGCGCGCCGCTGCGATCGCCGAACTGTGCAAGGTCGGCCGCGCCGAGCTGGTGCAGACCATCGGCAAGAAGGCGCTGATCTACCGCAAGAACCCACAGCCGAACAAGCAGCTGTCCAACATCCACCGCTTCAAGTAACGGTGGCGCCGATCAGTGGCGCGCCTAGCGCGCCCTGACCGGAACCGGCTGGGCCACCAGCACGATGCCGGAGAAGCCCAGCACCAAAAAGCAGAACATCTGCCAGCGCTCACCCACGGAGATCCCGTAGCGCAGGGTGTAGTAGCTGAGACAGGCAGCAAAGCCAAGCAGCAGCATCTGCCCACGGAACTGCCGCCACCAGGCCGCCAGGCCATCCACCCTCGCCAATACCGCCAGCTGGGTCAACAGCCCGAGCAGCGCCACGCCGATCAACCAACGGTCGATCTGCACGGCAATATCCTGCACCAGCAATGGCGCAAGGCCACTGACCTTGAGCGCCGGCACCAACCCCACGTGGAACACCCACAAGCCACCGACCCAGAAAACCTGGGCCAGCTGCCAGAGGATCCCCTCGAGGGATGGCGCCCGCAGGCGCCGGTCAGATGTGCTTGACTTCGACAATCTCGTACTCGACCGTGCCACTTGGCGTCTTGACGACGACAGTATCACCTTCTTCCTTGCCGATGATGGCACGGGCGATCGGCGCACCGCTGGAGAGCTTGCCCTGCTTCACGTCGGCCTCGTCCTCGCCGACGATCTGGTAGGTCACCTCTTCATCGGTCTCGGTGTTCGCCAGCACCACGGTGGTGCCGAAAATCACCTTGCCGGTGTGGGCGATGGTGGTGACGTCGATCACCACCGAGTTCTGCAGGCGGCCTTCGATATCGCGGATACGCGCCTCGACCATGCCCTGCTCCTCACGGGCGGCATGGTATTCGGCGTTTTCCTTGAGGTCGCCCAGCTCGCGAGCTTCGCCGATTGCCTGGCTCAGGCGCGGACGCTCGGTCTTGCTCAGGAACAGATGCTCTTCTTCCAGGGCGCGAGCGCCCTGGACGGTCATCGGATACTTGGTAATGCTCATGCTTTGAGTCCTGCATGCAGATCCTGCAGGCGACGAACGGTCTTTTCCGGACCGAATTTCAGCGCCTCGCAGATGGCTTCACCGGCCGCAATGGTGGTGGTGCAGTAAATCTTGTGCTGCAGCGCATTGCGACGAATCGAGTAGGAGTCGGCAATCGACTGGCGGCCTTCGGTGGTGTTGATGATCAGCGACACTTCGTCGTTCTTGATCATGTCGACCACGTGCGGGCGACCCTCGGTCACCTTGTTCACACGGCGTACTTTCAGGCCGGCCGCTTCGATAACCTTGGCGGTGCCTGCAGTTGCAACCACTTCGAAGCCCAGGGCGATCAGGTCGCGAGCAACCCCAGCCACTTGTGGCTTGTCGTCGTCACGCACGCTGATGAACGCGGTACCGCCGGTCGGCAGCACTTCGCTGGCGCCCATCTGGGCCTTGGCGAAGGCTTCACCGAAGCTGTCGCCGACACCCATGACTTCACCGGTGGATTTCATCTCAGGGCCGAGGATCGGGTCAACCCCCGGGAACTTGGCGAACGGGAAGACGGCTTCCTTGACGCTGTAGAAGTTCGGGATGATTTCCTGGGTGAAGCCCAGTTCTTTCAGGGTTTTGCCAGCCATGACGCGCGCGGCGATCATCGCCAGCGAGGTGCCGATGCACTTGGACACGAACGGCACGGTACGCGAGGCGCGCGGGTTGACCTCGATCACGTAGATCTTGTCGCCCTGCAAGGCCAGCTGCACGTTCATCAGGCCGACCACGCCCAGCTCCAGGGCCATTTTCTTGACCTGTACGCGGACTTCGTCCTGCACTTCCTTGCTCAGCGAGTAAGGTGGCAGCGAGCACGCCGAGTCACCGGAGTGAACGCCGGCCTGCTCGATGTGCTGCATGATCGCGCCGATCACCACGTCGGTACCGTCGCAGACCGCATCCACGTCCATCTCGATGGCGCAGTTGAGGAAGTGGTCAAGCAGCACCGGGCTGTCGTTGGACACTTGCACCGCTTCACGCAGGTAGCGCTTGAGTTCGTCCAGTTCGTAGACGATCTCCATCGCACGGCCGCCCAGTACGTAGGACGGGCGCACCACCAGCGGGTAGCCGATAGTGCCGGCCGCCTTGATGGCTTCGTCTTCGCTGCGCACGGTGGCGTTTGGCGGCTGCAGCAGGTTCAGGCGCTGAACCATCTGCTGGAAACGCTCGCGGTCTTCGGCGCGGTCGATGGCGTCCGGGCTGGTGCCGATGATTGGCACGCCGGCTTCTTCCAGGGCACGAGCCAGTTTCAGCGGGGTCTGGCCGCCGTAGTGGACGATGACGCCCTTCGGCTTCTCGACGCGGCAGACTTCCAGCACGTCTTCCAGGGTCAGCGGCTCGAAGTACAGACGGTCGGAGGTGTCGTAGTCGGTGGAAACGGTTTCCGGGTTGCAGTTGACCATGATGGTCTCGTAACCGTCTTCACGCAGTGCCAGCGCGGCGTGCACGCAGCAGTAGTCGAACTCGATGCCTTGGCCGATACGGTTCGGGCCACCGCCCAGGATCATGATCTTGTCGCGGGTCGACGGGTTGGCCTCGCACTCTTCCTCGTAGGTCGAGTACAGGTAGGCGGTGTCGGTGGCGAACTCGGCGGCGCAGGTGTCGACGCGCTTGTACACCGGGAACACTTCCAGCTTGTGGCGGTGACGGCGCAGGTTCTTGTCGGTGATGCCGAGCAGCTTGGCCAGGCGCTGGTCCGAGAAGCCCTTGCGCTTGAGGCGCAGCATGTAGTCCTTGTCGATTGCCGACAGGGCCAGGGTCTTGACCTTCTCTTCTTCCTTGATCAGGTCTTCCATCTGCACCAGGAACCACAGGTCGATACCGGTCAGCTGGAAGATTTCCTCGATGGTCATGCCCGAACGCATGGCGTCGGCCACGTACCAGATACGCTCGGCACCCGGCACGGTCAGTTCGCGCTTGAGGATGCTGGCCGCTTCCGGGCTGGCCAGGTCGACTTTCGGGTCGAGGCCGCAGGCGCCGACTTCCAGGCCACGCAGGGCTTTCTGCAGGGATTCCTGGAAGGTACGGCCGATGGCCATGACTTCACCGACGGATTTCATCTGGGTGGTCAGGCGGGCATCGGCCTTGGGGAATTTCTCGAAGGCAAAGCGCGGCAGCTTGGTGACGACGTAGTCGATCGACGGCTCGAAGGACGCCGGGGTACGGCCGCCGGTGATGTCGTTCTGCAGTTCGTCGAGGGTGTAGCCGATGGCCAGCTTGGCGGCGATCTTGGCGATCGGGAAACCGGTGGCCTTGGACGCCAGAGCCGAGGAGCGAGAGACGCGCGGGTTCATCTCGATCACGACCATGCGGCCGGTGTTCGGGCAGATGCCGAACTGCACGTTGGAGCCGCCGGTTTCGACACCAATTTCACGCAGCACCGCCAGCGAGGCGTTGCGCATGATCTGGTATTCCTTGTCGGTCAGGGTCTGTGCCGGAGCAACGGTGATCGAGTCACCGGTGTGCACGCCCATCGGATCGAAGTTCTCGATCGAGCAGACGATGATGCAGTTGTCCTTCTTGTCGCGGACCACCTCCATCTCGTATTCCTTCCAACCGATCAGCGATTCGTCGATCAGCAGTTCCTTGGTCGGCGACAGGTCCAGACCACGGGTGCAGATTTCTTCGAACTCTTCACGGTTGTAGGCAATCCCGCCCCCGGTGCCGCCCATGGTGAAGGACGGGCGGATGATGCATGGGAAGCCGAGCTTCTCGAGGACCGCATTGGCCTCTTCCATGCTGTGGGCGATACCCGAGCGCGGGCACTCCAGGCCGATATCCTTCATGGCCTTGTCGAAGCGCGAGCGGTCTTCGGCCTTGTCGATGGTGTCAGCGTTGGCACCGATCATTTCCACGCCGAATTTTTCCAGAACGCCATGGCGTTCCAGGTCCAAGGCGCAGTTCAGCGCAGTCTGGCCGCCCATGGTCGGCAGGACGGCGTCCGGGCGCTCTTTCTCGATGATCTTGGCCACCGATTGCCATTTGATCGGCTCGATGTAGGTGGCGTCGGCCATGGCCGGGTCGGTCATGATGGTGGCTGGGTTGGAGTTCACCAGGATGACGCGGAAACCTTCCTCGCGCAGGGCCTTGCAGGCCTGGGCGCCGGAATAGTCGAACTCACAGGCCTGGCCGATCACGATCGGGCCAGCGCCGAGAATCAGGATGCTTTTGATGTCTGTACGTTTTGGCATGGTGGTCACTCAAATCCGGGGTCAGTCGGCAAGCCGCTTTGAACAATCTGGGTCAGGCGCTTCCGGGCACGGCACAAGCCGGCCCGGGGCCTTGAAGCAGGATGCTCAGCGGCGCTTGGCCATGGCATCGGTGAAACGATCGAACAGTGGCGCGACGTCGGTCGGGCCCGGGCTCGCTTCAGGGTGGCCCTGGAAGCTGAACGCGCATTTGTCGGTGCGCTCGATACCCTGCAGGGTGCCGTCGAACAGCGACTTGTGGATGGCGCGAACATTGCCTGGCAGGGTGGCTTCGTCGACGGCAAAGCCGTGGTTCTGGCTGGTGATCATGACCACACCGGTATCCAGGTCCTGGACCGGGTGGTTGGCACCGTGGTGGCCGTGGCCCATCTTCACGGTCTTGGCACCGGAGGCCAGGGCCAGCAGTTGGTGGCCGAGGCAGATACCGAAGACCGGAATCTCGGTCTCGAGGATTTCCTTGATCGCCTGGATGGCGTAGTCGCATGGCTCCGGATCACCAGGGCCGTTGGACAGGAACACACCATCGGGGTTGAGCGCGAGCACTTCGCTGGCCGGGGTCTGGGCAGGCACCACGGTGACGCGGCAACCACGCGCGACCAACATGCGCAGGATGTTCAGCTTGACGCCGTAGTCGAAGGCAACCACGTGGTACGGCAGGTCGGCAGCATCGATGGTCGGGTGGCTGTCGGTCTTCAGCTCCCACACGCTGGAACGCCACTCGTAGCGCTCCTTGGTGGAAACGACCTTGGCCAGGTCCATGCCCTTCAGGCCCGGGAAGGCACGGGCAGCGGCGATCGCCTGCTCTTCGGTGATGTTGTCACCGGCGAGGATGCAGCCGTTCTGGGCGCCCTTTTCACGCAGGATACGGGTCAGGCGGCGGGTATCGATGCCGGCGATGGCGACAACGTTGTTGGCCTTGAGGTACTCAGGCAGCGACTGGGTATTGCGCCAGTTGCTGGCCAGCAGCGGCAGGTCGCGGATGACCAGGCCAGCGGACCAGACGCGGTTGGATTCGGCGTCTTCCGGGGTAGTGCCGGTATTGCCGATGTGCGGGTAGGTCAGGGTGACGATTTGCTGCGAGTAGGAAGGGTCTGTAAGGATTTCCTGGTAGCCGGTCATAGCGGTGTTGAATACCACCTCGCCAACGGTCTGACCGTCGGCACCAATGGCTTCACCGCGAAAAATACTGCCGTCGGCAAGGGCGAGTATGGCTGGCTTTGTCAAGAAGACCTCCCGTAAATCAAGCATGAAAGGGCGATCGCAGGTTGCAAAAAAGCGGAGTGACGTATGGACACGTCACCCCGCTTTTAAGTGCTGAATTCAATTCGCTGCGCGCTTTTAGTGGACACACTAAAGCTGTAGCTTACAGAAAAGTGCGTTTTCGGTCTACCGTAGATGTGTCTCTAAAACACTTGGATGCGACAAGGGGCTGCCAGGCAGCCCCGCGGCATCAACGCAGCTCGAGCACGTCCTGCATGTCGTACAGGCCAGGCTCACGCCCTTCCAGCCACAGCGCAGCGCGCACGGCGCCCTTGGCGAACGTCATGCGGCTGGAGGCCTTGTGGGTGATCTCCAGGCGCTCGCCTTCGGCGGCGAACAGCACGGTGTGATCACCGACCACATCACCGGCACGCACGGTGGCGAAACCGATGGTCTTGCGATCACGAGCACCGGTCTGGCCTTCACGACCATAAACCGCCACTTCCTGCAGGTCGCGCCCCAACGCATTGGCAACCACTTCACCCATGCGCAGCGCGGTCCCCGACGGCGCGTCGACCTTGTGCCGGTGATGGGCCTCGATGATCTCGATATCCACATCATCGCCCAGCACCCGGGCCGCCATGTCCAACAGCTTGAGACTGAGGTTCACACCCACGCTGAAGTTCGCGGCGAAGACGATCGGGATCTCCTTGCCCGCCTCTGCCAGCAGCTCTTTCTCTTCCGGCGTGAAACCGGTGGTGCCGATAACCATGGCCTTGCCCGCCTTGCGACAGAACGCCAGGTTCTTCAGGGTCACCGAAGGATGCGTGAAGTCGATCAGCACATCGAACTCGTCGGCAACCTTGGCCAGGTCATCACAGATCGGCACGCCGATACGCCCCAGGGCCGCCAGCTCACCGGCATCAGCCCCGACCAGCGAGCTGTCCGGGCGATCGATCGCCGCCGTCAGGCCCGTCAGGGGCGCCTGCTGCTGCACGGCCTCGACGAGGGTCTTGCCCATCCGCCCCGCCGCGCCCATTACCGCAATACGTCGCATAGCCTGTTCCTTCTCAGAGATCGCCGAAGAAGCGCTTCATACCCTCGAACCAGCCACTGGCCTTGGGCGAATGGGAGCTGTCGCCCTCGAGCGAGTCACGCAGCTCTTCGAGCAGTTCGCGCTGGCGACGGCTGAGGTTGACCGGCGTTTCCACCGCCACGCGGCACAGCAGGTCGCCTGCCGCACCACCGCGCACCGGCGCCACACCCTTGCCACGCAAGCGGAACTGCTTGCCGGTCTGGGTGCCTTCGGGAATTTTCAGCTTCACGCGACCATCGAGGGTCGGCACTTCCAGCTCGCCACCCAGGGCGGCGTCGGTATAGCTGATCGGTACTTCGCAGTAGAGGTGCTTGCCGTCGCGCTGGAAGATCGGGTGCTCGCGCACATTGACGACCACATACAGGTCACCGGTCGGACCGCCATGGGCACCCGCCTCGCCTTCGCCGGACAGGCGGATGCGATCGCCGGTATCGACGCCAGCCGGCACCTTGACCGACAGGGTCTTGTATTCCTCGACACGACCTTCGCCGTGGCACGAGCCGCAAGGGTCGGTGATGATCTTGCCCTGGCCATGGCAGCGCGGGCACGTCTGCTGCACCGCGAAGAAGCCCTGCTGCATGCGCACCTGACCGATACCGCCACAGGTCGGGCAGGTCGACGGGGTCGAGCCCTTCTTGGCGCCGGAGCCGTCGCACGGCTTGCAGTTGACCAGCGTAGGGACGCGGATATTGACCGTGGTACCGCGCACCGCCTCCTCGAGATTGAGCTCGAGGGTGTAGCGCAGGTCACTGCCACGCTGGGCGCCGCCACGACCACCACCACGGCCACCGCCGAAGAAATCACTGAAGACATCACCGAAGATATCGGAGAAGTTGGCACCACCGAAACCGGCACCGCCGCCACCCATGCTCGGGTCGACGCCGGCGTGGCCGTACTGGTCGTACGCCGCACGCTTGCTGGCATCCGACAGCACTTCGTAGGCCTCGTTGGCTTCCTTGAACAGGTCTTCCGACTCTTTATCACCCGGGTTGCGGTCAGGGTGGTACTTCATCGCCAGACGGCGGTAGGCCTTCTTCAGATCACCTTCACTGGCGCCACGCTCGACACCCAGGACTTCATAAAAATCACGCTTTGCCATAGGTCATTTGCACTCTTGGGGGCGTTCGGCATACCTCTGCGCATCGGTGCGCCATGCCGTCAGCACCTGCCGCCATACGCGAATGCGCCCAGACAGATGCTGTAAATAATTCTCGTGTTCCAGACACGCCAACGCGGGAGCAAGCCCCCGCGCGGCGACATCCTACCAGCTCACCGGCAAACGACGGTGAACTGGGCGACAACATGCAGGACTTACTGCTTGTTGTTGTCTTTTACTTCTTCGAACTCGGCGTCAACCACGTCGTCGTGCTTGGCTTCCGGTTCGGCCTGCTGGGCGCCGCCCTGCGGTTGCTCGGCCTGTTGCTCGGCGTACATCTTCTGGGCAACAGGGGCCGAAACCTTGGACAGCTCCTCGACCTTGGCGTCGATGGCAGCCTTGTCGTCGCCCTTGACGGCGGCCTCCAGGGCAACCACGGCGGCCTCGATGGCAGTCTTCTCTTCGGCGGTGACCTTGTCACCGGCTTCAGTGACCATCTTGCGGGTCGAGTGGACCAGCGCATCACCCTGGTTACGGGCGGCGGCCAGCTCTTCGAACTTGCGGTCTTCCTCGGCGTTGGCCTCGGCGTCACGCACCATTTTCTCGATTTCTTCGTCGGACAGACCGGAGTTGGCCTTGATCACGATCGACTGCGCCTTGCCGGTAGCCTTGTCCTTCGCACCGACGTGCAGGATGCCGTTGGCGTCGATGTCGAAGGTCACTTCGATCTGCGGCACGCCGCGTGGAGCCGGCGGGATGTCAGCCAGGTCGAACTTGCCCAGCGACTTGTTCTGCGAAGCTTGCTTGCGCTCGCCCTGCAGCACGTGGATGGTCACGGCGCCCTGGTTGTCGTCGGCGGTCGAGAACACCTGCGACTTCTTGGTCGGGATGGTGGTGTTCTTCTCGATCAGCGCGGTCATCACGCCACCCATGGTTTCGATACCCAGGGTCAGCGGGCTGACGTCCAGCAGCAGCACGTCCTTCACGTCACCGGCCAGAACGGCACCCTGGATGGCGGCACCCATGGCAACGGCTTCGTCCGGGTTGACGTCCTTGCGCGCTTCTTTACCAAAGAAGTCGGCAACGGCTTTCTGCACCATCGGCATACGGGTCTGGCCACCGACCAGGATTACGTCGTCGATCTTGCTGGCATCAATGCCGGCGTCCTTCAGGGCGATGCGGCATGGCTCGATGGTACGGTTGACCAGGTCTTCGACCAGCGACTCCAGCTTGGCGCGGGAGATCTTCACGTTCAGGTGCTTCGGACCGGTTGCGTCTGCAGTGATGTACGGCAGGTTGACGTCGGTCGACTGAGCCGAGGACAGCTCGATCTTGGCCTTTTCAGCGGCTTCTTTCAGGCGCTGCAGGGCCAGGGGATCGTTCTTCAGGTCCATGCCGGACTCTTTCTTGAACTCGTCGACAAGGTAGTCGATCAGGCGCATGTCGAAGTCTTCGCCACCCAGGAAGGTGTCACCGTTGGTGGCCAGCACTTCGAACTGGTGCTCACCGTCGACTTCGGCGATTTCGATGACCGATACGTCGAAGGTACCACCACCCAGGTCATAGACGATGACGGTATGGTCGCCCTTGCCCTTGTCCATGCCGTAGGCCAGCGCGGCGGCGGTCGGCTCGTTGATGATGCGTTTTACGTCCAGGCCAGCGATGCGGCCGGCGTCTTTGGTCGCCTGGCGCTGGCTGTCGTTGAAGTAGGCCGGCACGGTGATGACCGCTTCGGTGACCGGCTCGCCCAGGTAGTCTTCGGCGGTCTTCTTCATTTTCTTCAGGACTTCGGCGCTGATCTGCGGCGGAGCCATCTGCTTGTCGGCAGCCTCGACCCAGGCGTCACCATTGTTGGCCTTGACGATCTTGTAAGGCACCAGCTTGATGTCTTTCTGTACGACATCTTCTTCGAAGCGGCGGCCGATCAGACGTTTCACCGCGAACAGGGTGTTGTGCGGGTTGGTGACCGCCTGACGCTTGGCCGACTGGCCAACCAGGATCTCGCCGTCGTTGGCGTAGGCGATGATCGAAGGCGTGGTGCGCGCGCCTTCGGCGTTCTCGATGACCTTGGCAGTGCCGTTTTCCAGCACGGAGACGCAGGAGTTGGTGGTCCCCAGGTCGATACCGATGATTTTACCCATGTTGATTCTCCCGAAACTTGAATTTGGTAGCAGCGACTGCTTTGGCCAACTGCGCTAATACTTGAAGGCTTGACACCTAGATGGGGGTGTCCGAAAAGATTTCAAGCCTTTTCGTTGATCGAAGGCTGCGGGGCGCTCGGCGCCTTGCTGACCACCACCATGGCGGGGCGCAGCAGGCGGCCATTGAGCAGGTAGCCCTTCTGGAACACGTTCAGCACGCTGTTCGGCTCGACATCAGCACTTTCCTGCATGGCCATCGCCTGGTGGTGCTCGGCGTTGAATGGCTGGCCGTGCGGCTCGATGGTCTCGAGGTTGTAGCGCTTGAGAGTGTCCTGGAACATCTTCAGGGTCAGCTCGATGCCTTCGCGCATCGGCTTGATGGTCTCGTCGTCGGCGCTGGACAGCTCCAGACCACGCTCCAGGCTGTCGATGATCGGCAGCAGGTCGCCGGCGAACTTCTCCAGGGCGAACTTGTGGGCCTTCTCGACATCCTGCTCGGCACGGCGGCGGATGTTCTGCAGGTCGGCAGCGGCGCGCAGGGACTGGTCCTTGGCGGCGGCCAGCTGCTCCTCGAGCTCCAGGACACGGGCATCGGCATTCGCGGCGCCTGCTTCTTCGGAATTCAGGTTCTTCTCATCCAGCTGTTCGTCAGCCATTGGGTTTCTCCTCCACGATTTCTGTCGTGCGAGCCAGGCTCGCCATGTCTTGCCGGCTATATGGGGTCGGAAAAACCAGGTTCAAGGGGGAAGGTGCTTTTCCACATTCGTCGACCGGCTATTGGCAGACTCGCGAAAAGCACTGTATAAATATCCAGACAAGACCCTTCGGGAGCCGCTCCATGCTGGTGCACCTGTCCATTCACAACTACGCCATCGTCGAACACCTCGACCTCGAGATCGCCCGCGGCATGTCCGTCATCACCGGCGAGACCGGGGCCGGCAAGTCGATCATGCTCGATGCCCTCGGCCTGGCCCTGGGCGACCGCGCCGACAGCGGCGTGGTGCGCCCGGGCACCGACAAAGCCGACATCCTCGCCACGTTTGACCTGGTCGACATCCCCGAGGCGCACGCCTGGCTCGCCGAGCGCGACCTGGAAAGCGACGGCCCCTGCATCCTGCGCCGGGTGATCACCGCCGAGGGCCGTAGCCGCGGCTACATCAATGGCACCCCTTGTCCGCTGGGCGACCTCAAGGCCCTGGGCGAGCTGCTGATCGATATCCACAGCCAGCACGAACACCAGTCACTGCTGAAAACCGACACCCACCGCCGCCTGGTGGACGAGTACGCCGGCGCCACCGATCTGGCCCGCCAGGTGCAGCTGGCCGCCAAGCGCTGGAACCAGACGCGCCAGGAGCTGGAGCGCCTGAGCAACTCCGGCGACGAGCAGCGGGCGCGCCACCAGTTGCTCAGCTACCAATTGGAGGAACTCGACAACCTCGGACTGGGCGAAAACGAACTGGAGCAGCTTGAGCAAGAGCACAAGAACCTGACCAACGCCGAGGCACTCTTCGGCATTTGCCGCCAGGTCATCGAACAGTGCAGCGAAAGCGATTCAGGCAACGTGCTGAGCGCCCTGACCATGAGCCTCAACCGCCTCGGCGCGGTAGGCAATGCACCCAAAGCACTGGGCGAGGCGGTCAACCTGATTGCCAGCGCGCAGATCCAGGTGGAGGAGGCCGTCGGCGAACTCAACCGCTTCCTCGACAACTTCGACGCCGACCCGATGCGCCTGCAGAGCCTTGAAGAGCGCCTGGACACCATCTACACCCTCGCCCGCAAGCACCGCGTGCATCCCACTGAACTGCCGCACCTGCAACAGCGCCTGATGGAAGAGCTGGAAGGGCTGAACGCCAGCGACGAATCGATCGAGCGGCTGGGCGAGGAGCTCGCGGCCTTCGCACAGCATTATAAAGAGAAGGCCATCGAGCTCAGCACCCTGCGCCGGCAGGCGGCCAAACAGCTGGCCACCGCCGTGGGGCAGGAAATCCAACGCCTGGGCATGCCCGGCGGACGCTTCTGCATCGAACTCACCCCCTTCGAAAGCACGGACCTCTCACCCCATGGCCTGGAGCAGATCGAACTGCTGGTCAGTGCCAACCCCGGCCAGCCACTCAAGGGCCTGGCCAAAGTGGCCTCGGGCGGCGAACTGTCACGCATCAGCCTGGCGATCCAGGTGATCACCGCACAGACCTCACGCATTCCAACCTTGGTATTCGACGAAGTCGACGTTGGCATCGGCGGCCCGACTGCCGAGATCGTCGGCCAATTGCTTCGCCGTCTCGGCGAGCGCGGCCAGGTGCTGACCGTGACCCACCTGCCACAGGTCGCAGCCCAGGGGCATCACCACCTGTTCGTGCACAAGGTGCGCAACAGCGACACCACGCACACCGCCGTGGCCAGCCTGGGCAAGCGCGAGCGGGTCGAGGAAGTGGCGCGGATGCTGGGCGGCATTGACCTCACCAAAGAGTCGCTGGCCCATGCGCGCAAGATGGTGGTGACCAGCAAGACCTGAGCGGGCCCACCCCACGCACGCTCCCCAGAACGCACAAAGGCGACCCGAAGGTCGCCTTTGTCGTCAATAACGAGATAAATCGTTACTTCTTTTTACGCACATACAGAACCAGATTGTGGTCCACCAGCTCGAAACCGTGCTCGGCAACGATTTCCTTCTGGCGCTTTTCGATCTCGACATCGAAGAACTCGATGACTTCACCGCTGTCCACGTTGACCATGTGGTCGTGGTGGCCGCCGTCAGCCAGCTCGAATACCGCGTGGCCGCCATCGAAGTTATGGCGAACCACCAGACCCGCCGCTTCGAACTGGGTCAGTACGCGATACACGGTCGCCAGACCGACATCCTCGCCAGCCTCCATCAGCGCCTTGTACACATCCTCGGCACTCATGTGACGCTGCTCGGTGGAGTCGAGCATCTGAAGAATCTTTACTCGAGGCAGGGTTACCTTGAGGCCCGCTTTGCGCAATTCGCTATTTTCAACCATGGTCAGCTTTCTCGCCGATGCTGCTTCGCAGCTTCTCTTAATACGGGTATGATCGGGGTTTACGTTGTCCAGCCAAGATAGTGGAAGTCGCCCACCGATGCAAAACACCAAGCTCTTGCTAACCAGCCTCACCCTAGTGGGACTGCTCGCACTCGCCGGTTGCTCGTTTCCCGGGGTTTACAAAATCGACATCCAGCAGGGCAATGTCGTCACGCAGGACATGATAGACCAATTGCGTCCGGGAATGACCCGCCGACAAGTAAGGTTTATCATGGGCAACCCCCTGCTGCAGGACACCTTCCACACCAATCGCTGGGATTATCTCTACAGCCTGCAGCCTGGCGGCGGCCAGCGCCAGCAAGAGCGCATGAGCATCTTCTTCAACGAGAACGATCAATTGGTCAACCTCTCCGGCGACTTCATGCCAGGCGTCAGCCGCGACCAGGAAATCCTCGGTGGCAGCGGTGACACCACGGTCAACCCGGACAAGCAGCCGAGCCAACCCGAGAAGCCAGCCAAGCCAGGCTCGCTGGAAGACTCGCTGCAAAAGGAAATCGACAACGTCGAGACCACCCCGGTGCCGACACCAGCACCGCTGGAAACTTCGCCGCAGTAAATGCGCCGATACTAAAAAGCCCGGATCTTGTCCGGGCTTTTTATTGCCTGCATGAATGGCGGGGCTTGCTCACCTGCCACGCGCGCCCTCAACCATTGAGCTGCTTGGCCCGCTGGCAGAAGGCATCGACCATCGTGTTGGCCGCCTGGTTGAACAGCGGCCCCAAGGTGGCCCGCACCAGGGCACCTGCGTAGTCGAACGACAGGTCGAGGCTGATCTTGCAGGCCTTATCTCCCAACGGCTTGAACACCCACAGCCCATGCAACTGGGTGAACGGCCCCTCCTCCAGGTTCATCTCGATCGACTGCCCCGGCACCAGCACATTGCGCGTGATGAACTGCTGGCTCATGCCACCCTTGGCCACTTCCAGCCTTGCCCGCATATGCGTGTCACTGGTCTCGAGCACCGTGGACGCCGAGCACCAGGGCAGGAACTCCGGGTAGCTCGCCACATCGTTGACCAGGTCGTAGAGCGCCTGGGCAGGGTACGGCAGCAGAGCGGAGCGTTGAATATGGGTAGTCATCCAGGCGTCACTTCCAAACTGGGCGGCAGCGCTTGTCAGCGCCTTGAAAACGGCTCTGCGCGGCAGAGCGTGGGTTGCATTGTCCGGGATTCACACAACAGGCTCAAGCGCAGCTAAACCCCGTAGCCGAGGACGCGGCGACTGCCTATAATGCCGCCCCTATGGCTAAACAAAAGAAGCATCCGACCGGGACCATCGCGCAGAACAAGAAAGCGCGACACGATTACTTCATCGAACACAAGTTCGAGGCCGGGCTGGTCCTGTCCGGTTGGGAAGTAAAAAGCCTGCGGGCCGGCAAGGCGCACCTGACCGACAGCTACGTGCTGCTCAAGGATGGCGAAGCCTGGCTGTTCGGCAGCCACATCACCCCGCTGAACACCGCCAGCACCCACGTCATCGCCGACCCCATCCGCACCCGCAAGCTGCTGCTGAACAAGCGCGAGCTCGAGCGCCTGGAAGCGGCCGTGGCGCAGAAGGGCTACACCTGCGTGGCGATGTCGCTGTACTGGAGCAAGCACCTGATCAAGTGCGAGATCGCACTCGGCAAGGGCAAGAAGGAGTTCGACAAGCGTGATACCGTGCGCGAGCGCGACTCCAACCGCGAGCTGCAGCGCACGATGCGCAACAAGGGCAAGGAAGAGTAGGGCTCGGCCTGACCTTTCCCGTGGGAGCGGGCTTGCCCCGCGATAGCGCCAGGCCAGGCAGTACTGCTGCCCCTGCTAGCGCGATCGCGGGGCAAGCCCGCTCCCACGAAGTCCAGAATCAGCGTCCGCTGCGCCGCTCCGCACGCGCCACCCGCTGCGCTTGCTGCTGCGCCTCCTGCAGCACCTCCTGCACATACAGGATGTGCCGGCTGGACACCTCCCGCGCGTCCTCCGCGCGCCCCTCGACAATCGCCAGATACAACTCGCGATGCTGGCTGATCAGCATGTCGCGGGTCTCCGTGCGTTGCTGGTACATGCCGCCAATGTTGGTCACCACATTGCGCTTGAGCAGGTCGAACAACCCGCGAATGGTGTGCAACAGCACGGCGTTGTGACTGGCCTCGGCAATGGCCAGATGGAAGCGCGCATCCGCCGCGCCCTCCTCCGCCCGGTCCACTTCACCGACACGGTTGTAGCAGTCCTGCAAGGCGTCGAACGCAGTCTTCAGCCGCTCGCGATCCGGCTCGGTGGCGCGCTGCGCCGCGTAGTAGGCGCAGGACGCCTCCAGCGTATGACGAAACTCCAGCAGGTCACGCTGCGCCTCGGGACTGGATTCGAGAAGTTTCAGCAAGGGGTCGCTGAAGGTCGAGCCCAATGACTCGGCCACATAGTTGCCGCCGCCCTGGCGACTGACCAGCAAGCCCTTGGCCACCAACTTCTGGATCGCCTCGCGCAGCGACGGGCGCGACACGCCGAACTGCTCGGCCAGGGCGCGCTCGGCCGGCAGGCGCTGACCCGAGGTGAGGGTGCCTTCGAGAATCATCCCTTCCAACCGATCGACGATGTCGTCGGACAGGCGCCGCTGGCGGACCTGATCAAAAACCATCACATGCTCTCCACGAACCCCGGGGATGCGAATCCGGGGGCGCCTATTCTGCGCCTATCCGGCTTGCGCCGACACCCATCAGGCGGCGTTTTTCCCAGCCATTCAGATGCCCGCTCATCGGCGTCCGACCAAA
The DNA here is from genome assembly GCF_054062095.1 of Pseudomonas sp. TE6288. NCBI lineage: Bacteria > Pseudomonadati > Pseudomonadota > Gammaproteobacteria > Pseudomonadales > Pseudomonadaceae > Pseudomonas > Pseudomonas sp. TE6288. The sequence continues at coordinate 73,080 of NZ_JBSSEW010000011.1, forward strand.
GTTTCCCCCAGGACAAATTGACACACCCGCTGCTGCGCTTTTAACCTAGCGACCAGCCATTGTAAATTGGTCTTACCAATTATCCAATGCCAGTGCCTTGACCAACAACAATTAGGGGCCACCCCATATGCAAACCTGGCAACAACTCTATACCCCGCTTGGTAGCCTTGGCCTGTCCGCGCTGGCGGCGGTCATCCCAATCGTGTTCTTCTTCCTTGCCCTCGCCGTGTTCCGCCTCAAGGGCCACGTCGCCGGCAGCATCACCCTGGCGCTGTCGATCCTGGTGGCGATCTTCGCCTTCCAGATGCCTGTCGACATGGCCCTGGCCGCTGCGGGTTACGGCTTCCTCTATGGCCTCTGGCCAATTGCCTGGATCATCGTTGCCGCGGTGTTCCTCTACAAACTCACGGTCAAGAGTGGCCAGTTCGAGGTCATCCGCAGCTCGGTGCTGTCGATCACCGACGACCAACGCCTGCAGGTGCTGCTGATTGGCTTCTGCTTCGGCGCCTTCCTCGAAGGCGCGGCCGGCTTCGGCGCACCGGTGGCCATCACCGCCGCGCTGCTGGTGGGCCTGGGCTTCAACCCGCTGTATGCCGCCGGCCTGTGCCTGATCGCCAACACCGCCCCGGTGGCCTTTGGCGCCCTGGGTATCCCGATCATCGTGGCCGGGCAGGTAACCGGCATCGACGCCTTCCACATCGGCGCCATGACCGGACGCCAGCTGCCGCTGCTGTCGCTGTTCGTGCCGTTCTGGCTGGTGTTCATGATGGACGGCGTGCGCGGCGTGAAAGAGACCTGGCCTGCCGCCCTGGTGGCCGGCCTGAGCTTCGCCGTCACCCAGTACTTCACCTCCAACTTCATCGGCCCGGAGCTGCCCGACATCACCTCGGCCCTGGCCAGCCTGATCGCCCTGACCCTGTTCCTCAAGGTCTGGCAGCCCAAGCGCGCGCTCGCCGAGGCCAAGGGCAGCGTCGGCGCCGCCGTCGTGCAGTCGAGCGGCAGCCAACCGAGCCCGTACAGCTTTGGCGAGATCTTCAAGGCCTGGTCGCCCTTCCTGATCCTCACCGTACTGGTCACCATCTGGACCCTGAAACCGTTCAAGGCAGCCTTCGCCCCGGGCGGCGCGATGTACAACTTCGTGTTCAACTTCGCCATCCCGCACCTCGACCAGCTGGTGGTGAAGACCGCCCCAATCGTCACAGCGCCCATCGCCATGCCGGCGGTGTTCAAGCTCGACCCGATTTCCGCCACCGGCACCGCGATCTTCCTATCGGCACTGATCTCGATGTGGGTGTTGAAGATCAACTTCAAAACTGGTCTGACCACTTTCAAAGAGACCTTCTGGGAACTGCGCTGGCCGATCCTGTCGATCGGCATGGTGCTGGCCTTCGCCTTCGTCACCAACTACTCGGGCATGTCCTCGACCATGGCCCTGGTGCTGGCCGGCACCGGCGCGGCATTCCCGTTCTTCTCGCCGTTCCTCGGCTGGCTGGGCGTGTTCCTGACCGGCTCGGACACTTCGTCCAATGCCCTGTTCAGCTCGCTGCAGGCCACCACCGCGCACCAGATCGGCGTCAGCGACACTCTGCTGGTGGCGGCCAACACCAGCGGCGGCGTGACCGGCAAGATGATCTCGCCGCAGTCGATCGCCGTGGCCTGCGCGGCCACCGGCCTGGTCGGCAAGGAATCCGACCTGTTCCGCTTCACCGTCAAGCACAGCCTGTTCTTCGCCACCATCGTCGGCCTGATCACTCTGGTCCAGGCCTACTGGCTCACTGGCATGCTGGTTCATCACTAAAGTGACAGGAGCCGGGCGCCTTAACGCGCCCGGCATTCCCCACAAGCAACGCTGCGAGAATCCATGATCATTTCCGCCTCCACCGACTATCGCGCCGCGGCCCAACGCAAGCTGCCTCCCTTCCTGTTCCACTACGCCGACGGCGGCGCCTACGCCGAGCACACCCTGCGCCACAATGTCTCGGACCTTGCCGGCATCGCCTTGCGCCAGCGCGTGCTGAAGAACATGTCCGAACTGAGCTTGCAGACAAAACTGTTCGACGAGACCCTGAGCATGCCCGTGGCCCTGGCCCCGGTCGGCCTCACCGGTATGTACGCCCGTCGTGGCGAGGTGCAGGCGGCACGCGCAGCGGCGGCCCATGGCATTCCGTTCACGATGTCGACGGTATCGGTGTGCCCGATCGAAGAAGTGGCCCCGGCCATCGACCGGCCAATGTGGTTCCAGCTGTATGTCCTGAAAGACCGCGGCTTCATGCGCAACGCCTTGGAGCGTGCGAAAGCGGCCGGCGTGAAGACCTTGGTGTTCACCGTCGACATGCCCGTGCCCGGCGCCCGCTATCGCGACGCCCACTCCGGCATGAGCGGCGCCAACGGCCCGCTGCGCCGCGTGCTGCAAGCCATGACCCACCCGCAATGGGCCTGGGACGTCGGCGTGATGGGCCGCCCCCACGACCTGGGCAATATCTCCGCCTACCGCGGCAACCCCACGGGCCTTGCCGACTACATCGGCTGGCTGGGCAACAACTTCGACCCGTCCATCTCCTGGAAAGACCTGGAGTGGATCCGCGAATTCTGGGACGGCCCGATGATCATCAAGGGCATCCTCGACGCCGATGACGCCCGCGACGCGGTCAAGTTCGGCGCCGACGGCATCGTCGTCTCCAACCACGGCGGCCGCCAGCTCGACGGCGTGCTGTCCAGCGCCCGTGCGCTGCCGGCCATCGCCGACGCGGTGAAGGGCGATATCAAGATCCTCGCCGACTCCGGCATTCGCAGCGGCCTCGATGTGGTGCGCATGATCGCCCTGGGCGCCGACACCGTGCTGATCGGCCGCGCCTTCCTCTATGCCCTGGCGACCCACGGCGAGGCCGGGGTGAAGAACCTGCTGGAGCTGTTCGAGAAAGAAATGCGCGTGGCCATGGTGCTGACCGGCGCCAAGTCCATCGGCGAGATCAGCAAAGACTCGCTGGTCCGCGAACTGGGCGCCTGAGCGCGCCCGCCAACGCCTGATTACCCGGGGCACGCCGCGCACCAGACGCCGCGGCCCCGCGAGGAGACTGCATGAGCCTGCCCGCCGCGTTCCTGCGTGATGCCGAGCGCCTGATCCCCGCCGAGCGCCGCTTCGACGACCCGACTTCGACCCTGGCCTTCGGCACCGACGCCAGCTTCTACCGGCTGATCCCCAAGCTGGTGCTGCGCGTGGAGTCCGAGGACGAAGTGGTCGCGCTGATCCAGCTGGCCCAGCGTGACCGGGTAGCGGTGACTTTCCGCGCTGCCGGCACCAGCCTGTCCGGCCAGGCCATCAGCGACTCGGTGCTGATCGTGCTCGGCGACAACTGGAATGGCCGGGAGATTCGCAACCACGGCGAGCAGATCCGCCTGCAGCCCGGCGTGATCGGCGCCCAGGCCAATGCCTGGCTGGCCCCCTATGGGCGCAAGATCGGCCCGGACCCGGCGTCGATCAACGCCTGCAAGATCGGCGGCATCGTCGCCAACAATGCCAGCGGCATGTGCTGCGGCACCGCGCAGAACACCTACCACACCCTCGCCGGTCTGCGCCTGGTGCTGGCCGATGGCACCCGCCTGGACAGCGAAGACCCGGCCAGCGTCGCCGCATTCGAGCAAAGCCACGCCAGCCTGCTGGACGAACTGGCCCGCCTTGGCCGCGAGACCCGCGCCAACACCACGCTGGCTGAGCGCATCCGGCACAAGTACCGGCTGAAGAACACCACGGGGCTTTCGCTTAACGCACTGGTGGACTACGACCAGCCGCTCGATATTCTGCAACACTTGCTGGTCGGCTCCGAGGGGACCCTGGGTTTCATCAGCGCCGTCACCTACGACACCGTGCCCGACCACCCGCACAAGGCCAGCGCGCTGCTGGTGTTCCCCAGCGTCGAAAGCTGCTGCCGCGCCGTGACCGTGCTCAAGCGCCAGCCCGTCTCCGCCGTGGAGCTGCTCGACCGTCGCAGCCTGCGCTCGGTGCAGGAGATGCCGGGCATGCCGGCGTGGGTCAAGGACCTGTCGGCCAACGCCTGCGCCCTGCTGATCGAATGTCGCGCGGCCAGCCAGAGCCTGCTACACGAGCAACTCGAGCAGGTAATGGCGTCCATCGACGACTACCCGCTGGAGCAGAAGGTCGCGTTCAGCGAAGACCCGGCGGTGTACAACCAGCTGTGGAAGATCCGCAAGGACACCTTCCCCGCCGTCGGCGCCGTGCGCCAGACCGGCACCACGGTGATCATCGAGGACGTGACCTTCCCCATCGAGCAACTGGCCGAAGGCGTCAACCGCCTGATCCAGCTGTTCGACAAGCACCGCTACGACGAGGCGATCATTTTCGGCCACGCCCTGGAAGGCAACCTGCACTTCGTCTTCACCCAGGGCTTCAACAGCGCCGAGGAAGTGGCGCGCTACCAGGCCTTCATGGACGACGTGGCGCAGCTGGTGGCAGTGGAATTCGGCGGCTCGCTCAAGGCCGAGCACGGCACCGGGCGCAACATGGCGCCCTTCGTCGAACTGGAATGGGGGCATGACGCCTACCAGCTGATGTGGAAGCTCAAGCGCCTGCTCGACCCCAACGGCATACTCAACCCCGATGTGGTGCTGAGCGAGGACCCCGACATTCACCTGAAGAACCTCAAGCCGCTGCCGGCCGCCGACGAGATCGTCGACAAGTGCATCGAGTGCGGTTTCTGCGAGCCGGTATGTCCGTCGAAAGGGCTTACCTTGAGCCCGCGCCAGCGCATCGTCATGTGGCGCGACATCCAGGCGAAGAAACGCGCCGGCGTTGATACCCGCGAACTGCTGCGCACCTACCAGTACCAGGGCATCGACACCTGCGCCGCCACCGGCCTGTGCGCCCAGCGCTGCCCGGTGGGCATCAACACTGGCGAGCTGGTGAAGAAGCTGCGCGGGCAGGCGGCCGAGCACGGCAAGGCCGCCGACTGGCTGGCCGAACATTTCCACGCCACCCTGCGCGGTGCCCGCTTCACGCTGGCCGCCGCCAATAGCGCGCGCAAGCTGCTCGGTGCCCCACGCATGAGTCGGCTCAGCGCCCGCCTGAGCAAGGCCAGCAAAGGCCGCCTGCCACAGTGGACACCCGCCATGCCACAGCCGTTGCGGGCCGTCGAGCTCCGCACTGCAAACCACGACGACCGCCCTCGCGTAGTCTATCTGGCCGCCTGTGTTTCGCGGGTGATGGGCCCGGCCTATGCCGACCGCGAGCAAAGCTCGCTGCTGGACAAGACCCGCGCCCTGCTGGAGAAGGCCGGCTATCAGGTAGTGTTCCCGGACAACGCCGACAGCCTGTGCTGCGGCCAGCCGTTCGCCTCCAAGGGCTACCCCGAACAAGCCGAGCACAAGCGCCAGGAACTGATCAACGCGCTGCTGCACGCCAGCCGTGGCGGCCTCGACCCGATCTACTGCGACACCAGCCCCTGCACCCTGCGCCTGGTGCAGGACCTGGGCGAATCGCGGCTGGACCTGTACGACCCGGTACGCTTCATCCGCACCCACCTGGTCGACAAGCTGGAGTTCACCCCCCAGGACGAGCCCGTGGCGGTGCACGTGACCTGCAGCACCCAGCACCTGGGCGAAAGCCAGGCGCTGATCGACCTGGCGCGGCGCTGCAGCAAGCAGGTGGTGATCCCCGAAGGCATTCATTGCTGCGGCTTCGCCGGCGACAAGGGCTTCACCACACCGGAGCTCAACGCCCATTCGCTGCGCACGCTCAAGGACGCGGTGCAGTATTGCAGCGAGGGGATCTCCACCAGCCGCACCTGTGAGATCGGCCTGTCGAGCCACAGTGGCATCGATTATCACGGGCTGGTCTACCTGGTGGACCGGGTGACGCGGGCGCGCAGTCTCTGAGGGCAGGGCTTTCTCGCACCGGCCTCTCGCCGGCAAGCCGGCTCCCACCCCGACCGCGCTAGCCCAAAGCAATGTGCCATCCTGTGGGAGCCGGCTTGCCGGCGAGAGGTCGGTACAGGCAAACAAGCCAGTTGCTCCCACAGGTATGGCGCATGCCGGCATGCGACTTCTGCACAAACCCCACGCACTCAAGTAAACTGGCGGCCTTTTCACGCAGCCTCGGGCTGCCCCTGTCGATTTACCAAAGGTGCCCGCCATGCCCTGGCTGCAAGTACGCCTGGCCATCAGCCCGGAACAAGCCGAAACCTACGAAGACGCCCTGCTTGAAGTGGGTGCTGTCTCGGTGACCTTCATGGACGCCGAAGACCAGCCGATCTTCGAACCGGACCTCAACACCACCCCACTGTGGTCGCACACGCACTTGCTGGCGCTGTTCGAGGCCGATGCCGAGCCCGAGCAGGTGTTCGCCCACCTGCGCCTGCTGACCGGCGCCGAGCTCCCCGAGTACCAGGCCGAGGTGATCGAGGACCAGGACTGGGAGCGCAGCTGGATGGACAACTTCCAGCCGATGCGTTTCGGCCAGCGCCTGTGGATCGTGCCGAGCTGGCACGAAGCCCCGGAAAAGGACGCGGTAAACCTGCTGCTCGACCCGGGCCTGGCCTTTGGCACGGGCACCCACCCGACCACCGCGCTGTGCCTGGAATGGCTCGACGGCCAGCAGCTGCAAGACACGCAAGTGCTCGACTTCGGCTGCGGCTCGGGCATCCTGGCCATTGCCGCGCTGCTGCTCGGCGCCCGCCACGCGGTCGGCACCGACATCGACGTGCAGGCTATCGAGGCCTCCCGTGACAACGCCCAGCGCAACGGCATTGCCGACGACACGTTCGACCTGTACCTGCCCGAGCAGATGCCGGCGATGCAGGCCGACGTGCTGGTGGCCAACATCCTGGCCGGCCCGCTGGTAGCGCTGGCGCCGCAGCTGTCCGGCCTGGTGCGCCCCGGCGGCCTGCTGGCGCTGTCGGGCATCCTCGCCGAACAGGGCGAGGAAGTGGCCGCTGCCTATGCCGCCGACTTCGACCTGGACCCGATCGTCGTGCGCGACGGCTGGGTACGTATCAGTGGTCGCCGCCGCTAAGCGCGCCTAGACTCATCTCCTGCACAGCTTCCCGGACAGCCGCATGACCGACAGTTTCGTCACCCAGTGCCCGCATTGCCAGACCAGCTTTCGCGTCACCCATCACCAGTTGAGCGTGGCCCGCGGCGTGGTGCGCTGCGGCCAATGCCTGCAGGTGTTCAACGCGGCGAAGCAACTGCTGGAGCAGAACCGCGCCACGGCTGGCGAAGGCGACATTCGTGCGCCGGTGCCGGCAGTCGAGCCGGCCGTGCCAGCGCCCGCAGCCGTGCAACCGGAGGCCGCCCCGCCGGCACCGAGCGAAGACAACTGGACGGTCACGGCCGAGGAACTGGATGCCCTCGACCTCGACCAGGAACTGGCGCGCCTTGAACGGCGCAGCCCGGGTGATCGGCGCGCAGCTCCGGCCAAGGGCATGCTCCAGGCCCGCCGCGACGATCAACTCGGCGATGGGCCTGGCGATGAACCGTTCGGCACCGCCACTGACGGCGACCGTGAGCCGGCGCAGGAGCGCGAGGACGCACCGATGCTGGTCGAGCAGGAGCCGCTTGACCTGGCACCGGCCGACGACGAGCGCACCGAGCCTACCCTCGGCGCGACCAGCCTCGATCTGGACGATGAACCACCAGTGCGCGATCGGACACTCGACGACGACCTCGACGAACCCTCGCGGCAGCTGTCCAGCCATGACGCACCGGTGCCGGAAAAGGGCCTTTCGGCGCTGGACGACGAGGTGCACAGCGCACCGTTCTCGGCCCGCGACGATGACCCCGACGAACATCCCGGGCAGCGCCTGGAACCGAGCCTGGCCGCCAAGCCCGAACGCTCGCGCAAGGAGCCGCTGGTCGACGTGGTCGACGACCCGTTGCAGTTGGGCTGGGAAAAGCCCGCCCCGAACTGGGGCAAGCGCCTGCTGTGGGGTTTCCTGACCCTGCTGGCCGCGGGCCTGCTGGCATTCCAGTACGTCTGGTTCCACTTCGACGAAATGGCCCGCCAGGACCAGTATCGCCCCTGGTTCCAGCAGCTGTGTCCGATGTTCGGCTGCCAGGTGCCGACCCGCGTCGACATCTCGCGGATCAAGAGCAGCAACCTGGTAGTGCGTAGCCACCCGGACTTCAAAGGGGCGCTGATCGTCGACGCGATCATCTACAACCGCGCGCCCTTCGCCCAGCCCTTCCCGCTGCTCGAGCTGCGCTTCGCCGACCTCAACGGCCAGCTGATCGCCAGCCGGCGCTTCAAGCCCAGCGAGTACCTGTCGGGCGAGCTGGCCGGGCGCGGCGAGATGCCCAGCCAGACGCCGATCCACATCGCCCTGGACATCCTCGACCCTGGGCCGAAGGCGGTGAACTACAGCCTGAGCTTCCGTTCGCCAGAATAAGCGACAGGCGGCAAGCTTCAAGCCGCAGGTAAAAGCCTGTCTGCAGGCCTCTTGCAGCTTGAAGCTCGCCACTTGGCACTGGGTGTCATAACGCCGCAACTGTTCAGATTTTATCCAGATTCATCTTTATCCGGTCATCGAGAGCGGGTATCATGCCATCCCTTTTTCGAACTCCAATGATTCGGCCCCACAACAGGGAACACCTATGTCGGCGGTACGCATCGGCCCTTACACACTGCAGAACAACCTGATCCTGGCCCCCATGGCCGGCGTCACGGACCAACCTTTCCGAACGCTGTGCAAACGCCTTGGCGCGGGCATGGTGGTGTCGGAGATGGTTTCCAGCGACATGCGCCTGTGGAACAGCCGCAAGTCGAGCCTGCGCCGCATCCACGAAGGTGATCCCGAGCCACGCTCGGTGCAGATCGCCGGTGGCGACGCGCAGATGATGGCCGAGGCGGCCCGGGCCAACGTCGAGGCCGGCGCGCAGATCATCGATATCAACATGGGTTGCCCGGCGAAAAAAGTCTGCAACAAGGCCGCAGGCTCTGCTTTATTGAGAGATGAAGCCTTGGTCACCGAAATCCTCCATGCCGTCGTCGGCGCCGTGGACGTACCGGTGACGCTGAAGATCCGCACCGGCTGGGACCGGGCGAGCAAGAACGGCCTGAACGTGGCGAAGATCGCCGAACAGGCCGGCATCCAGGCGCTGGCGGTGCATGGCCGCACACGCGCCGACCTGTACACCGGTGACGCCGAGTACGACACCATCGCCGCGATCAAGCAGGCGGTGTCGATCCCGGTATTCGCCAACGGCGACATCACCTCGCCGGAAAAGGCCCGGGCGGTGCTGCATGCCACCGGCGCCGACGGCCTGCTGATCGGCCGTGCCGCCCAGGGGCGGCCGTGGATTTTCCGCGAGGTCGAGCATTACCTGCGCACGGGCGAGCACCTCCCCGCCCCGGCGCTGGACGAAGTAGAACGCATTCTGCTGGAGCACCTGGCCGCGCTGCATGCCTTCTATGGCGATGTGATGGGCGTGCGGATCGCCCGCAAGCACGTTGGCTGGTACCTGGCAACCCGACCTGGCGGCAAGGAGTTCCGCAGCCAGTTCAACGCTTTGCAAGACACACAAGCGCAGTGCGCCAACGTTCAGGCATTTTTCGCCGAACGTCGACAGAGCCTTGGGACAGAGGACGAACAAGGGGTGGCCGCATGACGATGATGACCGAGACATTAGTGAGTGGAACAACGCCCGTGAGCGACAACGCCAACCTCAAGCAGCACCTGAACACGCCGAGCGAAGAGGGCCAGACCCTGCGCGACAGCGTCGAGAAGGCACTGCACAACTACTTCGCCCACCTGGAAGGCGCTACCGTCACGGACGTGTACAACCTGGTGCTCTCGGAAGTCGAGGCGCCGCTGCTCGAATGCGTGATGAACTACGTCAAGGGCAACCAGACCAAGGCCAGCGAGATGCTCGGGCTCAACCGAGGCACGCTGCGCAAGAAGCTCAAGCAGTACGATCTGTTGTAAGGCCAGAACCCCAACCAAAAAGGCGCTCATGCAAAGAGGCGCCTTTTTTGCTGACTCCACCGCGTTATGGAATCTGAAATGACCGACCAGACTACCCGCCTGCCGATCCGCCGCGCCCTGATCAGCGTCTCCGACAAGACCGGTATCCTCGAATTCGCCCGTGAGCTGCAACAGCTCGGTGTCGAGATCCTGTCCACCGGCGGCACCTACAAGCTGCTCAAGGACAACGGCGTCAACGCGGTGGAAGTGGCCGACTACACCGGCTTCGCCGAAATGATGGACGGCCGGGTCAAGACCCTGCATCCGAAGATACACGGCGGCATCCTGGGCCGTCGCGGCACCGACGACGCCATCATGAACGAGCATGGCATCAAGCCGATCGACCTGGTCGCGGTCAACCTGTACCCGTTCGAAGCCACCATCAGCAAGCCGGGCTGCGACCTGCCGACCGCCATCGAGAACATCGACATCGGCGGCCCGACCATGGTCCGTTCCGCGGCGAAGAACCACAAGGACGTGGCCATCGTGGTCAACGCCAGCGATTACGCCGGCATTGTCGAAGGCCTGAAAGCCGGCGGCCTGACCTACGCCCAGCGCTTCGACCTGATGCTCAAGGCCTTCGAGCACACCGCCGCCTACGACGGCATGATCGCCAACTACATGGGCACCATCGACCAGGCCAAGGACACCCTGTCCACCGAAGACCGCAGCGAGTTCCCGCGCACCTTCAACAGCCAGTTCGTCAAGGCCCAGGAAATGCGCTACGGCGAGAACCCGCACCAGAGCGCGGCGTTCTACGTCGAGGCCAAGAAGGGCGAGGCCAGCATTTCCACCGCCATCCAGCTGCAAGGCAAGGAGCTGTCGTTCAACAACGTGGCCGACACCGACGCCGCGCTGGAGTGCGTGAAGAGCTTCGTCAAGCCGGCCTGCGTGATCGTCAAGCACGCCAACCCGTGCGGCGTGGCCGTGGTGCCTGAGGACGAAGGCGGTATCCGCAAGGCCTACGACCTGGCCTACGCCACCGACACCGAGTCGGCGTTCGGCGGCATCATCGCCTTCAACCGCGAGCTGGATGGCGAAACCGCCAAAGCCATCGTCGAGCGCCAGTTCGTCGAAGTGATCATCGCCCCGAAAATCTCCCAGGCCGCCCGCGAAGTGGTGGCCGCCAAGCAGAACGTGCGTCTGCTGGAGTGCGGCGAGTGGCCAGCCGAGCGCGCCGCCGGTTGGGACTTCAAGCGCGTCAACGGTGGCCTGCTGGTGCAGAGCCGCGATATCGGCATGATCACTGCCGACGACCTGAAGATCGTCACCAAGCGTGCGCCGACCGAGCAGGAAATCCACGACCTGGTGTTTGCCTGGAAAGTGGCCAAGTTCGTCAAGTCCAACGCCATCGTCTACGCCAAGCAGCGCCAGACCATCGGCGTCGGCGCCGGCCAGATGAGCCGCGTCAACTCCGCGCGCATCGCCGCGATCAAGGCCGAGCATGCCGGCCTGCAAGTGCAGGGCGCGGTAATGGCCTCGGATGCGTTCTTCCCGTTCCGTGATGGCATCGACAACGCGGCTAAAGTGGGTATCAGCGCCGTGATCCAGCCAGGTGGTTCGATGCGCGATGCCGAAGTCATCGCCGCCGCCGACGAGGCCGGTATCGCCATGGTATTCACCGGCATGCGCCACTTCCGCCACTGATTATGGCAATCGGCCGCACTGAAGCAGGCATCTGCTGCGTTGGGGCCGGTTCCGCTGATGCTCATTGCCATAAGGCAACTGCGCTTATCGGAACCGTCCCCGCCTTGCATCTACCTGCTTCATTGCGACCTCGTAAAGCGAGGGGCGCTACCTCTCGTTCGACAGATTTCGAGGTTTTGACATGAAAGTTTTGATCATCGGCAGCGGCGGTCGTGAACACGCCCTGGCCTGGAAAGTCGCCCAGGACCCACGGGTCGAGAAAATCTTCGTGGCGCCGGGTAACGCCGGCACCGCCAGCGAAGCCAAGTGCGAGAACGTCGCCATTGACGTCACTGCCCTGGAGCAACTGGCCGACTTCGCCGAGAAGAACGTCGACCTGACCATCGTCGGCCCGGAAGCGCCGCTGGTCATCGGTGTCGTGGACCTGTTCCGCAGCCGTGGCCTGGACTGCTTCGGCCCGACCAAGGGCGCGGCCCAACTGGAAGGCTCCAAGGCCTTCACCAAGGACTTCCTGGCCCGCCACAAGATCCCGACTGCCGACTACCAGAACTTCACCGAGATCGAGCCGGCCCTGGCCTACCTGCGTGAGAAAGGCGCGCCGATCGTGATCAAGGCCGACGGCCTGGCCGCCGGTAAAGGCGTAATCGTCGCCATGACCTTGCAGGAAGCCGAAGACGCCGTGCGCGACATGCTTGCCGGCAACGCCTTCGGTGAAGCCGGTTCGCGCGTGGTGATCGAAGAGTTCCTCGACGGCGAGGAAGCCAGCTTCATCGTCATGGTCGATGGCCACAACGTGCTGCCAATGGCCACCAGCCAGGATCACAAGCGTGTCGGCAACCAGGACACCGGCCCGAACACCGGCGGCATGGGTGCCTACTCCCCAGCGCCAGTGGTCACCGCCGACGTGCACCAGCGCGTGATGGACCAGGTGATCTGGCCAACCGTGCGCGGCATGGCCGAGGAAGGCAACGTCTACACCGGCTTCCTGTATGCCGGCCTGATGATCGACAAGGCGGGCAACCCCAAGGTCATCGAGTTCAACTGCCGCTTCGGCGACCCGGAAACCCAGCCGGTCATGCTGCGCCTGGAGTCGAGCCTGGTGCTGCTGATCGAAGCCGCCTTTGCCAAGGCCCTGGACAAGGTCGAAGCGCAATGGGACCCGCGCCCGAGCCTGGGCGTGGTGCTGGCCGCCGGTGGTTACCCGGGCGACTACGCCAAGGGCGCCGTGATCAGCGGCCTGGACGCCGCCGCCAAGCTGCAAGGCAAGGTGTTCCACGCCGGCACCGCACTGAAGGACGGCCAGGTGGTCACCGCCGGTGGCCGCGTACTGTGCGCCACCGCCATGGGCGACACCGTCGAAGCCGCCCAGCAGCAGGCCTACCGCCTGGCCGAGCAGGTCAAGTGGGACGCCAGCTTCTACCGCAACGACATCGGCTACCGGGCCATCGCCCGCGAGCGCGGTGAGCAGCAGTAAAAGTGCAGCCAACGGTCGTGGCGCTCCCGGCGCACGGCCTTCGGCTCGTCGTCAAGGCCCCGCCGGGGCCTTGCCTTCGCCTTGGCGCGCCGCGCATAGTGGTTATCCGGCACATTAGCTAAGAAGGGATTTCGTCGTGCGTCGGCTTCGGATTGCCATAGCCCTGATCGTCAGCCTGCTGACCCTGCTCTGCCTGCTCCCGGCACACGCCGAACAGGCCGCGGGCTGGTCGGCGCTGCTCGATGAACAGGCCAACCTGCAGCTGTCCGACGTGCGCTCCGAACGCTACCGCAACCAGTTCAGCCCATTGGCCCTCGAAGAACTGGATGCCGCCCTCCCCGACCAGGCCCTGTGGTTGCACTACCGTCTGGATCCGAGCGACCAGGAACAACTGGTACGCATTTTCGCCCCCGACCTGTCACGCCTGGACCTCTACGCGCTGGAAGGCGGCAAACTGCTGCGCCAGTTGCACCATGGCCGGCAGGGCGACGGCCTCAGCCCCACCCTGCGCGGCAGGGACCACGTGCTGCCACTACCGCACAGCAACCAACCGCTGGATATCTACCTGCGGCTGGTTTCCGAACACCAGCTGCGCCCGGCCATCACTGTCGAGACCACCGCCCACGCTGCCGCCGACCAGCGCCAGTCGTTGCTGTTCGGCCTGTTGTTCGGTGGCCTGGTGATGCTGATCCTGCACAACCTGATCCGTTTTGCCTACACGCGTTCCAGTACCACGCTGGTGCTGGCGCTGTACCACGGCCTGATGTTGCTCAGCGCGCTGATCCTGCTAAACCTCAGCGGGCCCTGGTGGCACCTGTGGCACAGCGCGCAGACCCCGGCGGCCTACCTGACGCTGGTGCTGGCAGGCCTGGCCGGGTTGTATTTCACCCTGCACTTCTTCTCCCCCTGCAGTTCGGCGCGGCTCAATCGCCTGCTGCACCTGGAGATGCTGGTGGCCGCCGTCAGCGGCCTGGTGCTGCTGTTCGTCGACACCCTGCCGCTGAACCTGATGACCTACGCTTTGCTCGCCCTGGGCAGCGTGAGCATGCTGCTGGTCAGCGGCTATCACTGGTACAAGGGCTACGGCCCGGCGCGCCTGTTCGCCGTGGCGATGCTGGTGTTCAACCTCGGCGGCCTGGTGCTGTTGCCGGCCCTGCTGGGCCTCACCCGCACCTCCACGCCTTGGTTGCTGTGCATCCTCATGGCGCTGACCGTGGTCAGCGGCCTGCTGCTCAACCTCGCGGTCAGCGAGCGCCTGCGCCGGATCAGCGAGGAGCGCTTTCGCGCCAGCCGCGCCCTGGCCGCCAGCGATGCCGAGATCAACGCCAAGGCCGAGTTCCTGGCCAAGATCAGCCATGAGATCCGCACCCCCATGAACGGCGTGCTGGGCATGACCGAGTTGCTGCTGGGCACGCCGCTGTCGGTCAAGCAGCGCGACTATGTGCAGACCATCCACAGCGCCGGCAACGAACTGCTCACCCTGATCAACGAAATCCTCGACATCTCCAAGCTCGAGTCGCGGCAGATCGAGCTGGACGACGTGCAGTTCGACCTCAATGCCCTGATCGAGGACTGCCTGAACATCTTCCGGGCCAAGGCCGAACAGCAGAACATCGAGCTGATCAGTTTCACCCAGCCCCAGGTGCCCCGGGTCGTCAGCGGCGATCCGACACGCCTGCGCCAGGCCTTGTCGAGTCTGCTGGACAACGCCCTGAAGAACACCAGCCAGGGCGAGATCCTGCTGGTGGTGGCCCTCGACCAGCGCGGCGACAGCCCACGCCTGCGCATCGCCGTGCAGGACAGCGGCGAGCCCATGCCGCCGGCCGAGCGTGACGCCTTGCTGCAGGCCGAGCTGCACAGTCGCCACTTCCTCTCCAGCAACAAACTCGGTGGCCACCTTGGCCTGGTGATCGCCAAGCAACTGATCGGCCTGATGCAGGGCGAGTTCGGCATCAAGACCAGCACCAGCATGGGCAACACCCTGTGGCTGACCCTGCCGCTCGACCCGCTGCGCCTGGAGCAGCCGCCCACCGACCTCGACGGCCCGCTGCGCGATGCCCGGGTACTGGTGGTGGACGACAACGACACCTGCCGCAAGGTGCTGGTGCAGCAATGCAGCGCCTGGGGCATGAACGTCAGCGCGGTGCCGTCGGGCAAGGAGGCGCTGGCCTTGCTGCGCACCAAGGCGCACCTGCGCGATTATTTCGACGCGGTGCTGCTCGACCAGAACATGCCCGGCATGACCGGCATGCAGTTGGCGGCCAAGATCAAGGAAGACCCGAGCCTGAACCACGACATCCTGGTGGTCATGCTCACCGGCATCAGCAATGCGCCGAGCAAGATCATCGCCCGTAACGCCGGGGTCAAGCGCATCCTCGCCAAGCCGGTGGCCGGCTACACGCTCAAGACCACCCTGGCCGAGGAGCTCGCCCTGCGCGGTCGCGAGCAGGCCACGCCGCCGCTGCCGGTCGGCACCCCGGTGCCGCTGGACCTGCCCGGCGACTTCCGCATCCTGGTGGCCGAGGACAACAGCATCTCGACCAAGGTCATCCGCGGCATGCTCGGCAAGCTCAACCTCGAACCCGATACCGCCAGCAATGGTGAAGAGGCCTTGCAGGCGATGAAGGCCAAGCACTACGACCTGGTGCTGATGGACTGCGAGATGCCGGTGCTCGATGGTTTCTCCGCCACCCAGCAGCTGCGCGCCTGGGAAAGCGCCAACCAGCGCCCGCGTACCCCGGTGGTGGCATTGACCGCGCACATCCTCAACGAACACAAGGAACGCGCGCGCCTGGCCGGCATGGACGGGCACATGGCCAAGCCGGTGGAGCTGTCGCAGTTGCGCGAGCTGGTGCAGTTCTGGGCGGGGCAGCGGCAGGCGGTGTCCGACGACACCACGCAGATCCTGTAGGCGCTACCTCAGCCGCGAGGCAGCCACCACAGAATCTGGCACCCGCTTCGCGGCTGATCGCGGCTGAAGCCGCTGCTACAGGTTCCGTGCTATACAGGTGCCACCCATTCCCGCCGCGGACCCAGCGCCATGCTCCATGAGTTGTTCAGCGTTTACCTGAAAATGCTCGTGCTCTACAGCCCGTTCTTCGTGCTCTCATGTTTCATCGGCCTGACCCGCGGCCACTCCAGCAAGGAACGCAAGCAACTGGCCTGGCGGGTAGCCATTGCCACGCTGGTCGCCAGCGTGCTGCTGTACCTGTTCGGGCGGGTGATCTTCGGGGTATTCGGCATCACCGCCGACGCCTTCCGCATCGGCGCAGGCTCGGTGCTGTTCATCTCGGCGCTGGGCATGGCCCAGGGCAAGTCGGCGGTGCAGACCGACAACGTGCAGCAGGACGTGACCATCGTGCCGCTGACCATTCCGCTCACCGTCGGCCCCGGCACCATCGGTGCGTTGCTGGTGATGGGCGTGGGCCAACCGCACTGGGACGACAAGCTGCTGGCCATCGTCAGCATCGCCCTGGCCAGCTTCACCGTGGGCCTGGTGCTGTACCTCTCGCACCGTATCGAACGGATTCTCGGCGACCAGGGCCTGCAGATCGTCAGCCGCCTGATGGGGCTGTTCGTCTGCGCCTTGGCGGCGCAGATCATCTTCACCGGGATCAAGGGCTACCTGCTGCCCTGACCCCGGCTCCGCTCAGGGCTTGGCGGGGTACCAGCGCGGCGTGTACACCCACTGGCCGCCATCGGCACGGGGGAAGGTGCAGGTGGTCGAGGAGCCGACCAGCACCATGGTGCGCATGTCGACCATCTCCGGCAGCAGCTCGCCCAAGGTCACCACGCGCAGGGTCTGCCCTGGCCGGCCGATATCACGGCCCAGCACCACGGGGGTGCCTGCACCGCGATGGCGGCGTACCACCTCCAGCGCCATACCCAGCTGATGAGGGCGGGCCTTGGAGATCGGGTTGTAGAACGCCAGCACCAGATCCGCCTGGGCCGCCAGGTCGAGGCGCCTCTCGATGATCGACCAGGGTTTGAGGTTGTCCGACAGCGACATCACGCAAAAATCGTGGCCCAGTGGCGCCCCCGCCTGGGCGGCGGTAGCCAGCGAGGCCGAGACGCCAGGCAGGATCTCCAGCTCGACGCGCTGCCAGGCCGGGTCACTGGACTCGTGGAGCGCTTCGAGCACCGCGGCGGCCATGGCGAACACGCCCGGATCGCCCGATGACACTACCACCACCGAACGCCCTTGCGCCGCCAGCTCGAAGGCATGCCGAGCACGCTGCATCTCTTCGCGGTTGTCGGTGCAGTGCAGCACCTGATCGTCGCGGAAGGGGCCGGCCATGCGCACGTAGGTTTCGTAACCCAGCACATCCTGCGCACGCGCCAGCTCCGCCTTGACCGCCGGCACCATCAGCTCGGCGGCACCAGGGCCCAGGCCGATCACGGCCAGGCGACCACGGCGACGGCCAACGCGGTCGATGTCGACAGGTGCTGCGCAAACACCGTGGGCGAGCCCCGCCGACGAACCTACACGCGCTTGCGGCACTGCATCAGCCAGCATTCGCTCCAGGCTTTCGGCAGCCGGGGCGAAGCGCAGGGCAACATTCAGTGCCCGTGCAGCTTCGTGCAGGGCCGGCTCCGCCATCTCGGCTTCGCTCGCCAGCAGGCAGGCCAGCGCGGGCTCGGCGATGTTCGCTCGCAGCAGTTCCTCGCGTACCTGGTGCGCCAGGTCGGCGCTACCGGCCGTGACCGCCACCACCACGCAACGCGCATGGATCAGCAGTTCGTCACGGCTGGCCGGACGCAGTGCGCTGCCCACGTGGATAGTGCGCTGCGCCTCGTCACTGGCGGGCAGCTGCGCGTGTTCGAGCCATGGCGCGTCACCTTCGACACGCACCGCCTCGCCCGCCAGCAGGTCGGAGACGAAGCGCTTGCCCTGCTCCAGGTCCGCCAGTGCGTAACCCTCGGGCGGGTTGAGCAGACAGGTGCCGAAGCGCAGTTCGCCACTGGTGGTGATCGCCGCGCTCACACCCAGCGCCTCACCGATCTCTCGTGCCATGATATTGACCCCACCCAGGCCACCGAGCAGCGGCACCACGGCGCTGCCGTCCTCGGCCACCACCAGCACCGGTGGCTCCACGCCTTTTTCGCTCAACAACGGCGCCAGGGTGCGAATGACGATACCCGCCGCGCACAGGGCGATGATCGGTGTGTCCTGCTGGTACAGCGCACGCAGGGTGTCGCCAAATGCTGCGTAGTATACGTCGACCCCTTCCACGCGCCCTTCCAGGCCATGGATCAGCGCCTGTGGATAACAGGCCTGGATACGCCGCGCGGTGGCCAGGCTGCCCGGGCCGAGAATGACGATTGCCGGAGCCTTGTTCATCCCTGCCATTTCTCACCCGGCACGATGATCAGCGAGAAGTATGGCGAGGACTGTGGGTCGACCTCGTCCAGCGCGACGATCTTCTGGTTGGCCATGGTCGCCCGCTCCACGTACAGCGCACGGCTATCCATGCCCAGCTCGGCGAGCACCTGGCGCACCTTGGGGAAGTTGCGTCCCAGTTTCATGATCACTGCGGCGTCGGCATCGGCCAGACGGCGCTTGAGTTCCTCATGGGGCAACACGCCGGAAAGCACGGTGAGGGTCTGGTTGCGATACACCAGCGGCGCTCCGAGCACCGAGGCGCCGCCGAGCATCGAGCACACGCCCGGGATCACCTGGGCCTCATAGCGCGAGGCCAGGCGATCATGCAGATACATGTAGGAGCCGTAGAAGAACGGGTCGCCCTCACAGATCACCGCCACGTCACGGCCGGCATCCAGGTGTTCGGCCACCTGCACGCTGGCTTCGTCGTAGAAGTCGCTGATCACCTGTTCATAGGACAGTGGTGCCGGCAGCGCCTCGGTGGTCACCGGATACACCAGCGGCAACAAGGTCTGTTCGGCTTGCAGGTGCGCCTCGATGATGCCGAAGGCATTGCCGCGCTTGCCCTTGGCGACGAAGTACGCCACCACCGGCGCCTCGCGCAGCAGGCGCAAGGCCTTGACCGTGATCAGCTCGGGGTCGCCCGGGCCCACGCCCAGGCCCAGCAGTCGTCCGCGTGCCTGCATCATTCCACCTCCGTGGCCAGGGCGTTGACTGCCGCGGCGGCCATCGCGCTGCCGCCCAGGCGGCCCTGCATGATCACGAACGGCACGCCGCGGCTGTCGGCGGCGAGCATCGCCTTGGATTCGGCGGCGCCGACGAAGCCAACCGGGAAGCCAAGGATCAACGCCGGCTTCGGTGCGCCGGCATCGAGCATTTCCAGCAGATAGAACAGCGCGGTCGGCGCGTTGCCGATCACCACAACGCTGCCTTCCAGGTGCGGGCGCCACAGCTCCAGGGCCACGGCGGAACGGGTGTTGCCTTCGGCCTTGGCCAGGTCCGGCACGCTCGGGTCGCGCAGGGTGCAGATCACCGGGTTGTTGGCCGGCAGACGGGCGCGGGTGATGCCTTCGGCGACCATGTGCGCGTCGCAGAGGATCGGCGCGCCCTTGGCCAGGGCCTCGCGGCCGGCACTGCCGGCGCCTTCGGAGAACTGCAGGCCATCGATGGCTTCGACCATGCCGCAGGCATGGATCACGCGCACGGCGAGCTTTTCAAGATCGGCGGGGATCCGCTCGAGCCGGGCTTCCTCGCGGATGATGCGGAAGGAATTGCGATAGATCTCCTGACCATCGCGGATGTAGTCAATCATCAAGGTGCTCCGTCGGCAGGTCGAGCATGGCGCCTGCTTCTTCTGGGGTGAGGTCGGCGCCGCGCAGCCTGCCGAAGCCCGGCTGGCGCGCATCGCGCAAGTAAAGGTCATAGCGGCCCGGGGCGCGGGCCAGCAGGGTGGCCGGGGCCGTATGGGCCATGGCGCAGGAACGTGGGCAGGCGCACAGGTGCACGCTGCCTGGGGCGCCGTGGTGCAGCAAGCCGGCCAGGGTCACGGCATCGGCCTTGGTGTCGGCCTGGCCCTTGGCGCAGCCGCTGGAGCCGGTGCAGGCGACGACCCGCGCCAGCGGGTGCTCGCTGTGACACAGCAGGCCCAGGGCTGCAAGGTGTTCGCGGGCAGGCTCCACATGGGCCGGGTTCAGGTTGGTCAGTACCAGGCTTTGCCAAGGCGTCAGGCGCAAGCTGCCATCGCCCCATTGGCGGACGACATGGGCGGCGCCGCGCAGCATGGCCGGGGTCAGGCGTCCGAGGGGCGGCGCGACGCCAAGGGCCACGCCCTGGTGCTGGGGCAGCACGCCAAGCCAGGCACTTGTCGTAGCCGGGCGCTGCCAAACCAGCAATGAGGTGTCGATTTTCAGGGGCAGCCCTTCAAGGAAGTGCTCCACCGGGCACACCTGCAGCAATTGACGCATGCGCGACTGCTCGGGCGTCGCCAGGTCGAGGAAGCGCTCCAGCACCGCGCGCACCAACGCCAGCCCCTGCTCCACCGGCACCGCGCCCAGCGCCTGGCTATTCGACAGGCTGCTAGCGAGCCCGAACCGCAACCAGATCCGTCCTTCGCGTTGCATCGCGGACAGCCACAGATCATGGGCGTGCTCGAGCATCGCCAGCGCTTCGCCGCCATCGAGTTGCATGGCGAACTTGGCCGACAGCTTGTGGAACCTGGGTGTACTTTCCAGCAGGTCGAGAATCTGCCCGGCCAACGGTCGGGTGTCGAACACCATGGCCGGATCGAGCCCGGCCAATGGGCTGAGCATGAGATTGCGCACATCGTCACCGGCCGCATCACGCGGGCCGAGCCCTGCGGCCAGCAGATGTTCAACCAGCCCGCCATGATCCTGGCCAATGCCGCGAATCTGCAGGTTGGCTCGGTTGGTCGCCTCGATCACGCCTCCGGCAAAACGCTCGGCGGCGTCGGCCACGGCCTCGGCCTGGTCGGCCAGCAGCAGGCCACCGGGCAGCTTGATCCGGCAGATGCCGCCATCGCGCGCGGCGACGATGCGCCACAACCCCGGGCAGGCCGAGGGACGGGGCGAAACTTCGGGGGGCAGGGGCGGCGTCAAGGGGGCATCCGGCAATCGTGAAAGTGCGCTTCAGTGTAGAAGGCGCGGTATTATGCCTGCTTTGTCCGGCGGCATGAAAAACCGGTGGTCGAACGCCCCGCGATCAATAAACGGTATGAGGAACAGATGGTCCCCTGGCTGACAGTAATAGGCATCGGCGAAGACGGCTTCAGCGGCCTGGGCAAACAGGCCCGGCGCGCCCTGCTATCGGCCACGCGAATCATCGGTGCCCCGCGCCAGCTGGCCCTGTTGCCCCGCTGTGTGACCGCCGAGCAACTGCACTGGCCCAGCCCCTTCTCCCTGGCCCCGGTCCTGGCCCTGCGCGGTGAGCCGGTATGCGTATTGGCCAGCGGCGACCCGATGTTTTACGGCGTCGGCGCCAGCCTGGCGCGCCAGCTGCCCGCCGAGGAACTGCAGGTACTGCCGCTGCCCTCCTCCTGCGCCCTGGCCGCCGCCCGCCTGGGCTGGCCGCTGCAGGACGTGCAGGTGGTCTCGGTGGTCGCCCGCCCGCTGGCGGCGCTCAATGCCCACCTGTACAGCGGCATGCGCCTGCTGGTGCTGAGCAACGACGAAGGCAGCCCGGCGGCCATTGCCGCGCAGCTGCGCGAACGTGGCTTCGGCCCCAGCCGTCTCCAGGTGTTCGAACACCTCGGCGGCCCACAGGAACGAACGCTGAGCGGCACCGCCGACGATTGGCCACATACCGACATCGCCCCGCTCAACCTGGTCGCCATCGAATGCCAGGCCTCGCCTGATACCCCGCGCCTGCCTCGCGTGGCCGGCCTGCCTGACAGCACCTTCCGTCACGACGGCCAGCTGACCAAGCGCGACGTGCGAGCGATTACCCTGGCCCGCCTGGCACCGCAACCAGGCGAACTGCTGTGGGACGTAGGCGCCGGTTGCGGCTCCATCGGCATCGAATGGATGCGCGCCCACCCCAGCTGCCGCACCCTTGCGATCGAGGCGGACGAAGGCCGCCAGGGCTACATCGAACACAACCGCGACACCCTCGGCGTGCCCGGCCTGCAATTGATCCGCGGCAAGGCACCCGAAGCGTTGGCCGGGCTGGAACGTCCGGACGCGATCTTCATTGGCGGCGGCGTCACCCGCGAAGGCGTGCTCGACCTGTGCTGGGAGCGCCTGCTGCCGGGCGGGCGCCTGGTTGCCAACGCTGTCACGCTGCAAAGCGAGGTCGCCCTGGGGCAATTTCGCGACCAGCATGGCGGCGAGCTGACCCGTATCCATATCGCCCACACCCAGCCGCTGGGCAGTTTCGACACCTGGCGCCAGGCCCTGCCGATCACTTTGCTCGACGTGGTGAAACCCGTCGATGCGTGAAGAAACCCGCGAACAGCCCGCGCCCCTGCGCAGCGGCCTGACCACCGGCAGCTGCGCCACCGCCACCAGCCTGGCGGCGGCGCGCCTGCTGCTGACCGGGCAGCACAACGACGCGGTGCACATCACCCTGCCCAAGGGCAAGGTGGTGGAGATGCGCCTGGAGTTCTGCCATCTCAACGGCGAGACCGCCGAAGCCGGCACCCTGAAAGATGCCGGCGACGACCCCGATGTCACCCATGGCGCCCTGCTCTACAGCCAGGTGCGCCTGCTGGCCGAGCCCGGCATTCGCTTTGTCGCCGGGCAAGGCGTAGGGACCGTGACCCGCCCGGGCCTGGTGCTGGGCGTCGGCGAGCCGGCGATCAACCCGGTACCGCGCAGGATGATCGGCGACCACCTGCAACAGTTGGCCAGCGAATGCGGCTATGGCGGCGGTTTCGAAGTCACGGTCAATGTCCAGGGCGGCGAGTCGCTGGCCCTGAAGACCATGAACCCGCGCCTGGGCATCCTCGGCGGGCTGTCGATCCTCGGTACCAGCGGCATCGTCCGGCCGTATTCCTGCTCGGCCTACATCGCCTCGATCCACCAGGGCATCGACGTCGCTCACACCAACGGCTACACGCATATCGCCGCCTGCACCGGCAACGCCAGCGAAGACACCATGCGCCGGGTCTACAACCTGCCGGAGATCGCCCTGATCGAGATGGGCGACTTCGTCGGCGCCGTGCTCAAGCACCTGCGCAAGGTGCCGGTGCCGCGCCTCACGCTATGCGGTGGCTTCGGCAAGATCAGCAAGCTGGCGGCCGGGCACATGGACCTGCACAGCCGCCATTCGAGCATCGACCTGCCGCAGCTGGCGGGCTGGGCGGCGACCATTGGCGCCGATACCACCCTGCAACAGGCCATCGTCAGCGCCAACACCAGCCAGCAAGCGCTGGCCCTGGCCCATGCCGCCGGTATCGCCCTGGGCGACGAGGTCTGCCGTCACGCCCTGCTCTTCACCCGCAGCGTGGTGCCTGCCCAGGTGCAGGTCGAAGTGTTCGCCATCGATCGCCAGGGCGGCATCGTCGGCAAGGCGGGCGTGGCATGAACGGGCGGATCCTGCTGCTAGGCGGTGTCACCGAGGCCCTGGCCATCGCTCGCCAGTTGGGGCCGCAGCATGTCTACAGCCTCGCCGGCATCGGCCGTATTCCCCAGGACCTGACCTGCCAGGTGCGAGTCGGCGGCTATGGCGGCGCCGAAGGCCTGGCCGAGTACCTGCGCGCCGAAGGCATCGACCTGCTGATCGACGCCACCCATCCCTATGCCGCGCAGATCAGCCGCAACGCCGCCCTCGCCGCACGCAGCGCTGGCATTCCCTGCTGGGCCCTGCGCCGCCCGGCGTGGCAGGCGCAGCCCGGCGATGACTGGCGCGAAGTCGAGGACTGGGCCGGGTTGATCGAGGCACTCGCCCCGTTCGAGCGCCCCTTGTTCACCCTTGGCCGCGAACCCCTGCGACATCTGGACGAAATCCCCCCACACCAGTTCTGGACCCTGCGCGCCCTCGAAGCGTGTCCCGACAATGAACGCTGTGAGGTGATCGGTGCGCGCGGACCATTCCTCATCGACGATGAGCGTGCCCTGTTCGAACGTCGACGGATCGACGTGCTGGTGAGCAAGAACAGTGGCAGCACGGCCACCGAGCCGAAGCTGGAAGTGGCAAGGGAGCGCGGGATTCCAGTGCTGGTGCTCAAGCGGCCGGTGCTGCCGGAAGTGGATCGAACTTTCCCTGATCCGAAACGGCTATTTGAGGCTCTGAGCTTCCGTCCGGAATAACCCGGCATCTTCCGAAACACATTGACGCTTTCATCGCTCCACAAGATTAAGCAAGGTGTAGCCCTTCCCAGGTACTTCGAATGGAGCCACCTCATGCCAGATACGCCCAAACGCCCCCCAAACACAGCTTATGAAAATGCGCCCCCTGTCCTCGAAAGCGATTGGGACACCTGGTTTGCAAATGACGGTGTAACCAGCGACTTCGTCATTCAGCGCGAACAGCTGGCCGATCAGCGTCGCGACACACTCTCCAGCAGAGCTTGTTAGGACAGGTAAATGGCCCTGTGCCTTTATCCTGCCGTACAATCACCTTCCCTCTTCTGGAAGGCTCCACCCATATGGAAATGCAATGGTGGATCTGGCTCGTCTTCGGCGTGGCCCTGATCCTGCTGGAACTGGTGCTCCCCACCTTCTTCATCCTCTGGTTCGGCATCGGTGCCGTGCTGGTGTCGTTCATTTCGCTGCTTGCTCCCAGCCTGCAACTCGATATGCAGGGCCTGCTGTGGGTGGTGCTCTCATCGATCACCACCGCCCTCTGGTTCAAGGTGTTCCGGCGCAAGAAGCCGGACGTGCGCTGGACCGCCGACAGCGTGATCGGCGAAGTCGGCCTGCTGACCAGCGCCGTGTCGCAGTTCCAGAAAGGCCGCGTGCGCTTCCAGAAGCCGATCCTCGGCAACGAGGAATGGACCTGCGTTGCCGACAGCGACATCCCCGCCGGCGCGCGCGTGCGCCTGTCAGCCATCGAAGGCAACACCGCCCGGGTCACCCGGGCCTGAATCCGCACTAAAAGGAAGTTCGCAAGCATGACCAGCCTCATCGTCGTCGCCACCCTCGCTGTATTCGTCCTGATCACCGTGTTCAAGGGCGTGCGCATCGTGCCCCAGGGCGAGGAATGGATCGTCGAGCGCCTGGGCCGCTACCACAGCACCCTCAAGCCGGGCCTGAACATCGTCATCCCGTACATGGACGTGGTCGCCTACCGCCTGCCGACCAAGGACATCATCCTCGACGTGCAGCAGCAGGAGATCATCACCAAGGACAACGCGGTGATCGTCGCCAATGCCCTGTGCTTCGCCAAGGTGGTCGACCCGCAGAAGGCCTCGTACGGCGTGCAGAACTTCTCGTTCGCTGTCACCAGCCTGACCATGACCTCGCTGCGCGCCATCGTCGGCGCCATGGACCTGGACGAGGCGCTGTCCAGCCGCGAGCAGATCAAGGCGCGCCTGCGCGAGGCGATGTCCGAGCAGACCGAAGACTGGGGCGTGACCGTGCGCTCGGTGGAGATCCAGGACATCAAGCCGTCGCCGAGCATGCAGACTGCCATGGAGCGTCAGGCCGCCGCCGAGCGTGAACGTAAAGCCGACGTGACCCGCGCCGAGGGCAACAAGCAGGCGGCGATCCTCGAGGCCGAAGCGCGCCTGCAGGCGGCCAAGCTGGATGCCGAGGCCCAGGTGAACCTGGCCGAGGCGTCGGCGCGGGCGATCACCCTGGTCAAGGAAGCGGTGGGCAGCGAGACCGTGCCGGCCATGTACCTGCTGGGTGAGCGTTACATTGGCGCGATGGAGAACCTGGCGGCCAGCGACAATTCGAAAGTCGTGGTGCTGCCGGCTGACCTGCAGGAAACCGTGCGCGGCCTGATGGGGCGAGGCAAAGCTTGATATCGTCGGGGGGCGCTTTGCGCCCCCTTTCGCCGCGGTTCGTCGTCACGACAAGCCGGCTCCCACAGGGTTGCCGCAACACCTGTGGGAGCTGGCTTGTCGTGGCGACGAACCGCAGCGAAAGGGCTGCAAAGCAGCCCCAGGTGCGGCACTTCACCGCACCCCGGCTTTTTTACCTATACTCCGCCGTACAATAGCCATCACGATTCCTGACCGGATCTCTCCATGCCCCCACGTCGGCACATTGCCTGGATAGCCTGCCTTGCAGTGCTGTTCAACCTGCTGGCCATGCCGCTGTCCTCTGCCGCGCCCAAGGGCCCGGCCGAACAGCTGCTGTGGGGGGCTTTCTGCTCCAGCATGGCCAACAAGGCCAAGGTCGATGTCCAGGCCCTGGCCAAGATCGACCTGGGGCAGCAAAGCGACGACAGCGCCAGCATGATGAACTGCTGGTGCTGCCTGGGTGCAGCGCCACTGCTGGCCTTGCCCAGCTACCCGCCACAGTTGCACAACCCGCCGCTTCTGATCGCCGGGCACCTGCCGCACCTCGCCGACTACCAGCCCACGCCGCGCCAGCTCTGGCCCGCGCTCAATCCCCGTGCCTCTCCGTTGGTCTGAGTTCACTACGCTGTCCTTCAGAACCTGAACAGACCGGAGACTCACCCATGCTCAAGCAAGCCCTCGTCCTGGCCGCCCTGCTGCTGCCCGGCGCCTACGCCAACGCCCACGAGTACAGCGTCGGCGACCTGCACATCGCCCACCCCTGGTCGCTGGAGCTGCCGCCGAACGCGCCCAACGTCGCCGCCTACTTTGTCGTGCACAACAACGGCAAGGCCGATGACCGCCTGCTTTCGGTGAAAAGCCCCGTCACCGACGACGCCCAGTTGCACGAGCATGTGATGAGCGCCGCCGGCGCCATGAAGATGCAACATGTGCCCAGCGTGTTGGTCCCGGCCGGCAAGGATGTGGTGTTCGCCCCCAGCGCCTACCACGTGATGATCATGCAGCCCAAGGACCGCAGCCTGCTCACCGACGGCAAGCGCTTCCCGCTGACCCTGCACTTCGAGAAAGCCGGTGACGTCACGGTCGATGTCGCGGTGCAGAAGCAGCCGCCAGCCGAGCAGGCCGCAGTGCACGAACACACGCACTGACCGACTGACAGGCGCTCGCCATGAGCCTGCCGCGCTACAGCTCCGCCCGCAGCACCCGCCCTGATCGCAGGCGCGTCGGTGGCGGCTGGCTGAGCCTGTTCGCCATGTGGATGATCTTCATCGGCCCGCTGGTTTCCCAGTCGATGCCGATGGAGCACCACGCCGGCATGGCCATGCCCATGGACATGTCGATGAGCATGCCCATGGCCCACGACGAGCACCATGGCCACGGCAACGATGGCCAGCTGCATGTCATGTGGGAGAAGTGCGGCTACTGCAGCCTGCTGTTCAACTGCCCCGCCCTGCCCCAGACCCTCAGCCCGCTGACAGCGGGCAGCCAGATCCCCCCTGTCCACCTCACCAATGCCACGCGCCAGGGCCATGCCCGGCAGGCTGTATTCCCCGGCGCCCGCAGCCGCGCGCCGCCCCGTTCGATCGTCGCCTGAACACAACGCGATAAACGCCCGAAGCCAGGAGGCTTCGCGCTGACTCATGACTGATCGACTGGAATCATTATGTCCGGCTGCACCCCTGTTTTTGCCCTTTCCCTGCGTGGGACCATCGCCGTACTGTGCGGCTCGCTGCTCGCGCCACTGGCCTTTGCCGTCGAAACCGGCCATGAAGGCCACATCCACGACACTGCCGAGCTGAGCCCGACGGTGATCACCGCCATCGCCCCGAGCTCGCCGCTGACCGTGGTCACCAACCCCAAGGACCCGCGCCAGCCCGTGCCGGCCAGCGATGGCGGCGACTACCTCAAGACTATCCCCGGTTTCTCGGTGATCCGCGCTGGCGGCACCAATGGCGACCCGGTGCTGCGCGGCATGTTCGGCTCGCGCCTGAACATCCTCACCAACGGCGGCATGATGCTCGGCGCCTGCCCTGGCCGCATGGACGCCCCGACCTCGTACATCTCCCCGGAAACCTACGATCGCCTCACCGTGATCAAGGGCCCGCAAAGCGTGATCTGGGGGCCGGGCGGTTCGGCCGGTACCATCCTCTTCGAGCGTGAGCCGGAGAAATTCGGCGAGCTCGGCAGCCGGGTCAACGGCAGCGTGCTGGCCGGCTCCAACGGCCGCTTCGACAAAGTGCTAGACGCTGCGGCCGGCAACCAGCTCGGCTATGTGCGCTTCGTCGGCAACCAGTCGCACTCGGACGACTTCGAAGACGGCAACGGCGACACCGTGCCTTCGCGCTGGGACAAGTGGAACGGCGATGTCAGCCTCGGCTGGACCCCGGACGCCGACACCCTGCTCGAACTGACCGCCGGCAAGGGCGATGGCGAGGCGCGTTCCGCCGGGCGTGGCATGGACGGCTCGCAGTTCAAGCGTGAAAGCCTGGGGCTGCGCTTCGAGAAGTCCAACCTCGGCGAGGTGCTCGACAAGGTCGAGGCGCAGGTCTACTACAACTACGCCGACCACGTGATGGACAACTACACCCTGCGCACCCCGTCGGGCAGCGGCATGATGGGCATGCCCATGGTCAGCAACGTCGACCGCCGCACCCTGGGTGCGCGGATCAAAGCCACCTGGCGCTGGGCTGACGTGCAACTGATCAGCGGCATCGACGCGCAGACCAACGAGCACCGCCAGCGTGGCGGCATGGGGGTCAACGCGCATAAGGGCCAGCCCTGGACCAAGGATGCCGACTTCCACAACTACGGCGCCTTCGGCGAGCTCACCTGGTATGCGACCGGCGAGGACCGTCTGATCACCGGCGCCCGCCTGGACCGCGCCTCGGCCCGCGACTTCCGCAAGGGCAGCGCCACCGAGGGCGACACTCGCGCCGACACGCTGCCCAGCGGTTTCGTGCGCTACGAGCATGACCTGGCGGCGATCCCCGCCACCACTTACATCGGCCTCGGCCACACCCAGCGCTTCCCCGATTACTGGGAGCTGTTCTCGCCCAAGCGCGCCCCGGCCGGCTCGGTGAACGCCTTCGACGGCATCAAGCCGGAGAAAACCACCCAGCTCGACTTCGGCATCCAGTATCGCGACGAGCGTCTGGAAGCCTGGGCATCGGGCTATGTTGGCCAGATCCGCGACTACATCCTGTTCGACTACCAACGCAACATGATGGGCAACCTCACCTCCCAGGCGCAGAACATCGACGCCCGCATCATGGGCGGCGAACTGGGCGCGGCCTACAAGCTGACCGAGAACTGGAAGGCCGACGCCACGCTCGCCTACGCTTGGGGCAAGAACAGCAGTGATGGCAAGGCGCTACCGCAAATGCCGCCCTTGGAAAGCCGCCTGGGCCTGACCTACAGCCGCGACACCTGGAGCGTCGGCGCCCTGTGGCGCCTGGTGGCCGAGCAGAACCGCATCGCCCAGAACCAGGGCAACGTGGTGGGCAAGGACTACGACAAGAGCGCCGGCTTCGGCGTGTTTTCCCTCAATGGTGCCTACAAGGTGAACAACAACCTCAAGCTCAGCGCGGGCGTCGACAACCTGTTCGACAAGGCCTACGCCGAGCACCTGAACCTGGCCGGGAACGCCGGGTTCGGCTACCCGGCCAACAGTACCCAGCCGGTGAACGAGCCAGGCAGGACCTTCTGGACCAAGGTCGACTTCAGCTTCTGACAACAACAAACGGGCGCGGGGCCTGACCGCGCCCAATCAAGGTCTACGGGAGGCTCCCATGAGCAAACCAAACGTTTCCTTCTACAACCTTGCGTGGCGCTGGCATTTCTATGCCGGCCTGTTCGTGGCACCGTTCATGATCCTGCTGGCGCTTACCGGGATCATCTACCTGTTCAAGCCGCAGCTTGACCCGTTGATGTACCGCGAACTGATGGTGGTCGAGGCCGGCCATCACCGGCAAAGCGCCGACACCCTGCTGGCCAATGTGCGCCAGGCTTATCCACAGGGGCAGGTGGGCCAGTACCTGCCCGCGATCAACGCCGAGCGCAGCGCGCAGTTCGTGGTGCATGACGGCGGGCGCGAACTGAATGTCTTCGTCGACCCGTACAGCGGCAAGGTGTTGGGCGAGCAGGATGGCAAGCAGAACCTGCAGGCCATCGCCCGCGCTCTGCATGGCGAACTGATGGTCGGCACGGTCGGTGACCGGCTGGTGGAACTGGCGGCCGGCTGGGGCATTGTCCTGGTTGTGTCCGGCCTCTATCTCTGGTGGCCACGCGGGCGCAGCAGCGCGGGCGTGCTGTGGCCACGTTTCAGCGCGCGCGGCCGCTTGCTGTGGCGCGACCTGCATGCCGTTACCGGCTTCTGGGGTTCGGCCCTGCTGCTGTTGATGCTGCTCAGCGGCATGACCTGGACCGGGCTGTGGGGCAAGCAGTACGCCGACCTGTGGAACCGCTTCCCGGCGGCCATGTGGAACGACGTGCCGAAGTCCGATAAAGAAGCGCGCGACCTCAACAGCGCCCACCGCCAGACCGTGCCGTGGGCGATGGAGAACACGCCGATGCCGGTGTCCGGCGCCCATGCCGAGCATGCCGGGCATCACATGATGGATCACGCCCCGGCGGCGCCGCAGGTCAGCCTGCAGCAGGTCGAGGATGTCGCCACCCTGCGCAAGGTCGAACCGGGCTACAGCATCACCCTGCCGACCACGGCCGACGGTGTGTTCACCATCGCAGTGTTCGCCGACGATCCGCGCAACGACGCAACCTTGCATGTCGACCAGTACACCGGCCAAGTACTGGCCGACGTGCGCTGGCAGGACTACAGCCCGGTGGCCCGCGCCACGGAGCTGGGGGTGATGCTGCACGAAGGGAAGATGTTCGGGCCGTTGAACCAGCTCGTCATCCTGCTGGTATGCCTGATGATCCTGCTGGGTTCGGTAAGCGGGCTGGTGATGTGGTGGAAGCGCAAACCGGCCGGTGGGCTCGGCGTGCCGCCGCTGCGCCATGACCTACCGCGCTGGAAGACGGCGGTGGGGGTGATGCTGTTGCTGGGCGTCGCCTTCCCGCTGGTGGGGTTGTCCATGGTGGTGATGTGGGTGGTGGATAGCCTGGTGGTGCGGCAACGGGCCTTGGCCCGGGCCTGAGCCTTGCTTGGCTGTTCCGGCCTAATCGCCGGCAAGCCGGCTCCCACAAGGGTGGATGCGATCCCTGTGGGAGCCGGCTTGCCGGCGATTAGGCCAGCCCATGCAACCATTGACTCCAGTCATGTCGGGCATCGCGCCGTACCGCCAAGATCGTGCCGATCTGCCACACCCGCGATTGGAACGCGACGTGATAGCCTACTCGGCTTTCGCTCACAAAAAGACTGACCCTCAATGGAATGCAGCCTATGACCCGGACCTCCCAGACACCCTCCGAAGAGCAGCACCTGCAACGCAACCTGACCAACCGTCACATCCAGCTCATCGCCATTGGCGGCGCCATCGGCACCGGCCTGTTCATGGGCTCGGGCAAGACCATCAGCCTGGCCGGCCCGTCGATCATCTTCGTCTACATGATCATCGGTTTCATGCTGTTCTTCGTCATGCGCGCCATGGGCGAGCTGCTGCTGTCGAACCTCAACTACAAGTCGTTCATCGATTTCTCCGCCGACCTGCTCGGCCCCTGGGCCGGCTACTTCACCGGCTGGACCTATTGGTTCTGCTGGGTGGTCACCGGCATCGCCGACGTGGTCGCCATTGCCGCCTATACGCAATTCTGGTTCCCCGACCTGCCGCAGTGGATACCGGCGCTGAGCTGCGTGGCCCTGCTGCTGTCGCTGAACCTGGTGACGGTGAAGATGTTCGGCGAAATGGAATTCTGGTTCGCCCTGATCAAGATCATCGCCATCATGGGCCTGGTCGCCACCGGCCTGTACATGGTCATCACCGGCTTCCAGTCGCCGAGCGGGCACACCGCCACCCTGACCAACCTGTGGAATGACGGCGGCATGTTCCCCAACGGCTTGCTGGGCTTCTTCGCCGGCTTCCAGATCGCCGTGTTCGCCTTCGTCGGCATCGAACTGGTGGGCACCACCGCCGCCGAAGCGAAGAACCCCGAGCGCACCCTGCCGCGGGCGATCAACTCGATCCCGATCCGTATCATCGTGTTCTACGTGCTGGCGCTGATCGCCATCATGGCCGTGACCCCATGGCGCGACGTGGTGCCGGGCAAGAGCCCGTTCGTCGAGCTGTTCGTGCTGGCCGGCCTGCCGGCGGCGGCGAGCATCATCAACTTCGTGGTACTGACCTCGGCGGCCTCGTCGGCCAACAGCGGCGTGTTCTCCACCAGCCGCATGCTGTTCGGCCTGGCCCAGGAGGGCGATGCACCCAAGGCGTTCGAGAAACTCTCGCGCCGCGCCGTGCCGGCCAACGGCCTGTACTTCTCCTGCACCTGCCTGCTGCTGGGCGCGGTGCTGATCTACCTGGTACCCAATGTGATCGAAGCCTTCACCCTGGTGACGACGGTGTCGGCGGTGCTGTTCATGTTCGTGTGGACGCTGATCCTGCTGTCGTACCTGAGCTACCGCAAGCAACGTGCGGCGCTGCATGAGCAATCCACCTACAAGATGCCCGGCGGGCGCTTCATGTGCTACGTGTGCCTGGTGTTCTTCGCCGGCATCCTGGTGCTGCTGAGCCTGGAGGCCGATACGCGCTCGGCGCTGGTGGTGACGCCGATCTGGTTTGTGATCCTGGCGGTGACCTATCAGTTTGTGCGCAGCAGGCGTCAGCCGCGCAATGCGGTGAGAGGCGCGTCGAGCCGCTGATCGCAGGGGGCTGCTGCGCAGCCCTTTCGCTGGCAAGCCAGCTCCCACAGGGTCAGGATTGCGCAGTACCTGTGGGAGCCGGCTTGCCGGCGATTGGGCCGCACAGCGGCCCCGGCGATTGTCAGCCGTGCTCCAACCCTTCAAGCACAGCCTCAGCCAACGCCAACCCCTTCTCCAGCGAATTCTCCGTTGCCGTCAGCAAACTGCGCAACGGATCTGCGGCCTTCTCCAATGCCGCGGCATTGGTTTCATAGGCCGCCTTCAACGCCGCCACGGCACACACCAGCGCATCCTCGCTATCGACCCCGGCCTGTACCGAGAGCATCGGCGCGTGGGCGTGATTGCAGGTGCCAAAGTGGGAACTGGCGGTGACCGGACGTGATTTGCGCGGGGTGAGGTTGACCAGCGATTCCTGGTTCATGGCTGCACCTCTCGATGAAAGGTGGCGATCTCGATAAATACGAACGGTGGATCTGGAACGATCTTCTTGAGCATGGTGCATCTCCTTGCGGCTCTCCGTAATGACGCTCCGCACCCACACGCCAATATGGGTGGACGGAGCCGTGCGGGTTGGCGTGCCGGACAGAGAGAGCCGGTGAGCCCGAAGGCTCCCACACACGGCTCCGCCCATAACGGGTGCAGCCATGCAGGACACTTTTGAAAGTGCCCGCTCTCTGTATCCGGGACGCCAATCCCGAACCGCAGAAACTACTGCGGTGCGGCACGGTACTCAAGTACCGCTTATGTGTCAAAAGTGTTCATCGCCCCCGGCCCCAATCCTGTGCAGGCCTGTGCAGCAAGCACCATCCTGGCCCCACCCTGCGCCCCGATTCGTCGCACAACCGCTCTATCACGCACCTTCCATCGCTCGGCACAGCCCTTGCAATCTCCGATCTGGCCAACACCCACCATCACATCGGAGTGAGCACATGAAGCGACGCAGTCTGATCAAGGCCTTCACCCTCAGCGCATCGGTCGCCGCGATGGGCCTGAGCTGGAGCATCCAGGCCGCCGAGACCATCAAGGTCGGCATCCTGCATTCGCTGTCCGGGACCATGGCCATTTCCGAGACTTCGCTCAAGGACATGGCGCTGATGACCATCGACGAGATCAACGCCAAGGGTGGCGTGAACGGCAAGATGCTCGAACCGGTGGTGGTCGACCCGGCGTCCAACTGGCCGCTGTTCGCTGAAAAGAGCCGCCAGCTGCTGACCCAGGACAAGGTCGCGGTGGTGTTCGGCTGCTGGACCTCGGTGTCGCGCAAGTCGGTGCTGCCAGTGTTCGAAGAGCTCAACGGCCTGCTGTTCTACCCGGTGCAGTACGAGGGCGAAGAGATGTCGCCGAACGTGTTCTACACCGGTGCCGCGCCCAACCAGCAGGCGATCCCGGCGGTGGAATATCTGATGAGCGAAGACGGCGGCAGCGCCAAGCGCTTCTTCCTGCTGGGCACCGACTACGTCTACCCGCGCACCACCAACAAGATCCTGCGCGCTTTCCTGCACAGCAAAGGCGTGGCCGACAAGGACATCGAAGAGGTGTACACGCCGTTCGGCCACGCCGATTACCAGACCATCGTTGCCAACATCAAGAAGTTCTCCGCCGGCGGCAAGACGGCAGTGATTTCCACGGTCAACGGCGACTCCAACGTACCGTTCTACAAAGAACTGGCCAACCAGGGCCTGAAGGCCACCGACGTACCGGTGGTGGCGTTCTCGGTGGGCGAAGAAGAGCTGCGCGGCATCGACACCAAACCGTTGGTGGGGCACCTGGCCGCGTGGAACTACTTCGAGTCGGTGGATAACCCGGTGAACCAGAAGTTCGTCGCCGACTGGAAGGCCTACGCCAAGGCCAAGGGCCTGCCAGGCGCTGAAAAGGCGGTGACCAACGACCCGATGGAAGCCACCTACGTGGGCATCCACATGTGGGCGCAGGCCGCCGAGAAAGCCAAGTCCACCGACGTCGACAAGGTGCGTGAAGCACTGGCCGGGCAGAGTTTCAAGGCACCGTCGGGCTTCACCCTGACCATGGACAAGACCAACCACCACCTGCACAAGCCGGTGATGATCGGCGAGATTCAGGATGACGGGCAGTTCAGTGTGGTGTGGGAAACCGAGCAGCCGCTGCGGGCGCAGCCTTGGAGCCCGTTCATTCCGGGTAATGACAAGCGGCCGGATTATGCGGTGAAGGGTAACTGAGTGCACTGGGGCTGCTGCGCAGCCCTATCGCTGGCAAGCCAGCTCCCACAGGTACAGCACAGCTTCCGAATTCTTTGTTGGACCTGTGGGAGCCGGCTTGCCGGCGATGAATCCACCGCCGATTTTCCAGGACTGCCCGCATGTTCAGATTCCTGCTCACCTTTCTACTGCTACTGCCCCTGGCCACCCAAGCCAGCGAAGGCGAATTCTTCCTCAGCGCCAAGCCCGCTGAACAGGCGCGCCTGCTCGAAACCTGGGCCGCGCAACCCGATGCCGCCCGCCTGCCGCTGCTGGAAAACCTGCGCCAAGGCCGCATCGCAGAAAATGACACCCGCAAACTGCGCCTGAACAACCGCCTGCGCGGCCTGATCGATAACGCCCTGGCCAGCCATCAGTTACTCAGCGACCAAACCAACGTGCGCCTGGCCGCCGCCCAGCAACTGCAAAAATCCGCGCAACCGGCACAGATGGCCTTCCTCGACCGACGCTTTGCCGCCGAACCCGACGCCGCCGTGCACGCCGCCCTCGGCCTGGCCCTGGCCAATCTGCAACTGGGCGCCAGCGAGCCCGCGGTACGCCTGGCCGCCGTGCGCCTGCTCGGCGAAACCGGCGACCCGCTGGCCCGCACCCGCCTCGAAGCGCTACTACAACCCGGCGCCGAACCCGACGCCGCCGTGCGCACCGCAGCCGAAACCAGCCTGGCCCAGGTGCAGCGCAAGCTGCTGGTTGGCGAGCTGCTCGGCCAGGCCTTCAGTGGCCTGTCGCTGGGTTCGATCCTGCTGCTGGCCGCGCTGGGCCTGGCGATCACCTTCGGCCTGCTCGGGGTGATCAACATGGCTCACGGCGAGATGCTGATGCTCGGCGCCTACAGCACTTACATGGTCCAGGTGCTGCTGCAGCGCTACGCTCCGAGTGCCATCGAGTTCTACCCGTTGATCGCCCTGCCGGTGGCATTCGCCGTCAGCGCAGGGGTCGGCATGGCCCTGGAGCGCACGGTGATCCGCCACCTGTATGGCCGCCCGTTGGAAACCCTGCTGGCCACCTGGGGCATCAGCCTGATCCTGATCCAGGCCGTGCGCCTGCTCTTCGGCGCGCAGAACGTCGAGGTAAGCAACCCGGCCTGGCTGTCCGGCGGCATCCAGGTGCTGCCCAACCTGGTGCTGCCGTACAACCGCCTGGTGATCATCGGCTTCGCCCTCGCCGTGGTGCTGCTCACCTGGCTGCTGCTCAACCGCACACGGCTGGGCCTGAACGTGCGCGCGGTCACCCAGAACCGCAACATGGCGGCCTGTTGCGGGGTGTCCACCGGGCGCGTGGACATGCTCGCCTTCGGCCTCGGCTCGGGCATCGCCGGGCTCGGCGGCGTGGCCCTGAGCCAGGTCGGCAACGTCGGCCCGGACTTGGGCCAGAGCTACATCATCGACTCGTTCCTGGTGGTGGTGCTCGGTGGTGTCGGCCAGCTGGCCGGCAGCCTGTGGGCGGCCTTCGGGCTGGGCATCGCCAACAAACTGCTGGAGCCGCAGATCGGTGCGGTGCTGGGCAAGATCCTCATCCTTGCGCTGATCATTCTGTTCATCCAGAAGCGCCCGCAAGGCCTGTTCGCCCTCAAGGGACGGGTAATCGACTGATGAACCAGCCATTGATTGTCACTGCCACGCGCAAGGCCGGCACCCGGGTGTCGCTGGCCGTCGGCGCCGTTGTCGTCCTGGTGCTGCTGGCCCTGCCGCTGCTGTCGCTGCTGCCCGACGGGCACGCCTTGCAGGTCTCGGCCTATACCCTGACCCTGGTCGGCAAGATTCTTTGCTACGCCATCGTCGCCCTGGCCCTGGACCTGGTGTGGGGCTACGCCGGGTTGCTGTCGCTGGGCCACGGCCTGTTCTTTGCCCTTGGCGGCTATGCCATGGGCATGTACCTGATGCGCCAGGCGGCCGGTGATGGTCTGCCGGGCTTCATGGCCTTCCTGTCTTGGAGCGAGCTGCCCTGGTACTGGGCCGGCACCCAGCACTTCGCCTGGGCGCTGTGCCTGATCGTGCTGGCACCGGGGCTGCTGGCGCTGGTGTTCGGCTTCTTCGCCTTCCGCTCGCGGATCAAGGGCGTGTACTTCTCGATCATGACCCAGGCCCTGACCTTTGCCGGGATGCTGCTGTTCTTTCGCAACGAGACCGGCTTTGGCGGCAACAACGGCTTCACCAGCTTCCGCACCATCCTCGGTTTCGACATCGCCGCCCAGGGCACCCGGGCGGTGCTGTTCCTGCTGACAGTCGGTCTGCTGCTGGCCAGCCTGTACCTGTGCTGGCGCCTGACCCAGAGCAAGTTCGGGCGCCTGCTCACCGCCGTGCGCGACGCCGAGAACCGCCTGATGTTCTGCGGCTACGACCCGCGCGGCTTCAAGCTGCTGGTGTGGGTGCTCAGTGCCGTGCTGTGCGGCCTGGCCGGGGCGCTGTACGTGCCGCAGGTGGGCATCATCAACCCCAGCGAGATGTCACCGACCAACTCCATCGAGGCCGCCGTGTGGGTGGCACTCGGCGGGCGCGGCACGTTGATCGGGCCGCTGCTCGGTGCCGGCCTGGTCAATGGCATGAAGAGCTGGTTCACCGTGGCGTTCCCCGAGTTCTGGCTGTTCTTCCTCGGCGCGCTGTTCATCCTCGTCACCCTGTACCTGCCCAAGGGCGTGGTCGGCCTTGTGAAGAAAAGGAGCCAGCGATGAGAAGCGTGCCCCCGGTGCATCCGGAATTCATGCTGGAACCGATCTTCGACCAGGTCGGCAGCGGTCGCGAAGCCATCGGCCTGGGCCGGCGCCGCGAGGCCGGGCTCGACACCCGCCATGGCACGGTGCTGAGCCTGGAAGGCATCAGCGTCAGCTTCGATGGCTTCAAGGCGCTCAACGACCTCAACCTGTACATCGGCGTCGGCGAGCTGCGCTGCATCATCGGCCCCAACGGCGCCGGCAAGACCACGATGATGGACGTGATCACCGGCAAGACCCGCCCCGACACAGGTACCGCGTTTTTCGGCGACACCCTCGACCTGACCCGCATGAGCGAATGCCAGATCGCCCAGGCCGGCATCGGCCGCAAGTTCCAGAAGCCCACGGTATTCGAGGCGCTGACGGTGTTCGAGAACCTGGAGCTGGCGCTCAAGGCCGACAAGTCGGTGTGGGCCAGCCTGCTGGCACGCTTGAGCGGCGAGCAGCGCCAGCGCATCGACGAGGTGCTGGCCACCCTGCGACTGCTGCCCCTGGCCCAGCGCCAGGCGGGGTTGTTGTCCCACGGGCAGAAGCAGTTCCTGGAGATCGGCATGCTGCTGGTGCAGGAGCCGAAGCTGCTGCTGCTCGACGAGCCGGTGGCGGGGATGACCGATGCCGAGACCGAGTTCACCGCCGAGCTGTTCCGATCATTGGCGGGCAGGCATTCGCTGATGGTGGTGGAGCATGACATGGGCTTCGTCGGCAGCATTGCCGACCATGTGACGGTGCTGCATCAGGGGAGTGTGCTGGCCGAAGGGTCGCTGGCGCAGGTGCAGGAGGATGAGCGGGTGGTCGAGGTTTATCTGGGCCGCTGATCTTCGTTATCTGCACCGGCCTCATCGCCGGCAAGCCGGCTCCCACAGGACAACCACAGGATTCGAAAGCTGTGCTGTCCTGTGAGAGCCGGCTTGCCGGCGATGAGGCCGGTGCAGGCGAGGTAAAAACCAACAGGGACATGACATGCTGAAAATCGACACCCTGCACCAGTACTACGGCGGCAGCCACATCCTGCGCGGCCTGTCCTTCGAGGCCAAGGTCGGCGAGGTCACCTGCCTGCTGGGCCGCAACGGCGTGGGCAAGACCACCCTGCTGCGCTGCCTGATGGGCCTGCTGCCAGCCCGCGAGGGCCACGTGGAATGGGAAGGCAAGCCGATCACCACGCTCAAGCCCCAGCAACGGGTCCAGGCCGGTATCGCCTACGTGCCCCAGGGCCGCGAGATCTTCCCGCGCCTGACTGTCGAGGAAAACCTGCTGATGGGCCTGTCGCGCTTCCCCGCCCGCGAGGCACGGGATGTGCCGGCCTTCATCTACGAACTGTTCCCGGTGCTGGAGCAGATGAAACAACGCCGTGGCGGCGACCTCTCTGGCGGCCAGCAGCAACAGTTGGCCATCGGCCGCGCCCTGGCCAGCCGCCCGCGCCTGTTGATCCTCGACGAACCTACCGAAGGCATCCAGCCGTCGGTGATCAAGGAGATCGGCGCGGTGATCCGCAAGCTCGCCGACCGTGGCGACATGGCCATCCTGCTGGTGGAGCAGTTCTATGATTTCGCCGAGGAACTGGCCGACCAGTACCTGGTCATGGCCCGCGGCGAGATCGTCCAGCGCGGCCGCGGCGAAAACATGCAGGCTGAAGGTGTGCGCGGCCTGGTTACCATTTAATCTGCAACCACTTCCCTTGCGAGACGCTGTCATGAGTTACCAGATCCGCGACGCCCTGATCGACGACGTGCCGGGCATCCTCGACATCTACAACGACGCCGTGGCCAACACCACGGCGATCTGGAACGAAACCCCGGTGGACCTGGCCAATCGCCTGGCCTGGTTCGAGGCCCGCGCGCAGCAGGGTTATCCAATCCTGGTCGCGGTGGATGACAGCGGCGTGCTGGGTTACGCCTCATTCGGCGACTGGCGCCCCTTCGAGGGCTTCCGCCATACGGTCGAACATTCGGTGTACATCCGTGCAGACCAGCGCGGCAAAGGTCTGGGCCCGGTGCTGATGGAAGCGCTGGTCGAACGGGCCAGGGGCTGTGGCAAGCATGTGATGGTCGCCGCCATCGAGAGCGGCAATGCCGCGTCGGTGCGCCTGCACGAGCGGTTGGGGTTCGTGGTGACCGGGCAGATGCCGCAGGTAGGGGTGAAGTTCGGCCGGTGGCTGGACCTGACCTTCATGCAATTGATGCTCGATCCTGGGGCACAGCCGTGAAGCCCGAGGGGCCGCCGTGCGGCCCCACAACGTTTACATCTGGGTAAACCGGCCCAACCGTTGGCGCAGCATGTGGTTCTCGCTGCGCAACTGCTGTACCTCTTCCAGCAGCTCAAGCGCCAGGGCCACCCCTTCCCACTCCAGCTCCAGCTGATCATGCAGCTTCACCGCACGCTTGAGGGTGACCGGCGCGCGGTCGTCGAACACCCATTCCTCCGGCGTTCGCCCCGAAGGTTCAACAATGCCGTGCTCGACGATCTCGATCACGCAATCGGCCGTGAGGTCGGCTTCCTGGCAAAGGGTACGCATGTCCAGTTGAACGATCAGGGTGCTGCTCATGATCACTTACTCCATTGAGTCCTCGGGTTGAACGCGGCTTTCTCGGAGAGCTGGGTCCACAATGCGCGCGCTGCGTCATCGGATTGGGCAGGCATCACTACCTTCAGCTGGGCGTACAGGTCGCCGCGCTCGCCCTGCTTGTTCAACAGGCCCATGCCCTTGACCCGCAGGCGCTGGCCGCTCTGGCTGTCGGGGCGGATGGTCAGGTTGATCTTGCCGGTCAGAGTCGGCACGGCCACCTTGGCGCCGAGTGCCGCCTCCCACGGTGCCAGCGGCACGGTAATGATCAGGTCATGACCTTCGACATCGAACAGCGGGTGCGGTGCCATGCGGATGGTCAGGAACAAATCGCCGTTGGCCCCGCCGCCCACGCCCGGCGCGCCCTGGCCCTTGAGGCGGATGCGCTCGCCGTCGGTCACACCGGCGGGGATCTTCACGTTCAGGGTCTTGGTGGTGAACCCGGTGCGCTGGCCGGCAGCGTTGGTCTGCGGCACCTGGAAGCTGATCTGCTTGGATTCCTTGTTCAGGGTTTCCTCGAGGAACACCGCCAGTTCCAGTTCCACGTCCTGCCCTCGCCTGCCGGCACTGCGTTGTTGCCGGCCACCGCCGCCACCGAAGGGGTTGCCACCCCGGGCGCCGAAGATCGAGCTGAAGAAATCGGAAAAATCGCCACCTTCGAAACCACCGCCACCACCGCTGCGAGACTCCCAGCCAGGCGGCGCCTGGAACGGCCGGCCATGCTGGCCGCCGTATTTGCGGATTTCGTCGTACTCGGCGCGCTTGTCCTTGTCGCCAAGCACTTCGTAGGCCTCGTTGGCCTCCTTGAACTTGTCCTCGGCGTCACGCTCCTTGCTGACGTCGGGGTGATACTTGCGCGCGAGCTTGCGGTACGCGGCCTTGATCGCCTTGTCGTCCGCGCTCGCCTCGACGCCGAGTATCTTGTAATAGTCTTTGAAGTCCATCTATGGATCACCGATGTGAATGTACGTATTGCTACTGAAGATTGGGGTCAAGCATAGCCTTTCAAGGCTCATCCGGGGTTGCGCTATCGCAGACGACCGGTCTTGATTTAGCCGCAGAACGGCATAAACTGCGCGGCCGTTTTGCCTCCGGAAGCTTTCTCCATGTCTGACGTATCCCCGGCCCGTGCCCTCGGCATCGACTTCGGTACCTCCAACTCCACGGTCGGCTGGCACCGCCCTGGCGCCGAGTCGCTGATCGCCCTGGAAGACGGCAAGATCACCCTGCCGTCGGTGGTCTTCTTCAATATCGAGGAACGTCGCCCGGTGTACGGCCGCCTGGCCCTGCACGAGTACCTGGAAGGCTACGAAGGCCGCCTGATGCGCTCGCTCAAGAGCCTGCTGGGCTCCAAGCTGATCAAGCACGACACCAGCGTGCTGGGCAGCGCCCTGCCGTTCAAGGACCTGCTGGGCATGTTCATCGGCGAGCTGAAAAAGCGCGCCGAAGCCGATGCCGGCCGCGAATTCGACCAGGTGGTGCTCGGCCGCCCGGTATTTTTCGTCGACGAAGACCCGGCCGCCGACCAGGAGGCCGAGGATACCCTGGCGGAAGTTGCGCGCAAGATCGGCTTCAAGGACGTGTCGTTCCAGTACGAGCCGATCGCTGCGGCGTTCGACTACGAGTCGGGCATCAGCCGTGAAGAGCTGGTGCTGATTGTGGATATCGGCGGTGGTACCTCGGACTTTACCCTGATCCGCCTGTCGCCCGAGCGCCACCTGGTGGCCGAGCGCCAGGACGACATCCTCGCCACCGGCGGCGTGCACATCGGCGGTACCGACTTCGACAAGCAGCTGAGCCTGCAGGGTGTGATGCCGCTGTTCGGCTATGGCAGCCGGATGAAAAGCGGCGCGCTGATGCCCACCAGCTACCACCTCAACCTGGCCACCTGGCACACCATCAACGCCCTGTATGCGCAGAAGTCGCAGCTGGCCCTGGGCAGCATGCGCTACGACATCGAGGACACCCTGGGTATCGACCGCCTGTTCAAGCTGATCGAGCAGCGCGCCGGGCACTGGCTGGCGATGGAGGTGGAGGCCAGCAAGATCGAGCTGACCGAGCGCGACAGCCGGAGCATCGACTTTGGCCGGATCGAGCCGCAGCTGTCGGCCGAGCTGACCCGGGCACTGTTCGAAGATGCAATTGACGGTTTGCTCGAGCGCGTGCGCGGCAGCGTGAGTGAACTGCTGGCCAAGGCGGGCGTGAGCGAAAGCCAGGTGGACACGGTGTTCTTCACCGGCGGCTCCAGCGGCATTCCGGCGCTGCGCAACAGCGTGGCGGCGATGCTGCCCAATGCGCGGCATGTGGAAGGCAATATCTTCGGCAGCATCGGCAGCGGTCTGGCGATCGAGGCGCGCAAGCGTTACGGCGTGCTCTGATCGATTTGGGGCCGCTTTGCGGCCCTTTCGCCGGCAAGCCGGCTCCCACAAAAACTGGGTACGCACCTCTCCTGTGGGAGCTGGCTTGCCAGCGAAAGGGCCGCAAAGCGGCCCCGGTGATCCTCAGACCAGCTCAGCCCGCTTCAACTCGCTCTTCAAGTAGGCGTAGTAGATCGGCCCGGCCACCACCCCCGGCAAGCCGA
Source organism: Pseudomonas sp. TE6288 (assembly GCF_054062095.1). Classification (NCBI taxonomy): domain Bacteria; kingdom Pseudomonadati; phylum Pseudomonadota; class Gammaproteobacteria; order Pseudomonadales; family Pseudomonadaceae; genus Pseudomonas; species Pseudomonas sp. TE6288. The sequence goes on from NZ_JBSSEW010000011.1 coordinate 115,877, forward strand.
ACGCCGCCTCGAACACCAGCATCGCCAGCAACAGCTCCCAGGCCTTGGCACTGATCTGGCCGCCGACGATCCGCGCGTTGAGGAAATACTCGACCTTGTGGATAACGATCAAGTACCCCAGCGCCGCCATCGCCACCCAGATCGACAGCGACAGGCCGACGATGGTGATCAGGGTGTTGGACATCAGGTTGCCGATCACCGGCAGCAGCCCGAGCAGGAAGGTCAGCACGATCAGGGTCTTGGTCAGCGGCAGGTGCACGCCGAACAGCGGCAGCACCACGGCAAGGAAGATGCCGGTGAAGAAGGTGTTGAGCAACGAGATCTTGATCTGCGCGAAGACGATGTTGCGAAACGCCTGCACCAGCAGGCTCAGGCGCTCGAACAAGGCCGCGGCCAGGGGCTTGCGCCGGGAAATGTCGGGGATGCGCTGCAGGGCGACGATGGCGCCGAGGATCATGCCGATCAACAGGGTCACGAACATGTGCGCCATGCCCTTGCCGACCAGTTGCAGGTCGCTCAGGTGGCTCTTGATCCATTCGCCGATGGCCACCTTGAACTCGGCGGCGCTGGCCGGCAGGTAGGCTTCGATGAACGGCGGCAACTGGCCACGGGCACGCTCGACCAGGCCCATGAACTTGTCCAGCGAGGCGCCGGGGTTCTCGGCCTCGTGCAGGAGGAAACTGAAGGCGCCGGCAATCAGCAGGGTGAGCGTGCTCACCACCAATGTGCCGAGCAGCGCCACCGCCAGCCAGCGCGCACGCTGCCCGGCGATCAGCGGCTGCAGCCTGGGGGTGAGCATGTTGACCAGCTCGAACACCAGCAGGCCGGCGAGCAGGCTCGGCAGCAGCTTCAGGGGCAGCGCCAGCAACAGGCCGGCCATGACGATGATCCAGCTGGCCAGGGTGACCTGGCGGGGGGTGAAGGTCATACAGCCTCGACGGCAGACAGCGGAAAGTCCCGCAGTCTGCCAGCCTTCACGGCAGAGGCATAGGCGCAGGTCATTTCTTCTTCAGGCAGTCGCTCATGAAGGTCTTGCGCTCGTCGCCCTTGAGCGCCTTGGTGGTGGCATCGGCGTTGCAGGTCTTCATCTTCTCCTGCTGGGTGGCGGCAGGCTTGGCCTTGAGGCAAGTGCTCATGAACGCCTTGCGCTCGTCGCCCTTGAGCGCCTTGGCGGTCGCGTCGGCGTTGCAGGTCTTCATCTTTTCCTGTTGCGCGGTGGCGGCGAATCCTTGCCCCGCGATCAACATGCCCAACACCAGCAGGGGTACGTGCAGCAGCTTCATGGAGTGGTCTCCTTGCCTGCGCGCCGGATGCGCGCTCGTCGCAGCTGAGTGTAGACAAGAATTTTTACATCTCTGTCCGCGCCCGCCGTCGGTACTGTTCCGGCGTGCACTGGGCCTGGCGCTGGAACATGGCGATGAAGGCCGACGCGCTGCTGTAGCCGAGGTCGAAGGCGATGGCCTGGATCGCGGTGCCCGCCTCGAGCGCCTCGATGGCGCGCAGAAAGCGCAGGCGCAAACGCCATTCGCCGAAGCTCATCCCCAGTTCACGCAGGAACTGCCGGGCCAGGGTGCGTTCGCTGACATGCACCTGCGCGGCCCAGTGGGCCAGCGGGCGGTTGTCGCCGGGCTCGCCATGCAATCCTTCAAGCACCTGGCGCAGGCTGTCGCTGCGGGCGAACGGCAGGTAGCAGGTCTGGGTCTGCGCCAGGTGCAACTGGTCCAGCAGCACCTGTGCCAGGCGCTGGTCACGCTCGTCCCGGGCGATGCGCAGGTCGCGGCGGGCGAAGTCGCCGAGGATCGCCTTGAGGATGTCGCTGATCACCAGGCTGCAGGGTTGTGCAGGCAGCCCGGCACACAAGCTGCGGTCAAGGTAGACCGAGCGGTAGACGATGGCCTGGGGGTTGTAGCAGCCATGCTCGGTATCCGGCGGCACCCACACGGCGTAGTGCGGCGGCGAGATGAAGCGCTGGCCTTCGACGTCCAGGTGCATCAGGCCATGGGACGCGTAGTTGAGCTGGCCCCAGGGGTGACGGTGCGGGGCGCTGTGGGTGTCGGCGCCGAATTCGTCGTAGCGAAAGTACACCGGGGCCGGGAGCTGGTCGAAGCGCGGAATGTCGAGGTACTTGCGGGCCATGCTGTCTGCTTCGCGGGGTCGGTTGTCTGGATGGAAGTATAGGCATGCAAGCAGACAAGCGATAATACCCGCCGTCACACCCTCCCTGCAGGACCAGGCAAGCCCGCTCCTGCAGGGGACACCCGTTACCTGAGAGTCCCAATGAACTACCTCTTCCCCCTCATCGCCATCCTCATCTGGGCCGGCAACACCGTTGTCACCAAGATGTCCGCAGGGGCCATCTTCCCGGCCGAGATCGGCTTCTACCGCTGGTTGCTGGCCGGCCTGTTGTTCACGCCGTTCCTGCTGCCCCAGGTCTGGCGCAACCGCGCGGCGATCCGCCCGCACCTGGGCAAGGTGTTCGTGCTGGGCGTGCTGGGCATGGCCATCTACCAGAGCCTGGCGTACTTCGCCGCCAGCATCACCAGCGCCACCAACATGGGCATCATCCTCTCGCTGATGCCGCTGATGTCACTGGCCCTGTCCATCGCCTGGCTGGGCCAGCGCCTGAGCTACGGCGCGCTGCTGGGCGCGATCGTGTCGTTCTTCGGCGTGCTTGAAGTCGTCTCGGCCGGGCAGCCCGGCACGCTGCTGCACCAGGGCCTGAACAGTGGCGACCTGATGATGCTGGTGGCCACCCTCGCCTATGCGCTGTACAGCTTCCTGCTGAAGAAATGGCAGCTGCGCCTGCCGCCGCTGCAATTGCTCTACCTGCAGGTGCTGGTGGCGATCCTGGTGCTGCTGCCGCTGTTTGTGCTGTCACCGAAGACCGGGCTGAACGGCCACAACCTCGGCCTGGTGCTGTATGCCGGCCTGCTGGCCTCGATGGTCGCGCCGCGAGTATGGATGCAGGCCGTGCATCGCCTGGGCCCGAGCCGCACCACGCTGTTCTTCAACCTGCTGCCGGTGGTCACGGCGGTGATCGCCGCCGTGGTGCTGGACGAGCAATTGGCCAGTTATCACCTGGTCGGCGGTTTGCTGACACTGGTCGGCGTGCTGCTGGCCGAGCGCTGGACAACGCCAGTACGGCGCACGGTCACACCCCCGCGGCCTTGAGCCGCGCGGCATGTTCGGTGAACAGCCGCACAGGCTCGGCGCCCTTGCCCACGGCGCCGAGGGACTGGTTGACGATGTCCAGGTGGTCGAGCGGATAGTCGTCGCCGATCACTTGGCCCAGGTGCGAGCTGAAACGCCCGACCATGCCGTCGCAGTGGCCCTTCTCGCGCACGAAGCTACGGGCGAACAGACGGCAGAAGCGATTGCTGCCGTCGAAGCGGTTCAACCCCTGGTCGGTACGACCCGGCTGCAAGGTGCCTGACCAGGAGTAGTAACGCACACCGTTCACCTCGGCCGGCCCCTCGCCGCCCCAGACCTCGGGCAGCCCCTGTGGATAAGCCTGGTTGAACAGCGCCACCCCGGCGCTGGTCAGCGACTGGTGCGAGGCATGCACGTCGATCGGCAGCGGATCCCGGCGCCAGCCGGTCTCCAGCCAGCCCAGCAGCACGGCGAAACCATGCAGCACGGCCTTGAGGATGCGCCCCTTGGCAGAGTCGCCCGGCGCCGTGCGTTCAAGGTGGTCGGCCAGCTCCGAGCCATGGTTGGGGCCGGCCACCGAGGTCACCGAGGCCACCCGGTCTGGCCGCTTCGCCGCCGCATAGCGGGCACTGAGTGCGCCCTGGCTGTGGCCGATCAGATTGACCTTCTCGACCCCCGTCCGCTGGCAGATGTCCTCGATGATGATCAACAGCTGCTCGCCGCGCACCTCACTGGAATGCAGCGGCGATATCTGCACCGGATATACCTGCGCGCCGCCCCGGCGCAATGCCGGGACAATGCCGAACCAGTAGGGATACAGCAGTGCCCGCACGAAACCGAGCATGCCCGGCACCAGCACCAGTGGATAACGCGTGGCCAGTTCCTGACTCATCACCCTGCCCTTTTCCATGGACGACCGGCCCACACTACAGCGTGCCCTGCGTCATTCGCAATCGAACTCCCGGCGCGCTGCGCGGTTCCAAGCAGAACAGACCCTGAGCAAGGAGCGGGACCATGTACAAGCACACCCTGGCCATCCTTCTGGCAAGCGCGACCCTCGCCGCCTGCGGCAGCCGCCCGGAAAACCCGGTGGACTACGTCACCTACCGCGACGAGCCGCTGGTCAAGCAGGTGGAGCACGGCATGACCATGCAGAAGGTCATCGCCATCGGCGGCAGCCCGTCGAATGTCAGCGACCTGCCCCACGGCGGCACCTGCAATGACTACATCCTCAACCGCGATGGCCAGCAACAGCCCTATTACGTGCGCTTCGACGCCACCGGCCATGTCGACGCCAAGGGCTTCAAGACCTGCAAGCAACGCCAGGAAGACAGCGACGCCGTCCACGGCGCATGACACCCCATGACCACCCTGATCCTTTCGGAGATGAACATGAGCGTTGAACTGACCGATGTGAAAACCCTGCGCGAACGTGCCCGCCAGCATGTCGAGCAAGGCGCGGTGACCGAGGGTTACCACGCCGATCGCGAGAAGATCCTGCGCCTGCTCAACGAGTCGCTGGCCACCGAGCTGGTCTGCGTGCTGCGCTACAAGCGTCACTACTTCATGGCCAGCGGTATCAAGGCCAGCGTCGCCGCCGAGGAGTTCCTCGAGCACGCCACCCAGGAAGCCGAGCATGCCGACAAGCTGGCCGAACGCATTGTACAGCTGGGCGGCGAGCCGGACTTCAACCCCGACAACCTGACCAAGAATTCCCATGCCCAGTACGTGGCGGGCAGTTCATTGAAGGAGATGGTGCTGGAGGATCTGGTGGCCGAACGGATCGCCATCGACAGCTACCGCGAGATCATCCAGTACATCGGCGATAAAGACCCGACCACGCGGCGCATCTTCGAAGACATCCTGGCCCAGGAAGAAGAGCACGCCGACGATATGTCGGATCTGTTGCAGGGCTTGTAGTGTTGGGGGCGCTGTGCGCCCCAATCGCCGGCAAGCCGGCTCCCACAGGCGATCGGTGATAACTGTGGGAGCGATCGGGCCGCAAAGCGGCCCTACTTCTTGGCCTTCACCGCCGCCGGCGCCTTGCCGGCGCGCATCTGCTGCAACAACGGCGTGCACTGGTTGGGCACATCGCCGCTGCTCGGCGCGATCAGCGCCAGCAACCCCGCCGCCGGCCCCGCCACCACACCCAAGGCCACCATCCCCGCACCGCGCAAAGCCAGCGGTACTGCCTGCACGCCGGCACTGGGCTTGGCAAACGGCCCGCGCACATACAACGGCGAGCGCAGCGAGAACAGCCGCAACCCTTTCGATTCCGGGGTGATCTTCAGGTCCAGTTGCTCGCTGGCGAAATTGGCCGTTCCGTTAATGTAGATGATCGCGTTCTCGGTATCGAAAACGAACAGGCGGGTGGTCGCCAGGCCCTCCTTGATGCCGACATCGGCCGCGGCACAGTTGATCTTCACTTCCTCATCGCCAAACAGCTTGCCGATCACGTAGTTGCCCACGTTGAGCCCGGCGATCTCCATCAGGCTGCGGCTGATGGCGCCATCGTTGATCAGCAGGCGCAGGTCGCCGTTGGAAGTGCCGAGTAGCGCCGCCACCGAGTTGCCCCGGCCACTGATATCGGCGTCGCCGTTGAGCTCGCCGAAGCTGGTCTGCATGGGCGCGAAGCTGGGGAACAACTGCTTGAGCTTGAAGCCCCGGGCGGTGAGCTGGGCGCGCCCCTGCATCGGCGTGCTGCGCCCGTCCAGGCGGATGTTGGAATCGAGGCTGCCCCCGGCCACGCCGAAGCGCAGCGGTTCCAGGCGCAGCAGGCCATCCTCGAGAATCACGTGGGCAGACAGGTCATTGAACGGTAGTTTCTCGCTGTGCACGATGCGCTTGCCGGCGAAGGTCACGTCGGCATCCATCGCCCGCCAGCGCTCGGTGCGGAACTCCTCTACCGGCAACACCTTGTTGGCCGGCTGCTTGCTGGCGCCGCCACGGGCCTTCTGCTCGGCGTTCGAATCGGCGCCGATCAACGGTGCCAGGTCCTTGAACAGCAGTTGATTGGAAACCAGGTTGCCGGACAGTTTCGGCCGGGGCTGGCTGGCGACGAAGGCCAGGTCGCCATGGATATCACTGTCGCCGATCTTGCCGTTGAAGCCTTCATAGCGGAAATGCGCGCCCTCGGCGGCATGCAGGTTGGCGCTCAGATGGCCGTCGGTGGCGTAGGGTGGCGTGTCGGGCAGGGTCACGCCGGTCAGCGGGTAGAGGTTGCCCAGACTGCTGCCGGACAGCTTCAGGCGCAGGTCGAGGGCGCCCAGGTTGCGGGGGTCGGTCAGGGTACCGGCAAGGGCGACATGGGTATCGCCGATGCGCACGTCGGCCTGCAGCGGGAATGGCTGGCTGGCATCCTGCAGCGCCAGCAGGCCGCCGATCTTGCCGGTGCCGGCCACCGCCTGGCCCTTGTAGCGCCCCTGGGCCTTGAAGCCGAAGGCATAGTCCTGGGCATTGCCGGCTTTCTCGGCGCGGGCCTTGCCGACGATATCGCTGAACGGGATCGGCTTGCCCAGCGGGTCGACCTGCACCTTCATGCTGGTTTTCAGGGTCTGGTCGTCGAAGCTGACATTGCCCTGGTCGAAGCCGATCGCGCCGATATCCAGCACCCACTTCGACGGCTCCTCGTGCTCATCCTTGGGCCCGAAGTCGAACACCCAGTTGGCCCGGCCATCGGCCAGGCGGGTGAGGCCGGCACTGGGCTTGACCAGGTCGATACGCGGGATGCTGATGCGCTGGACGATCAGCGGCAACGGCGCCAGGCGAAAATCCACCCGCTCCAGGCCCACCATGCGCGGCTCCTTGAGCCATTCGGGGTTGCCCAGGGTGAGGTCTTCGGCGGTGAAGTGCGGCCAGGGCACGAAGGCACGCCAGCCGCCTTCCTCGGGTTCGGTGCGCCAGTGCACCGCGAGGTTGCCGTTGATCGCGAAAGGCCGGTGCAGGGCTTCGGAGACTTTCTCGTTGAGCAGCGGCTTGACGCGGTTCCAGTCGAAGGTGGCGATCACCACCACCAGGATTGCCAACAGGGTGGCCAGGGTGGCGAAGGTCCAGACGATGATTCTGGCAGGGCGCGTCATTGCGTGATTCTCCTGACTGCATGGAAGGCGGCGCGACGATGGCACTCATTATGTCGGACTGATGAAAACCCGCCGGGTTTAATCCGCGCAGCATGATAACCAAGATTTTCCTGACGATTTTCTCAGCTTTTGGTCTACGGAGCGTGGCAGTGTTACCGGGGAATCGGCGTGCCTCAATACTCGGCGCATCTCCGAAAACATTGAGCCAGAGCGCTCCACGCACAGTATCAATGCCGTCGATTGTTACCATTATCCTGATGAACTTTTCTCTGGAGTTACCGGGCGTAGCATTGGCTCCGTACCCACTTTCCAGCCCCCCAGAGGAGCACCGAATCATGAAACGCCATCTGCTGCTGAGCCTGACCCTGTCCGTACTTGCTGCCAACGCCTTCGCCCTGCCAGCCGAAGACCAGCACCTGAGCGCCGAATCGCGCTCCAGCGCCATCACCGTCAGCCAACCGCTGAACACCCTGGCAGAAGGTGGCGCCGAGCGCCTGCAGGAACGCGCAGGCCGCGTGGCCGAAGGCGGTGCCGAACGCCTGCTCGAACGTAACAACCGTGTTGCCGAAGGTGGCTCTGATCGCCTGATCGAACGCAATGACCGTGTCGCCGAGGGTGGTTCGGATCGCCTGATCGAACGCAACGACCGTGTCGCCGAAGGTGGTTCCGATCGCCTGATCGAACGCAACGACCGTGTCGCCGAAGGTGGTTCCGATCGCCTCAACGAACGCAACGACCGCGTCGCCGAAGGTGGTTCCGATCGCCTCAACGAACGCAACAACCGTGTAGCCGAGGGTGGCTCGGATCGCCTGGTCGAACTCAGCCGTGTGAGCTGATCGCCATGGCCGAAAACAACAACCCTCCGTACGGTAGCTGCTCCCCTCCAAGCCCGGTCCATTGACCGGGCTTCGTTTTTCTATCCAGAATGCCCAGCCGTACAGTCATAGAAGCCTGCCCCATGCTGCCGCGCGCCGAACAGAAGCTACAAACCCGCCAGGCCCTGCTGGATGCCGCCTGCCTGCTCATGGAGAGCGGCCGGGGTTTCGGCAGCATCAGCCTGCGCGAGGTGGCCAAGGCCGCCGGCATCGTGCCCACCGGTTTCTACCGCCACTTCCCCGACATGGACGCTCTGGGCCTGGCCCTGGTCGCCGAGGTGGACACCACCTTCCGCCAGACCATCCGCCTGGTGCGCCACAACGAATTCGAACTGGGTGGCATCACCGATGCCTCGGTGCGTATCTTCCTCGACGTGGTCGCCGCCCACCGCGCGCAATTTCTGTTCCTCGCCCGCGAGCAGTACGGCGGCTCGCAACCGGTGCGCCAGGCCATCGCCCGCCTGCGCCAGGACATCAGCAGCGACCTGGCCACCGACCTTGCGCGCATGCCGCGCTGGCGGCACCTGGACGACGCCGCCCTGGCGGTGATGGCCGACCTGGTGGTCAAGACCGTGTTCGCCACCCTGCCCGAGCTGATCGACAGCCCCGAACCAGGCCATGCACAGGCGCTGACGGCACAGGAAAAGATCACTCAGCAGCTGCGCTTCATCTTCGTCGGTGCGCGGCACTGGCAGGGCCTGGGCAATCCCGGCTGAGATTTTCGCCCAGGCCGGATCGTGGCAGCGGCGGTGCCCCACGAACCCCTTGTCACTTCTGCTACCATGGCGCCCTGCCCGATCGTCCACGAGCGCCACCATGTCCGACCCCCGTCCCGCACTGACCCATTTCCAACAGCACTTCGCCGAGCGCATCGTGCCGCTGTGGCAAGGCCCGGGCTGGAACGCCGACATGGCCCTGCCGTACGAAGCCCTGGACACCCAGCACCGGCCACTGCCGGTGCAACGCTACCGCGCCATGGCCTGCGCCCGCCAGCTGTACCTGTTCAGCAGCCGCATCGAACAACCTGGCGCGGCCGAACGCGCCGCGGCATTGTTCCGTTCGTTGCAGAAGCACTTCCACGACGCCGAGCACGGCGGCTGGTTCTACAGCATCGACGCCCAGGGCAAGCCGCTGGACCGGCGCAAGGACCTCTACACCCACGCCTTCATCGTCTTCGCTTGCGCCCATTACCTGGGCAAGGTCGGCGAAGGGCTGGTGGAAGCCACGCTCAATGGCGCCCTCGAGGTGATCCACGAGCAGTTCGCCCGCGACGATGGCCTGTACGAGGCCAGCCTGGGTGAGGATTGGTCAGACCTGGGCAGCGGCCCGCTGCAGAACCCGCAGATGCACCTGGCCGAGGCCTTCCTGCAGGTGCTGGCCGTACGTGAGGACGACGACGTTCGCGATTCGCTGCTGCAGCTGTGCGAAGCGCTGCAGGCGCAGTTCGTCGAACCGGCCCATGGCCTGATGCTGGAGAAGCCGCGCGGGGCTGTGGATAACTGGTTCGAGCCGGGCCACCAGTTCGAATGGTTCTACCTGCTCGACACTTCCGAGTTGCTGCGCGGTACTGCGCTGCATGCCTCCATCGAGCGGGCCTTCGACTTCGCCGAACAGTGCGGCGTGAAGGATGCTGCGGTACTGGCGATGCTGGATGTGGACGGCAAGGTGATCGACGCGACACAGCGTATCTGGGCCCAGGCGGAGTACCTGCGGGCACTGGCCCTGCGGCCGGGAAGCGAGGCGCGGCTGCTGGAGCAACTCACGGCGCTGGAGTCACGCTTCCTGCATGCAGGCGGCTGGCATGAGTGCCGCGATGGCGAGGGGGCGGTGAGCCGCCATGACATGCCGTCGACCACGCCCTATCATTTGGCGACCTGCCTCGACGGTCTGCAGCGCCTGATCTGACGCTATCGCGGGGCGGTGCGCCGATGCGACTTGCCCCGCGATCATCGGCGAATCAGCCTTTCGCCGACCGGTCGATCGAGAACCCTGCCCAGTCCTGGCTCACTGGCATCAGCTCAAGGCTGTTGATATTGATATGCGCCGGCTGGTTGAGGATCCAGAAGATGGTCTCGGCGATGTCCTGCGGCTGGATCGGCTCGGCGCCAGCGTAGGTGGCGTCGTACTTGGCCTGGTCGCCGCCGAAACGCACCAGCGAGAACTCGCTTTCGCACAGCCCCGGCTCGATGTTGCTGACCCGCACGCCAGTGCCGCGCAGGTCGCAGCGCAGGCTCAGCGAGAACTGGCCGACGAAGGCCTTGGTGCCGCCATACACATTCGCGCCCGGGTACGGGTAGTTGCCCGCCACCGAACCGACATTGAGGATCGACGCGCCGCGCCCGTGGGCGATCAGGCGCGGCAGCAACAGGCGGGTGGTGTACATCAGGCCTTTGATGTTGGTGTCGACCATGGTTTCCCAGTCGTCCAGGCTGCAGTTTTGCGCCGCATCCACACCCAGTGCCAGGCCGGCATTGTTGACCAGGCCCTGGAGCTTGTCGAAGCTCGGCGGCAGGCTGGCGATGGCGGCCTCCATGGCCTGGCGATCACGCACATCGACCACCAGCCCATGCACCTCGGTCTTGGCCGAGAGTTCTTGGCACAGCGCATCCAGGCGCTCCTTGCGGCGACCGGTGAGCACCAGCTTCCAGCCAGCATCGGCGAAACGGCGGGCGGTGGCCTCACCGAAACCGGAAGTCGCGCCAGTGATGAATACGGTGGACGTCATGCTCTTCTCCTTGGGTGTGCTCGGCAGGCCTTGCAGCATGCCCGGCGCAAGCGTTGTCGACAACCGTTTCAGCCACTGGTCAAAAAACGTACAGACGCTGAAAAGCCCCGTGATTGGGGGCTTTCGTCAGGCTATGCGCATCTTATCCACAAGGCTTTCCCCACAGATTGGGGGCAACTTGTCGGTTCCAGGGAACCTTTGCTTGCTGTGGACATCTGCCCGTGATGGCGCAACGCTTTCAACCTGCCGTCTGCGGCGGTCTGTCCAAAGTTTTTTCACAGACTTATCCACAGAACTCAGATAGCTGTGGATGAACCGCGCTGCTGCTAAAAACCCTCGATAAATCATGCACAAGCAAGACCTGATCAAAAAACGAACAGATCCTTGGAGGCTGCGGTATACAAGGGCTTGAGCAAGGTGCCACCATGTTTTCCACAGGCGGTTCCACATAATCCGTGGAAAGTTTTCCAGCTGTGGAAACAATAGCTTGCGTGGGAGTTATGGAGTGCTTCGAGAAAGATATGCGACAACTTGTCCACATCTCGACTGACTTGGGTTGGGGCTGCATGGCAGCCCCCTTCGCCGGCAGGCCGGCTCCCACTCCGGTTGCATGGCCCTCAAGCCAAGCACCACCCCTGTGGGAGCCGGCTTGCCGGCGAAAGGGCCGCGCTGCGGCCCCAGTGCTGGATCAGTGCCCGCCCAGGTAGGCGTTACGCACCTCCTCGTTGACCAACAGCTCCTGCCCAGTCCCGGTCATGCGAATCTGCCCGTTGACCATCACATAGGCCCTGTCCGACAGCTTCAATGCATGGTTGGCATTTTGCTCGACCAGGAAAATGGTCATCCCGGTCTGCGCCAGCTCGCGCAGGGTCGAGAAGATCTGCTTGACCACGATCGGCGCCAGGCCCAGCGACGGCTCATCGAGCAGCAACAGCTTGGGCCGGCTCATCAGCGCCCGGGCAATCGCCAGCATCTGCTGCTCGCCCCCGGACATGGTCATGGCCCGCTGGTTGCGCCGTTCCTTGAGCCGCGGGAACAGCTCGTACATGCGCTGCATGTCCTGGTCTGCATGTTTGTCGCCGATCGGGATGGTGCCCATCATCAGGTTTTCCTCGACGCTCATGTCGGGGAACACCCGGCGCCCTTCCGGGGACTGGGCGATGCCATTGGACGCGATGTAGTGCGACGACTTGCGGGTGATGTCGGTGCCGCGATAGACGATCTGCCCAGATGCCGCGCGCGGCTGGCCGAAGATCGACATCAGCAGCGTGGACTTGCCCGCGCCGTTGGCGCCGATCAGGCTCACCGTCTCACCTTCGTTGATGTGCATCGAGACCTTCTTCAGGGCCTGGATCGGCCCATAGAACACATCCAGGTCCTTCAGCTCGAGAATGGGCGCGCTCATGTCAGTTCCTCTTCGTCGGCACCCAGGTAGGCGGCAATCACCGTCGGGTTGTGGCGGATATCCTGCGGTGATCCCTCGGCGATCACGTTGCCGTGGTCGAGCACGACGATGTGGTCGGAGATGCTCATGACCATGCCCATGTCGTGCTCGATCAGCACCACGGTGATGTCATGCTCGTCGCGCAGCACGCGGATCATGCGGCTCAGCGCTTCGGTTTCCTGGGGGTTGAGGCCGGCAGCCGGTTCGTCCAGGCAGATGATCTTCGGCCGGGTGCACATGGCCCGGGCAATCTCCAGGCGGCGCTGCTGCCCGTAGGACAGCTCACCGGCCAGGCGGTTGGCGCAGTCCACCAGGTCGACCACCTCCAGCCAGTAGAACGCATGGTCGAGGGCATCGCTCTCAGCCTTGCGATAACCCGGGGTATTGAGCACCCCGGCCAGCAGGTTGCGGTTTACCCACATGTGCTGGGCCACCAGCAGGTTCTCCACCACCGACATTTCCTTGAACAGGCGGATGTTCTGGAAGGTGCGCGCCAGCCCGGCGCGATTGACCAGGTGGGTGCCGCCGAACATCTTGTAGTACAGGCGGTTGGCGAAGCGTGCCGGCGAAACGAAGTCCGCCGCCCGGAAGCGCTCGCCGAGCAGCTGGATGACGTTGGTGTGGCTGCCGCGCACGTTCAGCTCGATCCGCCCGCCGGTGGCCTTGTAGAAACCCGTGAGGCAGTTGAACACCGTGGTCTTGCCCGCGCCATTGGGGCCGATCAGGGCGAAAATCTGGTTACGCTTGACCTGCAGGCTGACATCGCTGAGCGCCTTGATCCCACCGAACTGCATCATCAGGTTGTCTACAGACAGAATGACTTCGTCGCTCATGGCGCCACTCCTTTACGCGGGACCACGCCGGTACGGCTGATGCGGATCAGCCCCCGCGGTCGCCAGATCATCATCAGCACCATCAGCACGCCGAACAGCAGCACACGGTATTCGGAGAAGCTGCGCAGCAGCTCCGGCGCCACGGTCAGCACGAACGCCGCGATCACCACGCCCACGGTCGAGCCCATGCCGCCGAGCACGACGATGGCGAGGATCAGCGCGGACTCGAAGAAGGTGAACGACGATGGGTTGACGAAGCCCTGGTAGGTGGCAAAGAACACCCCGGCAAGGCCTGCGGTGGACGCGCCGAGGGTGAACGCGGAAAGCTTGACCAGTACGTGGTTCAGGCCCATCGAGCGGCAGGCGATCTCGTCCTCGCGCAAGGCTTCCCAGGCGCGGCCCACCGGCATGCGGGTCAGCCGGTGCTTGACGTAGAGCACCGCCAGCACCACCAGGAACAGCACCGCGTAGATGAACACGAACTTGAGGTTGGCGTTGTATTCGAAGCCGAAGAACTCGTGGATCGGCACCCCGCCATCCTTGGCCCGGCGGCCGAACTCCAGACCCAGGAAGGTCGGCGACGGCGCCGGCATGCCGTTGGGGCCGCCGGTGAACGACAGCCAGTTGTTCAACACCAGGCGGATGATCTCACCGAAGCCGAGGGTGACGATGGCCAGGTAGTCGCCATGCATGCGCAACACCGGAAAGCCGAGGATGCACCCCGCCAGCGCCGCGGCGATGGCCGCCAGTGGCAGCACGCTCCAGAAGCCCAGGCCCAGGTATTGATAGCCCAGCGCCAGGCCGTAGGCACCGATGGCGTAGAACGCCACATAGCCCAGATCAAGCAGGCCGGCCAGACCGACCACGATGTTCAGGCCCAGCCCCAGCAACACATATATCAGGCCGAGGATGACCACGGTCAGCAGGTACTTGTTGGCAAAGATCGGGAACACGATGGCGATAACGATCAGCGCCGGGATGATGTAGCGCAGGCGCGACTTGTAGTTCGGCGCCAGCACATGCACGCCCGAGCCGCCGCTGTCGAAGCCCTGAAGCATGCGTTGGCCGGTCGGCGTTTGCAGGAACAGGCTGAGGATGAATCGCCCGACCATCACGCCGCCGACCAGCCAGGCGACGCGGGCGGGTTCGGCGTTGAACGTGTAGCCATCGAGCACCACGCCGACGACGGGGCCGAAGACGATAAGGGCCAGCAGGCCGGCGACGAGGGTCTCCAGCAGGCTGCGTTTAAGGTCGAAACCCTTGGTTTGCGAAGCAGGGGCAGTATTGGCAGCGGACATGTTCACACCTTAGCCACGAGCGGGCGACCCAGCAGGCCTTGGGGACGGAAGATGAGGATCATCACCAGCAGCGAGAAGCTGAACACGTCCTTGTAGTCGGAGTTGATCAGGCCGGAGAACAACGATTCGGAAATCCCCAGGATGATCCCGCCAAGCATGGCCCCCGGCAACGAGCCAATGCCGCCGAGCACCGCGGCGGTGAAGGCCTTGATACCGATGATGAAGCCGGCGTAGAAATCGAAGGTGCCGTAGTTCATGGTGATCAGCACGCCGGCCAGCGCGGCCATCACCGCACCGATGACGAACACGTAGGAGATTACCCGGTCGGTATTGATGCCCAGGATCGAGGCCATCTTGCGGTCTTGTTGCGTGGCCCGGCACATGCGCCCGAGCTTGGTGTACTTGATCACGTAGGTGAGCAGTGCCATGCCGACGAAGGCAGCCACCAGGATGAAGATCTTGGTGTAGGTCAGTTGCACGAAACCGGTGCCCACTTCGACACGCATGGCGCCTTCAAGCAGGGTCGGTACGCCTTGCTGGCGGGCACCCTGGCTGATCTGCGCGTAGTTCTGCAGGATCAGCGAAATGCCGATGGCGCTGATCAAGGGCGCGAGGCGAGTGGAGTTGCGCAGGGGTTTGTAGGCGATGCGTTCGATGGTGAAGCCGTAGACGCCGGTGACGACGATGGTGAACAACAGGGTGCCCAGCATCAGCAGCGGAAACGACTCGATACCGAAGTAGGCCAGCAATGCCAGGCTGATCGCCGCGAGGTACGCGGAGATCATGTACACCTCGCCGTGCGCGAAGTTGATCATGCCGATGATGCCATAGACCATTGTGTAGCCGATGGCGATCAGGCCATAGACCGACCCGAGGGTCAGGCCGTTGACCAGTTGCTGCAGGAAAATACCATCCATAACGCAATCTCACCTGATTGAGATTGCACGAGCGCCGACCACGCAGGGCCCGGATGCAGCGGCCCTCGCAGCGCAGAACTGTGCACATCTACTGACAAAGACAGGTACCGCGGGGCAACGGCCCGGGGCATCGCGCGCCCGGGCCGGATGCCATTGTTATTTTTGTTTTTCCAGCTGGTGGTACTTGCCGTTGGCATCCCACTGGTAGACCACGTAGTCGGAGACGGTCAGGTCGCCCTTGCTGTCCCACTTCTTCTCGCCCATGACGGTCTTGACCGGGTTGGCCTTGAGCCACTTGGCGGCGTCCTCGCCCTTGTTCGACTTGGCGCCGTTGAACGCGGCGGCCAGGGCCTGGACCGAGGCGTAGGCATACAGGGTGTAGCCTTCAGGCTCGGTGCCGTTCTTGCGGAACTCCTCGACCACCGCCTTGCTGTCGGGCAGCAGGCGCGGGTCGGCGCCGAAGGTCATGTACACGCCATTGGTGTACTGGGCGCCGCCGGCGGTGGCCACCAGTTCGTCGGTGACGATGCCGTCGTCGGACATGAATGCCACGTCCTTCAGGCCCTGCTCGCGCAGCTGGCGCACCAGAGGGCCTGCCTCCGGGTGCAGGCCGCCGAAGTAAACGACATCGGCACCTGCGGCGCGGATCTTGGTGACCACGGCGCTAAAGTCTTTCTCGCCGCGGGTCAGGCCCTCGTACAGCACCGGGGTGACGCCGCGCTTGATCAGCTGGGCCTTGGTGGCGTCGGCCAGACCCTGGCCATAGGTGTCCTTGTCGTGCAGCACCACCACCTTCTTGCCCTTGAGCACGTCGACAATGTAGTTGCCGGCAACGATGCCCTGCTGGTCGTCACGGCCGCACATGCGGAACATCGCGGACAGGCCGCGCTCGGTCACCTGCGGGTTGGTGGAGCCGGGAGTGATGGCGATCACGCCGGCCTCATCGTAAACCTCGGAAGCGGGGATGGTGTTGGAGGAGCAGAAGTGACCGACCACGCCCGCCACCTTGTCCTGGTCGACCAGGCGGTTGGCCACGGATACTGCCTGCTTCGGCTCGCAAGCGTCATCGCCCTTGACCAGCACGATCTTCTCGCCGTTGACGCCGCCGGCCTTGTTGATCACGTCGGCCGCGGCCTGCGCACCTTTCATGTACTGCTCGCCAAACGCTGCGTTGGCTCCGGTCATCGGGCCCGCGACGCCGATCTTGATGTCGGCCTGAACATACGAAGAAACACCCAGTGCGGTGGCTACAGCCAGTGCCAGGAAACCTTTCTTGTAAAACGTCTGCGACATGAGGTGGTGCTCCTAGAATATTTTTTTTGGTTGGCACTACAACTTCTCAGCCCTGTGCTCCGAGCAAGGGCCGTGCCAGTGGTTTTGTCTTCCGGGAAAACACACGACAAGGGGTGAACAGAGGCGACCGGCGGCCTTTTCTTTATTGAGCGTGCAACCGTCTGCCGCACGGCAAGTGGCACCCACACGCCTAGACAAGGAGCAACCAGCGCCCGCCATCATTGCAACCCTCGCAAGTGTTAACGTGCAACCGCGCTGTAACAGCGGACGTCACCGAACTGCACACCACTGGTGCGCGACTGCTACAGGGAGCACTGTTTGAAGGCTAGCTGGCGCACGGTAAATTACCTGTCGCGGCCATGATCGCGGGCGATGCGGGAGCAGGCTTGCCCCGCGATGTGAGCACATGCAAAAGCAAAAGGCTGGCACAATAGCCGCCATTGCCCGCTTTGGAGCTTCCCCCTGATGAGCGAGAGCGCATTCGCCGAGCGCATCGTGCACAACCTGCTCGACACCGACTTCTACAAGCTCACAATGATGCAGGGCGTCCTGCACAACTACCCGGACGCCGATGTCGAATGGGAGTTTCGCTGCCGCAACGGCGAGGACCTGCGCCCCTACCTGGGCGAGATCCGCAACCAGCTCGAGCTGCTCAGCGAGCTGACCCTGGATGACGGCCAACTGGCCTTCCTCGAGCGCATCAGCTTCCTCAAGCCGGACTTCCTGCGCTTCCTGCGCCTGTTCCGCTTCAACCTGCGCTATGTGCGCATCGGCATCGAGAACGACCAACTGTTCCTGCGCCTGAAAGGCCCATGGCTGCATGTGATCCTGTTCGAAGTGCCGCTGCTGGCCATCATCAGCGAAGTGCGCAACCGCCACCTGCACCCGCGCATGCGCCTGGCCGAAGCCCGCGACCAGCTATATGGCAAGTTCGACTGGCTGCGCGCCCACGCCAGCGACGACGAACTGGCCGAACTGCAGG
Organism: Pseudomonas sp. TE6288; assembly: GCF_054062095.1. Taxonomy (NCBI): domain Bacteria; kingdom Pseudomonadati; phylum Pseudomonadota; class Gammaproteobacteria; order Pseudomonadales; family Pseudomonadaceae; genus Pseudomonas; species Pseudomonas sp. TE6288. The sequence goes on from NZ_JBSSEW010000011.1 coordinate 133,473, forward strand.
TGGCCGACTTTGGCACCCGCCGGCGCTTCTCCAGCCGCGTGCAGGAAGACGTGGTGCGGGTGCTGCGCGATGAGTTCCCGGGCCGCTTCGTCGGCACCAGCAACGTCGACCTGGCATGGAAGCTGGATATCAAGCCCCTGGGCACCATGGCCCACGAATGGATCATGGCCCACCAGCAGCTAGGCCCACGGCTGATCGACAGCCAGATCGCCGCTCTGGACTGCTGGGTGCGCGAGTACCGTGGGCTGCTCGGCATCGCCCTGACCGACTGCATCACCATGGATGCCTTCCTGAAGGATTTCGACCTGTACTTCGCCAAGCTGTTCGATGGCCTGCGCCACGATTCGGGCGAGCCGGTGGCCTGGGCGGAAAAGGCCATCGCCCATTATCAGAAGCTCGGTATCGACCCGATGACCAAGACCCTGGTGTTCTCCGATGGCCTGAACCTGACCCGCTCGCTGGAAATCTTCCGTGCCTTGCGCGGGCGCATCAACGTCAGCTTTGGCATCGGTACCAACCTGACGTGCGACATCCCCGGCGTGGCACCGATGAACATCGTGCTTAAAATGACCGACTGCAACGGCTCGCCGGTGGCGAAGATCTCCGACGAAGCCGCCAAGACGCAGTGCCGTGACGAAAACTTCGTCGCTTACATGCGCCACGTATTCAAAGTCCCCAGCAAGGAGTAACCCATGCAAGCCGTTCAGCAAGAGATTGCCCGGGCGCTCAAGGTGCAGCCGCCATTCGCCGATGCTGCCGCCCTTGAGCAGGAAGTGGCCCGGCGCGTGGCGTTCATCAAGGACTGCCTGGCCAATGCCCGGCTCAAGACCCTGGTGCTGGGCATCAGTGGCGGTGTCGACTCGCTGACCGCCGCCCTGCTCGCGCAGCGCGCCATCAGCGAGCTGCGCGACGAAACCGGCGACAAGGCATATACCTTCATCGCCGTGCGCCTGCCGTACCACGTGCAGCACGACGAGCACGACGCCCAGGCCTGCCTGGAGGTGATCAAGGCCGACGAGGTGCACACCATCGACATCGCGCCAGCCGTAAAGGCCTTGGCGGCGGAGGTCGAGGAACTGGAAAACGGCTCGCCGACCCTGGTCGACTTCGTCGTTGGCAACGTCAAGGCGCGCACGCGCATGGTCGCCCAATACACCGTCGCCGGTGCCCGTGCGGGCCTGGTGATCGGCACGGATCACGCGGCCGAAGCGGTGATGGGCTTCTTCACCAAGTTCGGTGACGGGGCCTGCGACCTGGCGCCGCTGAGCGGGCTGGTGAAAAACCAGGTGCGCTCCATTGCGCGCAGCTTTGGCGCGCCGGAATCGCTGGTGGAAAAAGTACCGACCGCGGACCTCGAAGACCTCGAACCGGGCAAGCCGGACGAAGCGTCCCACGGCGTGACCTACCAGCAGATCGACGCCTTCCTGCACGGTGAGCCGGTGAGCCAGGAGGCGTTCGACATCATCGTCGCCACCTACCGCAAGACCCAGCACAAGCGCGAGCTGCCGTTCGCCCCTTGATCCGGCTATGGAAACAACTGTGGGAGCGTGCCTGCCCTGCGATGACGTTGGTGGTTTCACCTTCGCCATCGCGGGGCAAGCCCGCTCCCACAAGGGTACTGCGTCAGGCGTCGCTTACTTGACGACGACCTTGCCCTTCATCATCGAGATGTGGCCAGGGAAGGTGCAGAAGAAGCTGTAGTCGCCACCGGCTTCCAGCTTGGAAGTATCGAGCTTGAAGGTGTCTTTTTCGCCGGCACCGATCATCTTGGTGTGGCCGATGATCGCGGCGTTGTCGGCCTTGATGTAATCCTTGTCCAGGCCTTGCGACATGCCTTCGGTGGCGATGGCCTGCATGTCGGCGGTCTTGCTGATGACCAGGTTGTGGCCCATGACGTTCTTCGGCAGGCTGCCACCGTGGGTCAGTTCGATCTCGACGGTCTTGCAGCTCTTGTCGACGGTGAATTCCTTGGTGTTGAACGACATCTGGTCGGTCGAGTCGACAGTCACCTTGCAGTCGGCGGCAAAGACGGAGGCGCTGGCGAGGGTCAGCAGGGATACCGCTACAGCTTTCGCAAACATCATGAATCTCCTTGGCAGGGTTTTATCAATTGCGAGACTGCCTGAAAACCGGACGCTCGTACCTGATATGGGTCAAGAGGTGTCAAGTCGCCAGCCAGTAGATTTGTTCAATGGATTGTATACAACCAATCAAAGTGCACATCATGCCCTCTTGATAGACGATGGGACAACCTCTCATTTAGGAGTTAAATGAAATGTCCCTTACCAGCTTCATGAAGAGCCTGCTGGCCGCCTATGCCCACGGAGCCAGTGGTGCAATCTGCGAGTTCGCCCGTCCCGAATGATCCCCTTGGAACCGACAGGCATGCGCCTTACCCTGTGCGCGCATGTAAAGGGAGATAAGCAATGCCTGTACGTTCCGTTTGTGTCTTCTGTGGCGCCAGCATCGGTGCCAACCCTGCCTACCGTGAAGCCGCCGTCGCCCTCGGCCAGGCCATCGCACGCCGTGGCCTGACGCTGGTGTACGGCGGCGGCGCGGTCGGCCTGATGGGCACCGTCGCCGATGCCGCCATGGCTGCCGGAGGTGAAGTCGTCGGCATCATCCCGCAAAGCCTGATGAACGCCGAAATCGGCCACAAGGGCCTGACCCGCCTGGAGGTGGTGGACGGCATGCATGCGCGCAAGGCGCGCATGGCCGAACTCAGCGACGCCTTCATCGCCCTGCCGGGTGGCCTGGGTACGCTGGAGGAGCTGTTCGAGGTATGGACCTGGGGGCAGCTGGGCTATCACGCCAAGCCGCTGGGCCTGCTGGATGTGAATGGGTTCTATGCGAAGCTCGGCGGGTTCCTCGACCATATTGTCGAGGAAGGCTTCGTGCGACCACAGCACCGGGCAATGCTGTTGCTCGGGAAGCGGCCGGATGAGTTGCTGGACGGGATGGACAGCTTCGTTGCACCCGTGGTGCCGAAGTGGGTCGGCCAATTGCCACTCGGATAAGTACCCAGGATGCTTCTCCTCCAGTGCGTTGATCTGCAATCATCCAGTTTATCAATCTGGAAAATCACACCATCGCTCCGGACAATGGACCATTTTGGTGATTAAATAGTGCATCTCCCACGCCGCGCCCTCAGGAGCTCAGCCGTTGTTGACGCTGGTAATTCCCGTCTACCGAAACGAAGATTCGATTCCTGACCTACTCCAAGCACTTCGTGAGCTGAATCGACAGCTTGATGGTGAGCTGGAAGTAGTTTTCGTCATCGATGGCAGCCCAGACTGTTGTTACCAAATTCTGCGCGACTGTTTGGCCACTGGGCCCCTGCGTTCGCAATTGGCGCTGCTGTCACGCAACTTCGGCTCGTTCATGGCGATTCGCATGGGTCTCCAGTTAGGCCAGGGTGATCGCTTCGCGGTAATGGCAGCAGACCTTCAGGAACCGCCACAACTGGTTCTGGAAATGAATAAGGTTCTACTTGAGCGCCCTGTGGATGTAGTCATCGGTGTACGCGAAAGCCGCGACGATCCCTGGCCCAGCCGGCTGGCCGCTAACGTTTTCTGGGGCCTTTACAGACGCTACGTGGTTCCTGAGATACCACCCGGCGGCGTAGACATCTTTGCTTGCAACAAGACGTTCCGCGACACCCTGTTGACTCTGGAAGAGCGCCACAGCTCGCTCGTTTCGCAAATTTTCTGGCTGGGCTATCGACGCCAGGTCGTATCCTATGTGCGGCGGCAGCGGCAACACGGCCGTTCGGCGTGGACGGTACGGAAAAAACTCAACTACCTCATGGACAGCGTGTTCTCGTTCACCGACCTGCCGATACGCTTGCTGGTCCGAATCGGTGGTGGGGGAGCGTCACTGGCAGCGCTATTCGCTGTATTCGTGCTCTTCGCCAGACTTCACGGCATGATCGAAGTCCCCGGCTATGCCATGACCATGCTGATGATCACCTTCCTCGGCTGCCTCAATCTCCTAGGATTGGGCATCGTTGGCTCCTACGCGTGGCGTGCTTACGAAAACTCCAAGAACAGGCCCCTTGCGATACCGATGCGTATCGAGCATTTCGGTCCCGACCACCAGTGAACGGCCCAACGAGCTGCTCTGCCCCTATAGGGAATGATCGGTAAATGCTCCGAGGTTTACTGAGGCATCCACTTCCACGCTTTCTTCTTTCCGGCGGGCTCAACACTGTTGCTACCTATGCGCTGTATCTGCTGCTATTGAGTATCTTGCCTTACCGACTCAGCTACTCAGTTGCATTCGTCACCGGTATTGTCGTTGCCTACGTACTGAATCGCACATTTGTCTTCCAAAGTCATCGCGGGATCAAGTCAGTTGCGTGGATGCCCATGCTGTATCTGCTCCAATACCTGATAGGCATGCTGGTCGTCTGGCTCTGGGTCGAACAGCTTGGCTGGCCTCAAGAGCCGGCACCGCTGGCAGCGATCCTCGTCACTGTTCCAATAAATTTCGTTCTCTCGAGTTTTGCATTCATGAAACGCATCGGCAAAGAATAAAAGTGATGGCTACCTGGTTCCGCGTCCTAAGATCCTGGCGGCATCGCTCTATGCCCAGCAGCCTCATGATCGGGCTACTCTATGCGCTGCTGTTGGCGGTGCTGTACAGCATCGTAGGCCACATTCCAGTCAATGAAGGGAGGGGCTGGGACGGTCAGGTTTATCTCCAGTACATAGAATTGCTGGGCCATGGCCAAGCCATCGTCGGCGATCCCTATCGCAGCATCCGGATGTCTGGCTTTCTACCGTTGATCGGCGCCTCCGCCCTCGGTGTGCCTGCCAATTCCTTGAGCACGGCTCAGGCCGTTCTGAACATCATCCTGATCTCAACTTCTGCCGGCATGCTCCACGACACCCTGAGACAACTAGGTGTCGCTCCACGGGCTGCACTTCTTTCGCTGGCTACTGGGTTGCTGGCGTGGCCACTGCTGATTATGCCGTTCTACTATCCGGTACTCAGCGACAATGTCGCACTGGTAGTCAGCTGTCTTTGCCTATGGTGCTGGACACGAGGCCTTCAGTTCCCACTCTATACGCTTCTGGCGTATTCAGTCTGGGTTTTGCCGGGCTTGTTCCTGATCCCACTGGCACTGGCCGCCATGCCCAGAAATTTCGATCACAGCAGCGCGACATCTTTTAGCCCGAGACTGACCTTGCTGCTCTTCGCGGTGAGCCTACCCTTCGTCTTATCGCTCGTCATCAGCCTTGCAGGGCAACTCAGTGACGATGAAGTTGCCAGCCACAGCGCACACCTAGGGGGCCAAACAGCGCTGATTTCCTTACGCACACTGTCTTTCATGGCTCTCGTGACCAGCATCACCGTCGTGGTATGGCTTGGCGCACGCAGCGTGGTCGACAGCAGTTTCTGGAAAAGCGTTAGACCAACCAGCGCACTGGTCGCTGCGCTGGTGCTGGCCGCAAGCGCAGTGGCAATGTATCTGCTGATCGATTGGACCAATGGGTTCCAAGGGCCGCCGCTCCTGCATTACATGTTTATGCAGAGCCTGGCGGCTCCCTTCAAACCATTAGTGGCGCACTTCCTCAGCTTCGGCCCCGTCATCATCATCGCGATGGCAGGATGCATCGCCTGGGGTCTCGGAAAGTACCGGTACTTGCCCAAAGCACTTCTGGCAAGCCTGGTGTGTTTCCTTCCCCTGATGTTGGTAGGCTCGGAAAGTCGTCAATGGGTCGGCGCCCTCCCTGTCGCCATCGTGGTAGCGGCGATAATGCCGCTGAGTCTCTTGCAACGCCTGTGCTGCCTGGCCTTTGCCCTTTTGCTTGCACTCCCTTCACTTTGGCTGACGCCTGCCCTGGGACGAGCACTGGGACAAGGCGCTAGCTTCCAGAGTAGTGACTGGCAGCTCTATTTCGGGCGCAATGGACCCTGGATGTCCATCGAAACATATGAACTTGGAGCCTTCATGCTCGCGGCCTTTTGCCTGACGCTGACTGCATGCTGGGCCCAGGCCCAGCGCCGCTCAAGAGTGCTCGAGGACAGCGAGCGAACCTGACTCAAAAAGTTCGCTACACCACTCGACACTTATATCCTTTCAGCGCGGAATCACCGGCTGGCGCGGCTTCTTGCCCTTGCCGCCACCACCCTTGGCCGCTTCCTTGCGCTCCTTGGCCGCCTGCTGGTTGCGGGCGAACGCCTCGGCCTTGGCTTTCTCGCGCTTGTCCCACGGCTTGCTGCCATCGCTGGCACGCGGCGGCAGGCCGGTGTGCTGGGTGAGGATCTTCTGGTCCTTGCCCACCTTGTGGCTGCCGGCCGGAGTCGAGTTCTTGCGCCGCGCGCTCTGGTAAGTGTCGGTCGCCGGCTGGTGCAGCGGGATCAGCTGGTGCTTGCCTGGCCCGATCAGGTCGGCGCGGCCCATGCGCTGCAGCGCCTCGCGCAGCATCGGCCAGCCCTTTGGATCGTGATAACGCAGGAACGCCTTGTGCAAGCGGCGCTGCTCCTCGCTCTTGACGATCTCCACCCCTTCGCTCTTGTAGGTGACCTTGCGCAGCGGGTTCTTGCCCGAATGGTACATGGCGGTGGCCGAAGCCATCGGCGACGGATAGAACGCCTGCACCTGGTCGGCGCGGAAGCCATTGCCCTTGAGCCACAGGGCCAGGTTCATCATGTCTTCGTCGGTGGTGCCCGGGTGGGCGGCGATGAAGTAAGGGATCAGGTACTGCTCCTTGCCCGCCTCTTTCGAGAACTTCTCGAACATGCGCTTGAAGCGGTCGTAGGTGCCGATACCCGGCTTCATCATCTTGTCCAGCGGACCACGCTCGGTGTGCTCCGGGGCGATCTTCAGGTAACCGCCGACGTGGTGGGTGACCAGCTCACGCACGTACTCCGGCGACTCGACCGCCAGGTCGTAGCGCAGGCCCGAGGCGATCAGGATCTTCTTGACCCCCGGCAGGGCACGAGCCTTGCGATACAGCTCGATCAGCGAGCTGTGGTCGGTGTTGAGGTTCTCGCAGATGCCCGGGAACACGCAAGAAGGCTTGCGGCAGTGCTTCTCGATGTCGTGGCTCTTGCAGGCGATGCGGTACATGTTGGCGGTCGGGCCGCCGAGGTCGGAGACCACGCCGGTGAAGCCCGGCACCTTGTCGCGCATCTCCTCGATCTCGTGCAGGATCGATTCGTGGGAGCGGTTCTGGATGATCCGGCCTTCGTGCTCGGTGATCGAGCAGAAGGTGCAGCCACCGAAGCAGCCACGCATGATGTTCACCGAGAAGCGGATCATCTCGTAGGCCGGGATGCGCTCCTTGCCATACGCCGGGTGCGGGATGCGCGCATAGGGCATGCCGAACACATAGTCCATCTCTTCGGTGGTCATGGGAATGGGTGGCGGGTTGAACCACACATCCACCTCGCCATGCTTCTGCACCAGGGCGCGGGCGTTGCCCGGGTTGGTCTCCAGGTGCAGCACGCGGTTGGCGTGGGCATAGAGCACCGGGTCGTTGCGCACCTTCTCGAACGACGGCAGGCGGATCACCGACTTCTCGCGGGTGACGCTCGGGCTGTCGAGGATCTGCACGACCTTGGCTTCGTTCGGGTCTTCCTGGTCGCCCTTGGCCTGCTCGATGGCACAGGCCTGGGTGTCCTGGGTGTTCACGTACGGGTTGATGATCTTGTCGACGCGGCCCGGGCGGTCGATACGGGTGGAGTCGATCTCGAACCAGCCCTGCGGGGTGTCGCGACGAATGAACGCGGTGCCGCGCACATCGGTGATGTGCTCGATGCTTTCACCCTGGGACAGGCGCTGGGCAACCTCGACGATCGCGCGTTCGGCGTTGCCGTACAGCAGGATGTCGGCGCTGGCGTCGACCAGGATCGAGTGGCGGACCTTGTCCTGCCAGTAGTCGTAATGGGCGATACGGCGCAGCGAGGCCTCGATGCCGCCTAGCACGATCGGCACATGCTTGTAGGCTTCCTTGCAGCGCTGGCTGTACACCAGGCTGGCGCGGTCCGGACGCTTGCCGGCCAGGCCGCCGGGGGTATAGGCGTCGTCGGAACGGATCTTCTTGTCCGCGGTGTAGCGGTTGATCATCGAGTCCATGTTGCCCGCCGCGACCCCGAAGAACAGGTTCGGCTCGCCGAGCTTCATGAAGTCGTCCTTCGACTGCCAGTTCGGCTGGGCGATGATGCCCACCCGGAAGCCCTGGGCCTCGAGCAGGCGGCCGATGATGGCCATGCCGAACGATGCGTGGTCGACGTAGGCGTCACCGGTCACGATGATGATGTCGCAGGAATCCCAGCCGAGCTGATCCATCTCCTCCCTGCTCATCGGCAGGAACGGCGCTGGCCCGAAGCATTCGGCCCAGTACTTGGGATAGTCGTAGAGTGGTTTGGCTGCTTGCATGTCAGTGACCGGTTCTAATGTGCAGGAAAATCGCGGGCGCGGAATATAGCACAAATTTTGACCAAATCCGACGGTGGTGGTCGGATTCATCTGTAGCTTCCACTGGCCCTATCGCCGGCAAGCCGGCTCCCACAGGAGCGCTGCTGCCGGGGATAGGCTCGGTGATTACTCGTCGTCGTCGAAGTTGTACATGCCCGGTGCGAGGTTCTCGAAGCGGGTGTACTTGCCGATGAACGCCAGGCGAATGAAGCCGATGGGGCCGTTACGCTGCTTGCCGATGATGATCTCGGCCACGCCCTTGTGCTCGGTCTCGGGGTGATACACCTCGTCACGGTAGACGAACATGATCACGTCGGCGTCCTGCTCGATCGCACCCGATTCACGAAGGTCGGAGTTGACCGGGCGCTTGTTGGGGCGCTGCTCGAGGGAGCGGTTGAGCTGTGACAGGGCGATTACCGGGCAGTTGAATTCCTTGGCCAGCGCCTTGAGCGAGCGGGAGATCTCGGAAATCTCGTTGGTCCGGTTGTCACCTGCCGAACCCGGGATCTGCATCAGCTGCAGGTAGTCGACCATGATCATGGCGATCTCGCCGTGCTCGCGGGCCAGGCGGCGGGTGCGCGCACGCATTTCCGATGGGCTGATGCCGGCGGTATCGTCGATGAACAGCTTGCGGTCGTTCAGCAGGTTGACCGCCGAGGTCAGCCGCGGCCAGTCGTCGTCGTCCAGCTGACCGGAACGCACCTTGGTCTGGTCGATGCGCCCCAGGGACGACAGCATACGCATGATCAGCGATTCACCGGGCATCTCGAGGGAGAACACCAGCACCACCTTGTCGCTGCGCAACACGGCGTTTTCCACCAGGTTCATGGCGAAGGTGGTCTTGCCCATCGACGGACGGCCCGCGACGATGATCAGGTCGGCCGCCTGCAGGCCGCTGGTCTTCTCGTCGAGGTCGGTATAACCGGTGGAAACCCCGGTAATGTCGCTGTCGGAGTTGAACAGCGTATCGATACGGTCGATCGCCTTGGTCAACAGCTCGTTGACCCCCACCGGCCCACCGGTCTTCGGCCGCGCCTCGGCAATCTGGAAGATCTGCCGTTCAGCGTCGTCGAGGATCTCTTCGGCGTTACGCCCCTGGGGGTTGAAGGCGTTGTCGGCGATATCGGTACTGATGCTGATCAGCTGTCGCAGCGTGGCCCGCTCGCGGATGATCGCGGCATAGGCCTTGATGTTGGCTACCGACGGGGTGTTCTTGGCCAGCTCGGCCAGATACGCCAGGCCGCCGACCTGGGTGGACACGCCTTCCTTGTCCAGTTGCTCGTGCAGGGTGACCACGTCGAACGGCTGGTTCGCATCCACCAACTTGTGGATGGCGCGGAAGATCAGGCGATGGTCATGCCGATAGAAATCGCCGTCCGACACCTGATCCAGCACCCGTTCCCAAGCGTTGTTGTCCAGCATGAGGCCACCGAGCACGGCCTGTTCGGCCTCGATGGAATGCGGCGGCACCTTCAGGGCAGCGGTTTGCAGGTCGAGTTGTTCGGGGGTGGTGATCTCGTTCATGGCCACGAAAGAATTCTGGAAGATGAAAAAGACAAAGGGCACGGCCTGCGCAAAACAGGACCGTGCCCGATGTTAACCGCCTGGCCCGCGAGGGACCAGCCGATTACGCAGCTTAGGCAGCTACGACGACCACACGTACGGTGGCTTCAACGTCGCTGTGCAGGTGCACGGCTACGTCGTATTCGCCAACCTGACGGATGGTGCCGTTCGGCAGACGAACTTCAGCCTTGGCCACTTCAACGCCGGAGGCGGTCAGGGCGTCAGCGATGTCGTGGGTGCCGATCGAACCGAACAGCTTGCCTTCGTCGCCAGCGGTGGCAGTGATGGTCACTTCCAGCTCGGCCAGTTGGGCAGCGCGGCTTTCAGCCGAAGCTTTTTTCTCTGCGGCGGCTTTTTCCAGCTCGGCGCGGCGTTCTTCGAACGCGGCCAGGTTGGCGGCGTTGGCAACGGTGGCCTTGCCGAATGGCAGCAGGAAGTTACGGCCGTAACCAGCCTTAACGTTTACTTTGTCGCCCAGGTTGCCCAGGTTGGCGACTTTTTCCAGCAGGATCAGTTCCATTTGGTAAAACCTCTTAACTTTTAACCTTCACCGTTCGCGGAGTCGTCACCCTGTGAAGGGGACTTGCGACCGCGAAAATCAATCAGGCTGTCGACAATGGCCAGAACCACGAGCAACGGATACATCAGCTGCATGAGCAGCGGCAACGTCACGTACATCCCCACCAGCCAGAAACCGGCCAGTCGCCCTTGTGCCACCAGCCCGTGAATCAGGGCGATGCCAGCGAGCAGCAGCACCAGGCTGGACGCACTGGCCAGGACGATGAACTGAGACCCGATGAACGGGCCCAACACCATCAATGACACCAGCACCAGCATGGGTACCAGCGGCAGCCTCAGTTCGCGAAACTCGCGCCCGAAACCACCGGGGTTGTACAACGCAGCCTGCCAATAGCGCGCCAGCATCAAGGCCAGCAGGCTGAACAGCTGCAGCATTACCGCACTGGAAGCGACCAGCAAAGGGCCGATCAGCTCACCAGGTAGTACTGGTTGGCCCTCGAACTGCGGCAGGGCTTTTTCAAGCGCCTTGGCCAGCACCTCGAAGGTTTCGCGCATCACCGCATCCAGGATCAGGCTGTACAGCAAGCCTAATGCGACACTGGACAGCAGTACCCGGGTCCAGGAATGCCCGGCGCGCAACGAGGCGGCCAGACCCAGCGTTCCCAAAAGCACCAGCAAGGTGCTCGGTTCGCCGAAGAACCCCATGATCAACGCTGGCAAAAGGCCCCAGGCGATGACCGATGAAGCGTCCTTGAACCCGCGCCGCAGGAGCACAAGGCTCCCGGCAGCGGCACTCAACCAGAACAGCAGCGGCAGTACCGCGCTGATGACCACCACGAGGGTGGCCTGCACACGACCGCGCATGATGAAACTTGCCAACGCTCGCATGCTTATCCCTTGCTACTTAGTCGACGACCCGGTCTCAGCGGCCGTGGCTGTCGGTGTAGGGCAGCAGGGCCAGGAAGCGGGCGCGCTTGATAGCGGTGGCCAGCTGACGCTGATAACGAGCTTTGGTACCGGTGATGCGGCTTGGAACGATCTTGCCGGTTTCGGATACGTAAGCTTTCAGGGTGTTGAGATCTTTGAAGTCGATCTCTTTCACGTCTTCAGCAGTGAAGCGGCAGAATTTACGACGACGGAAGAAACGTGCCATGTAATAGGCTCCTCAAAAGGTCCGTGGATTACTCGTCAGCGTTATCGCTGTTGTCGCTGTCATTGCTGTCGTCGCCTTCGGCGCCATCAGCATGCTCAGGACGTTCACGACGCTCACGGCGCTCGCTGCGGTTCTCTTCTGCCTTGAGCATCTCGGACGGGCCGGTGACGGCTTCGTCGCGACGGATGACCAGGTTACGGATCACGGCATCGTTGTAGCGGAAGTTGTCTTCCAGCTCGGCCAGGGCCTTGCCGGAGCACTCAACGTTCAGCATCACGTAGTGAGCCTTGTGAACATTGTTGATTGCGTAGGCCAGTTGACGACGGCCCCAGTCTTCCAGGCGGTGGATCTTGCCACCATCTTCTTCGATCAGCTTGGTGTAACGCTCAACCATGCCGCCGACTTGCTCGCTCTGGTCCGGGTGAACCAGGAAGATGATTTCGTAATGACGCATGAATGCTCCTTACGGGTTAGTAGTCTGCCAGCAACCTGGTCAGACAAGGAGTGAATGACACTGTATGTCTTGCCCTAGAGAGAAGGCACATGCGCGCCTGCCAGCTCGGCAAGGGGCGCAATTGTAGAGAAGCCGGGAAGGACAAGCAAGGAGGTTGGCGAATATTTGAACAGCCGGAAACATATTCGCCCAATAGGCCGCAAGCCTGAGAAACAACGCGGGAGCGGCGGTGCGCCGCTCCCGCACACGATCAGATCAGCGCTTGACCTGACGCTGCCTCACGGCCTCGAACAGGCACACCCCGGTGGCCACCGAAACGTTCAGGCTGCTGACGCTGCCGCCCATCGGCAATTTCACCAGGAAATCACAGTGTTCACGGGTCAGGCGGCGCATGCCCTTGCCTTCGGCCCCCATGATCATCACCAGCGGACCGGTCAGGTCCTGCTGGTAGATTTCCTGCTCGGCCTCGCCAGCGGTACCGACCACCCACAGTCCGCGCTGCTGGAGTTTCTCCAGGGTACGCGCCAGGTTGGTCACGGCCACCAGCGGCATCACCTCGGCGGCGCCGCAGGCCACCTTGCGCACCACGCCGGTCAGGGTCGCGGACTTGTCCTTGGGGATCACCACGGCAGTCGCCCCGGCCGCATCGGCGGTGCGCAGGCAGGCGCCGAGGTTGTGCGGATCGGTAACGCCATCGAGCACCAGAATCAGTGGCGGCGTCTCGGTGCGCTCGAGCAACTCGTCGAGCATCGCCTCGCCCCAGACCTGGCTCGGGCTCACCTCGGCGACCACCCCCTGGTGTACACCTTCGACCCAGGCGTCGAGCTCACGGCGCTCGGCCTGGCCGACCTGGACGCGGTTCTGCGCAGCCAGCTCCAGCAGGGCCTGGATGCGTGGCTCACTGCGCCCTTCGGACAGCCAGATCTGCTTTACCCGCTTGGGGTGGTGTTGCAGCAGCGCCTGCACGGCATGCACGCCGTAGATCTTTTCCAGCTGACTCATGACTTGTTCTTGCCCTTGCGTGGCGCGCCGGACTTGGGCGGCCCCTTGCGATGCTTGGTCGGCTTGCCGGACGACTTGCCACCTTTTTCCGACTTGCCGCCGGCATGGCCGCTGGCACGCGCCTCGCCCATCAGCGCCTTCTTCATTTCACGGCTCTTGCGCACCTCGGCATTGCGCTGCACGGCGTCTTTCGGGAAGTACGCCTCGGAGGCCTCGCTCTTGCGGCTGCGCGGCTTGGGCGAAATCTTCGCTTCGGCGGCAGGCGCCTGCTCGGCCACCGGCTGCGCGGCAGCGCGTGGCTTGCGGCCGACCGGCGCGGTGACGGTCTTCTCCGACATTTCGAAGTCGATCTTGCGCTGCTCGAGGTCGACACGCATGACCTTCACCTCGACCGTGTCGCCCAGGCGGAAGCTGCGGCCGCTGCGCTCACCGGACAGGCGGTGATGCACCGGATCGAAGTGGTAGTAGTCACCCGGCAAGGCGCTGACATGCACCAAGCCTTCGACATAGATGTCGGTCAGCTCGATGAACAGGCCAAAGCCGGTCACCGCAGTGATCACACCTGGGAAGGTCTCGCCGACGCGATCACGCATGTACTCGCACTTGAGCCAGTTGACCACGTCGCGGGTAGCCTCGTCGGCGCGGCGCTCGGTCATCGAGCACTGCTCGCCCATCTGCTCGAGGCTGTTCTCGTCGTACGGGTAGATGCGCGCCTTGGGAATGCTCATGGCACCGGCACGCTTGACGTGCGGGGTGTCGACCTTGGAGCGGATCACGCTGCGGATGGCGCGGTGCACCAGCAGGTCCGGGTAACGCCGGATCGGCGAGGTGAAGTGGGTGTAGGCCTCGTAGTTCAGACCGAAGTGACCGTTGTTCTCGACGCTGTACACCGCCTGGCTCAGCGAGCGCAGCATGACAGTCTGGATCAGGTGGAAGTCCGGGCGCCCGGCGATGCTCGCCAGCAGCGCCTGGTAGTCCTTCGGCGAAGGATCCTTGCCTTTGTGCAGGCTCAGGCCCAGCTCACCGAGGAATGCGCGCAACTTCTCCAGGCGCTCGGGCGGCGGGCCGTCGTGCACGCGGTACAGCGCAGGCACATTGTGCTTCTGCAGAAACTCGGCCGTCGCGACGTTGGCCGCCAGCATGCACTCTTCGATCAGCTTGTGGGCGTCGTTGCGCACGGTCGGACGAATTTCGTCGATCTTGCGGTCATCGCCAAAGATGATCCGGGTTTCCTGGGTTTCGAAGTCAATCGCGCCGCGGGTGTGACGGGCCGCCAGCAGCACCTTGTACAGGGCGTACAGGCTCTTCAGGTCCGGCAGCACCGCGCTGTACTCCTCGCGCAGGGCCTTGCCTTCGCGGGTGCGGGAATGCTCGAGCATGCTGCTGACCTTGTTGTAGGTCAGGCGCGCATGGGAGTGGATCACACCCTCGTAGAACTGGTAGTCGACCATCTGGCCGGCCTTGTTGATGGTCATTTCGCAGACCATGGCCAGGCGATCGACGTGCGGGTTCAGCGAGCACAGGCCGTTGGACAGCTCTTCGGGCAGCATCGGCACGACGCGCTCGGGGAAGTACACCGAGTTACCCCGTTGCTGCGCTTCGGTATCCAGGGCCGAACCCAGGCGCACGTAGCTGGAAACGTCAGCGATCGCCACGTACAGGCGCCAGCCGCCGGAGAACATGCGCAGCTTGCCGAGCGGCTCGCAATACACCGCATCGTCGAAGTCGCGGGCGTCTTCGCCGTCGATGGTGACGAAAGGCAGATGGCGCAGGTCGATGCGCTTCTCTTTATCTTTCTCCTCGACTTCGGAGCGGAACTTGCGCGCTTCCTTGATCACCTCCTGCGGCCAGACATGCGGGATGTCATAGCTGCGCAGGGCGATGTCGATCTCCATGCCCGGCGCCATGTAGTTGCCGATCACCTCGACCACATCACCCTGCGGCTGGAAGCGCGGGGTTGGCCAGTGGGTGATCTTGATCGACACGAACTGGCCGATCTTGGCGCCGCCGTTGCGCCCGGCGGTGACCAGCACTTCCTGCTGGATCTTCGGGTTGTCGGGGGTCACATAGCCGATGCCGCCCTCTTCGAAGTAACGGCCGACCACGCTTTCGTGGGCGCGGGAGATGACTTCCACCAGCACACCTTCGCGGCGGCCACGGCGGTCCACGCCGGAAACACGGGCCAGGCCGCGGTCGCCGTCGAACACCAGGCGCATCTGCGACGGGCTGAGGAACAGGTCTTCGCTGCCATCGTCGGGAATCAGGAAGCCGAAACCGTCGCGGTGGCCGGACACGCGGCCACAGATAAGGTCAAGCTTGTCCACCGGGGCATAGGTGCCGCGCCGGGTATAGATAAGCTGACCGTCGCGCTCCATGGCACGCAGGCGGCGGCGCAGGGCTTCGATCTGGTCTTCTTCGTAAAGACCGAACTCTTCGGCCAGCTGTTCGCGGGCAGCCGGCTCGCCACGGTCGGCGAGGCGCTGCAGGATCAGCTCACGGCTGGGGATAGGGTTGTCGTATTTTTCCGCTTCGCGAGCGGCCTCGGGATCGAGGGATTGCCAATCGGCCATCAGAAGGGGTTCACCTTGGGGTATATAGATATGAATTCTGGCATAGGCGTATTGAAACCGGAAATGTCAGCCTTGGACAGCCCCGGCGTGGTATCCGCCGAACGGAAATAGGCGCGTGGAATCAACGGGTTGAATTTTTTGAATTTTTTTTCGATCAGGGGCTTTACAGCCATCAGGAGCGTCCGTATAGTGCGCACCACAACGACGGACAACCCCGAAGTTGTAGTAGAGATGAACGACGCTGTAAAGCATCTTTTAATCTCGAATGTGTGCCCAGGTGGCGGAATTGGTAGACGCGCTGGTTTCAGGTATCAGTGACTTAACGGTCGTGGAAGTTCGAGTCTTCTCCTGGGCACCAAAAATTTTCAAGTAACAGATGACCAAGGATCTGTTACTACTGTGTGAAAGCAGACGAAAGTCGCCTTCAGCAGACGATGCAAAGCTTTGCCCAGGTGGCGGAATTGGTAGACGCGCTGGTTTCAGGTATCAGTGACTTAACGGTCGTGGAAGTTCGAGTCTTCTCCTGGGCACCATACAAAAACCCACTAGCTTGCTAGTGGGTTTTTTCTTGCCTGCGATTTCATGTCGCCGGGCAGCCCCCCCTCCTTCGTCTACCCATGAATTTCCCGTCATGCGCCCATTTGAGAAACAATTTCGTTTACCATTGTTTCCAAATATGTAGCCGTAAGCGAGGAAGCACCCGCATGACGATCCGCCCGCAACCGCTGATGCGCACCCTGGCCGCCGCAGTCCTGAGCCTGGTGATCGGCGCTCCGGCCGCCCTGGCAGACGAACCAGTCACGTTGACAATGTACAACGGCCAGCACAAGGAAATCGGTGAAGCCATCGCCAAGGCCTACGAGGCCAAGACTGGCATCCATATCAATATCCGCAAGGGCAGCAGCAACCAGCTGGCCAGCCAGATCATCGAGGAAGGCGAACGCTCGCCGGCCGACATCATCTATACCGAAGAGTCGCCACCGCTGAACAACCTGGGCGAACTGGGCCTGCTGGCGAAGATCGACGACGCCACCCTGAACATGCTGCCCAAGGAGTACGTGGGCGCCAACGGCACCTGGATGGGCGTCACCGCGCGCACCCGCGTGGTGGTCTACAACCCGAAGAAGATCGATGAGAAGGACCTGCCGACCACGGTGATGGATTTCGCCGGCCCCGAATGGGACGGCCGTGTCGGCTACGTGCCCACCAGCGGCGCCTTCCAGGAACAGGCGGTGGCCATCCTCAAGATGCACGGACGCGAAGCCACCGAAGAATGGCTGACCGGCCTGAAAGCCTTCGGCAAGACCTACACCAACAACATGGTCGCACTGAAGGCCGTGGAAAAAGGCGAAGTCGCCGCGGTACTGGTGAACAACTACTACTGGTACGCCCTGGAGCGCGAGCGCGGCAAGCTCGATTCCAAGCTGTACTACCTGGCCGACGGCGACGCGGGCAACCTGGTGACCATCTCCGGTGCCGCCGCGGTCAAGGCCAGCAAGCACCCGAAAGAAGCACAGGCCCTGCTCAACTGGATGGCCAGCGAAGAAGGCCAGCGCGTGATCACCCAGACCACCGCCGAATACCCGCTGCATAAAGGCATGGTTTCCGACCGTGGCCTGAAGCCGTTCGATGAGCTGCGCCCGCCGAAGATCTCGCCGGCCGACCTTGGCAATGCCGAGGAAGCCATCGAACTGGAACGTGAGGTTGGCCTGCTCTGATGACTGCCGCCCTGCCCTCACCCGCCTTGGCGCGCTTTGTCCCCAAGCGCAAGCGCCCGTCCACCTGGGTGGTGCTGCCCGTGCTGTTCCTGGTGGCCATGAGCCTGCTGCCATTGCTGTACGTCGGGCTCAAGGCCTGGGATGCCGGCTGGCATGAAGCCCTGCGCCTGCTATGGCGTCCGTTCGTGTGGGGCTTGCTGCGCAACACCCTGCTGCTGATGGTCGGCGTCACCGCGCTGTGCCTGGTGGTGGGCGTGGCCCTGGCCTGGCTGCTGGAGCGCAGCGACCTGCCGGGCCGACGCCTGTGGGGCGTGGTGCTGTGCCTGCCATTCGCCGTGCCATCGTTCGTCAGCAGCTTCACCTGGGTGTCGCTGAGCTCGGACTTCGAAGGACTGGGCGGGGCGATCCTGGTGATGGCGCTGTCGAAGTACCCACTGGTGTTCCTGCCGGTGGCCGCCACCCTGCGCAACCTGGATACCGCGCTGGAGGAGTCGGCGCGCACTCTGGGCTGCAGCCGCTGGGGCGTGTTCCGCAAAATCACCCTGCCGTTGCTGTGGCCGTCGATGCTCGGCGGCGGGCTGCTGATTGCCCTGCACATGCTGGTGGAGTTCGGCGCCCTGTCGATCCTTGGCCTGCAGACCTTCACCACAGCGATCTACCAGCAGTTCGAGCTGGAGTTCAGCAACGCCAACGCGGCGATGCTCTCAGCGGTGCTGCTGGTGCTGTGCCTGGCAATGCTATGGCTGGAACTGCGGGTACGCGGCAAGGCGCGCCATGTGCGCATTGGCCAGGGCGTGGCACGCCGCGCTCAACCCTTGCGGCTGCGCGGCTGGATGCCTCTGAGCCAGCTGTTCTGCCTGGCACTGGCGGTGCTGGGCAGCGGCATTCCGCTAGCCATGCTCGGCTACTGGCTGAGCGTGGGCTCATCGGCGGCCTTCCCGGTCGCGGCCATCGGCAAGGCCCTGGGCACCTCGCTGTCGGTGTCATTGGGTGGCGCCGGCTTCTGCGTGCTGCTGGCCTTGCCAATCAGCTTTCTGGTGGTGCGCTACAAGGGGCGTCTGGCGATCTGGGCCGAGCGTTTGCCGTACCTGCTGCACGCCCTGCCCGGGCTGGTGATCGCGCTGACCCTGGTGTTCTTCGCCCTGCATTACGTGCCGGCGCTGTACCAGACCACCGCGCTGCTGATCCTGGCCTACGCCTTGCTGTTCCTGCCGCTGGCACAGTCGCCGGTACGCACCGCACTGAACAAGGCCTCGCCAACTCTGGAAGAGGCGGCGCGTACCTTGGGCGCCACCAGCTTCGCAGCCTTCTGCCGGGTTACCTTGCCGATCATCTTCCCGGCAATGGCAGCGGCTTTCGCCCTGGTGTTCCTGGATGCGATGAAGGAGTTGACCGCCACCCTGCTGCTCAGCCCGACCGGGATGACCACATTGGCCACCGAGGTATGGGCGCATACCGCCAACGTCGAGTTCGCGGCGGCGGCGCCTTATGCGGCGTTGCTGATCGTGGTGTCGGGGTTGCCGGTGTATCTGCTGACTACCAGGATGTACCTGAACAAGGCGTGACAGCCTCCCCTTGGGGGCGCGTTGCGTCCCTTTTGCCGCGGTTCGTCGCCACGACAAGCCGACTCCCACCCCTACCGCGTCGCTCTCAAGCCCGCACTGTAATTGTGGGAGCCGGCTTGCCGGCGATGAAGCCCCCACCTTTCCTCAGGCCCTGAACTGCCCCAGGCTGGCCCGCAACTGCGCCGCCAAGTCATCCAGTACCTTGCTGCTGGCCGTGGTCTGCATCACCACCTCGGCCGAACGCTCGGCCTGGGCATGGATGGTTTCGACTCGCCCACGCACGGCCTGCGCGCCGCTGGCCTGCTGCTCGGCCGCTCGCGTGGCCAGGCCGATCGCCGCATGCACCTGCTCGACCGCAGTCTGCACCGATTGCTGGCGCCGCTCATTGTCGCGCAACACCAGCAAGCCTTCACTGGCCTGGCGCCCGGCCTGGCTGATGGTCGCCACCGCCTCCTTGGCGCCTTGCTGCAGCGCAGCGATATGCGACTGGATATCCCCGGTCGAGCTCTGCGTCTTGCTCGCCAAGGCACGCACCTCATCGGCCACCACGGCGAAACCGCGCCCGGTCTCTCCGGCCCGCGCAGCTTCGATAGCAGCGTTAAGCGCCAACAGGTTGGTCTGCTCGGCAATGCCATGGATCACCGTCAGCACCACCTCGATCTGCTCGCTCTGCTTGGCCAGCCGCTCGATCACCTGGGAGCCGGTCTGCACTTCGCCGGCCAGGTTCTCGATCAACCTCGCCAATTGCGTCGAGGCACGACTGTTCTCGTCGGTCGCCTGGCGAATATCCACCACCTGCTGCAATGCCGCCTGCATGGCATGGCTCTCGGCCTGGGCCTCGTCAGCCATGCTCGACAGGTCGCGCAGGCTGGCAGCCACTTCGTCGCGCTGCAACGCGGCGGCGGCATCGGCCCCGGCGTTGCGCTGGGCCATGCTGTCGATCTCCACGCCGGTACGCTGCGCCACTTCGCCGGCCTCGCGGACGATCGGCTGCAGCTTGTCGACGAAGCGGTTGACCGCCGAGGCCATGTCGCCGATCTCGTCACGGCTGTCGAGCTTGACGCGCTTGGTCAGGTCGCCTTCGCCGGCGGCCAGGTCGTTCAACGCGGCGATCAGCAGGCCGAGCTTGCTCAGGACGCGGCGCCCGAGCACCACCGCCACCACCACCAGCACACCCAGACCGACCAGCACCAGACCCAGGCCGATGCGCCAGCGCAGCTCGGCGGCGGCATCACGCACGGTCTGCGCGGTATTGGCCTGCATGGCCGTGGCGCTGTGCTGGGCTGTCTCCAGGCGCGCACGCAAGGCCTTGCCACTGTCGGCGGCGGCGGCTACCAGGCTGTCCCCGACCAGTTGCTCGCCACTGGCGATCAAGGCCGCGAAGCGCTGATCCAGGGCCTTGAGCTCCTGGTCGATGCCCGCGGTCGACACGCCCATCAGCACCTTGCCGATCTCTGCGCCATTGGGGTTGATCGACGCTTCGACGAAGTACACCGACGGATCCTTGCGCGCGGCATCCAGCACCTTGTCCAGCGCCCGCTCACCCTGGCCCTTTTCCATCAATGCCTGGTTGATCGGGTTCTGCCGGTTGAGGTAGCGGGTCAGGTGCTGGCCCTGGGCATCGTCGTAGATCACGAACAGCACATTGGGATTGCGCTGGGCACGGCGAGCGAAGTCCGAGAGCATCGGCACGTCGTTGTCCCAGATCGCCCGTGGCGCGACCGAAGCCAACAGATCGGCCATTTCATGAGCCGAGTCCCTGAGATTTTCCTCCAGCGTTGCGCGCAACTGCTGCTGCTCATCCTGCAGGCGGCTGGACAGGCCCGCACTCAAACGCTGGCGCGTACTGACGGAAAGGCTGTCGAGCCCAGCCCGGACATCCTCCCCGGCCTGCTCCAGTTCGGCAGCCAGTTTCTGGCTGTCATTGCCTAGGCGCGCCCCCAAATCGGCCTCCAGGGCGGTGACCGTGCTCCGCGTCAGTGCAACGGCAACCAGCACCTGCACCAGAAGAGCGATACCAAGCGCAACAAACACAGGCCGCAAGAGGCGGCTTCGTAACAGTGAAAGGATGGCAGACACGTTGTAACCCTCGTGTTTCTGGCGCCATTACTTTGATGGCATCTACAGAAACTTCTTACAGCAAGGGTTGTGCCTGAGACAGCAGGTATAAATGCCAAAGGTATGAGGTAATTATCCATGGCAGCGAAATTGCCCACGCCGATGCCATGCGCGGGGCAAGTCCGCCGCTACTTCGTACCCCATATGAAAACGCCGCGCCTCCTTGCGGGGGCGCGGCGTTCAGTCAGCTAGCGAGTAGCTGATCAGGCGAACGGATGACGCAGCACGATGGTTTCGTTGCGGTCCGGGCCAGTCGAGATGATATCGATCGGCGCGCCGACCAGTTCCTCGATGCGCTTGATGTAGTTGCGCGCGGCCTGCGGCAGCTCTTCCAGGGTTTTAACGCCCAGGGTCGACTCGCTCCAGCCTGGCATCTCTTCGTACACCGGCTCCAGGCCGATGTAGCTGTCGGCATCGGAAGGCGCGTCGATGACTGCACCGTTCTCGTTCTTGTAGCCAACGCAGATGTTGATGGTTTCCAGGCCGTCCAGCACATCCAGCTTGGTCAGGCAGATGCCCGAGATGCTGTTGACGTCGATGGCGCGACGCAGGATCACGGCATCGAACCAGCCGCAACGACGGGCACGGCCGGTGGTGGAGCCGAACTCGTGGCCACGCTTGGCCAGAGTGGCGCCGGTCTCGTCGAACAGCTCGGTCGGGAACGGACCGGAACCGACGCGGGTGGTGTAGGCCTTGGTGATGCCCAGGATGTAGTCCAGGTACATCGGGCCAACGCCGGAACCGGTGGAGATGCCGCCGGCGGTGGTGTTGGAGCTGGTGACGTACGGGTAGGTACCGTGGTCGA
This sequence comes from Pseudomonas sp. TE6288, assembly GCF_054062095.1. Classification (NCBI taxonomy): domain Bacteria; kingdom Pseudomonadati; phylum Pseudomonadota; class Gammaproteobacteria; order Pseudomonadales; family Pseudomonadaceae; genus Pseudomonas; species Pseudomonas sp. TE6288. The sequence continues at coordinate 155,368 of NZ_JBSSEW010000011.1, forward strand.
TGTCCAGCAGCGAGCCCTGGGCGCCTTCGAACATGATGTCCTTGCCGGCGCGGCGCAGGTTATGCAGTTCGGCGGTGACGTCGAGCATCATCGGCTTGAGCTGCTCGGCATAGGCCATGCACTCGTCCAGTGTCTGCTGGAAGTCGATGGCCGGCTCTTTGTAGTAGTTCACCAGCTGGAAGTTGTGGTAGTCCAGCAGCTCACCGAGCTTGGCGGCGAAGCGCTCACGGTGGAACAGGTCGCCGACGCGCAGCCCGCGACGGGCCACCTTGTCTTCGTAGGCCGGGCCGATACCACGACCGGTGGTGCCGATCTTGGCTTCGCCGCGGGCTTTTTCACGGGCCTGGTCGAGGGCCACGTGGTACGACAGGATCAGCGGAGCAGCCGGGGAAATGCGCAGGCGCTCGCGCACCGGTACGCCCTTCTCTTCCAGCTTGGTGATTTCACGCATCAGGGCATCCGGGGCAACGACCACGCCGTTGCCGATCAGGCATTGCACGCCTTCACGCAGGATGCCGGACGGAATCAGGTGCAGAACAGTCTTCTCACCGTTGATCACCAGGGTGTGGCCCGCGTTGTGGCCACCTTGGTAGCGCACGACGGCGGCAGCATGTTCGGTCAGCAGATCGACGATCTTGCCTTTGCCCTCATCACCCCACTGGGTGCCCAGGACGACGACATTCTTACCCATTACATTTGTCCTCATTCACGCAAACTTGGTGCCGGCCCATTGCCGGCGAAGAATCTCAATGGGTCAGCGGCAGAACCTGCCAGCGCCCGTCTTGCTGAATCAATTGCCGATCACAATCCGCCTCGAGGGCAGCACTCAGCGGCTGGCCAGGCAAAGCCTGGACCACTCGCTGGCCCTCGTTGCGCAACTGGCAGACCATCTGCCAGAGGGCCGCATCGCTGCTGTCGGGCATCCAGATGCCGCCAACAGGCAATACGACCTCCGCTCGCCCCAGTGTGACCAGGGTCTTCAAATCCGTGGAGAATCCGGTGGCCGGGCGTGCCCGGCCAAAATCGGCGCCGATGTCGTCATAGCGGCCGCCCTGGGCGATCGATTGACCTTCGCCAGGCACGAACACGGCGAACACCACGCCAGTGTGATAGTGGTAGCCGCGCAGTTCGCCGAGGTCGAAGTACAGTGGCAGATCCGGGTAGCGCGAAGCCAGGCGGTCGGCGATCGCCAACAGGTCGTCCAGCGCCGCCAGCACGCTGGCCGGGGCACGGCCCAGGCGCACACGGGCCTCGGCCAGCACTTCACGGCCACCGCACAGTTCGCACAGGGCGCGCAGCATGTTGCCCAGGTCCTTCGGCAGGTCTGCGGTCAGCGCCTGCACTTCATCGACGGCCTTGCGCTGCAGGGCATCGAACAGTTGTTGCTCGACCGCGCCGGACAGGTTGGCGGCACGGGCCAGGCCGCGATAGATACCGACATGGCCAAGGTCCATGTGCACATCGGCGACATCGGTCAGCTGCAGTGTGGCGAGCATCAGGCTGATGACTTCGACATCGCTGGTAGGGCTGGCGTCGCCGTACAGCTCGGCGCCCAGCTGGATCGGGCTACGCGAGGTCGACAAGGCACGCGGCTGCGCATGCAGCACGCTGCCGGCATAGCACAGGCGGCTCGGGCCTTCACGGCGCAGGGTGTGGGCGTCGATGCGCGCCACCTGCGGCGTGAAGTCGGCACGGAAACCCATCAGGCGGCCGGACTGCGGGTCGACGACCTTGAAGGTACGCTGGTCCAGGTCCTGGCCGGCGCCGGTGAGCAGCGACTCCAGGTACTCGATATGCGGGGTGACGACCAGTTCGTAACCCCAACTCTGGAACAGGTCCAACACCTGACGACGCGCGATCTCGATGCGCGCCGCCTCAGGTGGCAGTACTTCCTCGATGCCATCTGGCAGTAGCCAGCGGTCTACCGTTGCCATTACGCCATTTCCCCTCTGGTCCGGGCGGCCAGCCAGCTGGCGAGCCGTGAGTAAAGCAGGCATTGACGCACAACAGCGGGCAGCACCGATCCCAGCGCAACCACCGTAGCCAATACCCTCGAATTGCCTTGCGACCTGACCAAACCGTCAACTGGCCGTTTGCCAATCAACCTTGCAGACGCAAAAAAGCCGGGAATTTCCCGGCTGACTCATCATACACCCCTTTTCATTCAGGATGCACCCCGCCAGGCATTTTAGCTGCCCGGCGGGGCGAATCCCTCATGAGAGCACGATCAGGGCTTGCTCTTGTCCAGGAACCTGAAGAACTCGTTCTTCGAATCCAGGACCAGTACATCGCTCTTGCTGGAGAAGCTTTCGCGGTAGGCCTTGAGGCTACGGTAGAACGCGTAGAAATCGGCGTCCTGCGTGTAGGCCTTGGCATAGATGGCAGCCGCCTGGGCATCGCCATCACCACGGGTCTCTTCCGCTTCGCGGTACGCTTCGGCCAGCAGCACTCGGCGCTGACGATCGGCGTCGGCACGAATACCTTCGGCCAGCTCGTTACCCTTGGCGCGATGCTCGCGGGCTTCACGCTCGCGCTCGGTGCTCATGCGGTCGAACACGCTGCGGTTGACTTCCTTGGGCAGGTCGATGGCCTTGACGCGAACGTCGACCACTTCGATACCCAGCTCCTTGCTGGCCATGCGGTTCAGCGACGCGGTGATGTCTGCCATCAGCGCATCACGTTCACCGGAAACCACTTCGTGCAGGGTGCGCTTACCAAACTGGTCACGCAGGCCGCTCTCCAGACGACGCGACAGGCGCTCGTCGGCGATCTGCTTCATACCCGAGGTTGCGGTATAGAAGCGCTCGGCGTCCTTGACTCGCCATTTGGCGTAGGCATCGACCATCACCGCTTTCTTCTCCAGCGTCAGGAAACGCTGGGTCGGTGCGTCGAGGGTCATCAGGCGGGCGTCGAACTTGCGCACCTGGTTCACGTACGGCACCTTCACGTGCAGGCCAGGCTGGACATCGGCCTTGACCACGCGGCCGAACTGCAGCAATACCGCGCGTTCAGTCTGCGAAACGATGTAGAAGCAGTTCCAGGCGGCGATCGCCAGCACCACGGCGCCGATCAGGGCGAACAGTGACTTATTGCTCATCAGCGGCTCTCCCTGGAACGCAGCGGCGGTTGTGGTTGCAGGTCCTGCGCGGCACGCGCGGCGGCGTCATTGACCGACGGCGATACGCTGCTGGCCGGCGCTGCACTGTTGCCACGGCTGCCTTCGACCATCTTGTCCAACGGCAGGTAGAGCAGGTTGTTCTGCCCGTCCTTGGCCGTGACCAGAACCTTGCTGGAGTTGCTGTAGACCTCCTGCATGGTATCCAGGTACAGACGCTGGCGCGTGACCTCCGGTGCCTTGCGGTACTCGGCGACCAACTTGGTGAAGCGATCGGCCTCACCCTTGGCGCGGGCAATGACTTCATCACGGTAGCCGTTGGCGTCCTCGATGATGCGCTGCGCCTGGCCACGGGCCTCCGGTACCACACCATTGGCGTAGGACTCGGCCTGGTTGCGCGCACGCTGCTCGTCCTCACGGGCACGGATCACGTCGTCGAAGGCTTCCTGCACTTCACGCGGGGCTGCCGCGCTCTGTACGTTGACCTGGGTGACAGTGATACCGGTGCGGTAGGTGTCGAGGAAACGCTGCAGGCGCTCGCGGATATCCACCGCCATCTGCTCGCGGCCTTCGGTCAGCACCTGGTCCATCGAGGTGGAACCCACCACGTGGCGCAGGGCGCTTTCGGTCGCATGCTGCAGGCTGACTTCCGGCTGGTCGACGTTGAGCACGAAGTCCTGCAGGTTGCTGATGCGGTACTGCACGGTCAGTGGCACTTCGACGATGTTTTCGTCTTCGGTGAGCATCTGCCCCTGCTTGGTGTACGCCCGCTCGCGGGTCACGTTTTCCATGTACTTGCGGTCGATCGGCGGGAAATAGATATTCAGGCCGGGACCAACGGTCTCGTAGTACTTGCCGAAGCGCAGCACCACGGCCTGCTCCTGCTCGTCCACGACATAGACGGCGTTATACAGCCAGATTGCCGCCAGAGCCGCCAGGCCGATGCCCAGCAGGCCATAGCCGCCACCCTTGCCGATATTGCGGTCACCGCCGCCGCCACGTTTCTTGCCACTGCCGAACATGCCGTTCAGGCTGTCCTGCAGCTTGCGGAAGGCCTCGTCCAGATCCGGTGGACCTTTCTTGTCGCCACCACCGCCGCCACCATTACGGCGGCCGCCCCAGGGATCCTGATTGTTCGAGTTGCCACCCGGCTCGTTCCAAGCCATAGCGCTCTCCATCTGATAAAGCAAAGACGCGCCCACGGCGCGCCGTCCAATGCTACAGAATGCCTGTCACGGCTGCCCGGCGACCTCGACGGGCATTTATTGCAAAGTGTGTTGCTCGACAAACACTTGCGGCTCCATGCCTTCGCGGCTGACCAGGCGATTCAACTCGACCCTGGGCAGTCGCACGTTCAGCAGGCTGCGCCCTTCTTCATCATGCTCTTCACTCTGCACGGCACCCAGGGCAAAGAATTGCGCGCGCAGGCGGGCAAACCGTTGCTCCAGGCACAGGGTCCCGACATACAGGTCGTCCCCCAGCAACTCGGCAATCGCCTGGCCAACCAGCTCCAGGCCTCGTCCATCACGTGCCGATACCCAGACTCGCTGCGGCTTGCCATCGGCATCGCGCTGGATCTGCGGCTCGACATCTTCGAGCAGGTCGAGTTTGTTATAGACCTCGAGGATCGGCAAGCTCTCGGCACCGATCTCGCCCAGCACCGCCAGTACCTGTTCAATCTGCTCCATGCGCTCGGGCTCATGGGCATCGATCACGTGCAGCAGCAGGTCAGAGTTGCTCGACTCTTCGAGCGTAGCCCGAAATGCCTCGACCAGCTTGTGCGGCAGGTGGCGGATGAAACCTACGGTGTCGGCCAGCACGATCGGCCCCAGGTCGGCCAGCTCGAGCCGGCGCAAGGTCGGGTCGAGGGTGGCGAACAACTGGTCCGCGGCATACACATCGGATTCGGTCAGCGCATTGAAGAGGGTCGACTTGCCGGCGTTGGTATAGCCCACCAGCGACACCGACGGGATGTCCGCGCGCTTGCGCCCACGGCGGGCCTGTTCGCGCTGGCTGCGCACCTTCTCCAGGCGTGCCTTGATCTGGCGCAGGCGCACCCGCAGCAGGCGGCGGTCGGTTTCGAGCTGGGTTTCACCCGGGCCACGCAGGCCGATACCGCCCTTCTGCCGCTCAAGGTGGGTCCAACCGCGTACCAGCCGCGTGCTCATGTGCTCGAGCTGGGCCAGTTCGACCTGCAGCTTGCCTTCGTGAGTACGCGCCCGCTGGGCGAAAATGTCGAGAATCAGCCCGGTACGGTCCAGCACGCGACACTCGAAGACGCGCTCGAGGTTACGTTCCTGGCTGGGCGTGAGGGTGTGATTGAAAATCACAAGGTCGGCTTCGGCCGAATGGACCAGGTCGCGCAACTCCTCGACCTTGCCGCTGCCGATCAGAAACTTGGCGGTGGGCTGATGCCGCGCCACTGTTACCAGCGAAACGATATCGGCTCCGGCCGACAGCGCCAGCTCCTGAAACTCCTGCGGATCTTCGCGCGCCTCAGGGTTCTGACCTTCCAAGTGAACGAGCAGCGCTCGCTCACCACCACCGTGGCGCTCAAAGAACAATGCAGGCTCCTACTTTTTTCAAGCGTTACCTGGCTCGCTGTCGCCGTGCTCACCATCGGTCGGGCTTGGCAGACGAACCGGGCGTGCGGGGACGACGGTCGAAATGGCGTGCTTGTAGACCATCTGGCTGACGGTGTTTTTCAGCAGCACGACGAACTGGTCGAAGGATTCGATCTGGCCCTGCAGCTTGATCCCGTTGACCAGATAGATCGAAACCGGGACTTTTTCTTTTCTCAAGGTGTTCAAGTAAGGGTCTTGTAGCGAATGCCCTTTTGACATATGCCGCACTCCTGTAAGGATCAATAATAGAAAATCAAGAAAATCGATAAATTATGCCGCCCCTTCGCAAGAATAGACGGCAACTGGCAGGGACTCAGCTCAATATGGAGACGGTCCCCAGGTATTTCAAGGTGCGGGACAGATTGTCGCAGGCCAGGCTATCCAGCCAGTGGACGTCGGACCAGCCGCGCAACCAGGTGAATTGCCGCTTGGCCAGCTGACGCGTGGCAATGATACCGCGTTCACGCATCTCATTCTCAGTCAGCTTGCCGTCGAGGTAGTCCCAGACCTGCCGATATCCCACTGCCCTTATAGACGGCAGCTCCGCATGCAAGTCACTTCTGGCCCGCAGCGTTCGGACCTCGTCGACAAAGCCCTGTTCCAGCATCTGTGAAAATCGTAACGCAATTCGCTGATGCAAAATGTGACGATCTGTAGGCGCTATCGCCAGGCTGGCGACAGTATAGGGCAAATGCTCGCCCGCGCCTGCGTCTGCGCCGCTACTTTCCGCGTATTGACGCTGACGGTGGGCGGTCATGCTCTCGCCACTCACTTTGTACACTTCAAGCGCACGGATCAGCCGCTGCGGGTCATTCGGATGAATGCGCGCCGCCGACTCCGGATCGACTTCGGCCAGTTGGCGGTGCAATTCGGCCAAACCGAGCGCCTGCGCCTGTGCCTCCAGCTCGGCACGCACCATGGCATCGGCTGGCGGCATGTCCGCCAGGCCATCGACCAGTGCCTTGTAATAGAGCATGGTGCCGCCAACCAGCAGTGGGATCTTGCCGCGCGCGGTGATCTCGGCCATGGCTTGGAGAGCATCGGTGCAGAAACGCTTGGCCGAGTAGCTTTCGGCGGGGTCAAGAATGTCGATCAGGCGGTGCGGATGCGCGGCCAACACTTCCTTGGAGGGCTTTGCGGTACCGATGTCCATGCCGCGATAGACCAGCGCCGAGTCGACACTGATCAGCTCGCAGGGCAGCTTGCTGGTCAGCTCGATCGCCAGGTCGGTCTTGCCGGCCGCGGTCGGGCCCATGAGGAAAATCGCCGGAGGTCTGGCACTCATTTCATCGGCCCCGCAGGAACAGCTTGTCCAGATCGTCCAGGCCCATCTGGGTCCAGGTCGGTCGGCCGTGGTTGCACTGGCCGCTGCGCTCGGTGTTCTCCATGTCGCGCAGCAAGGCGTTCATCTCGGGGATGGCCAGGCGCCGGTTGGCCCGCACCGCGCCATGGCAAGCCATGGTCCCCAGCAGTTCGTTCAAGTGCGCCTGGATACGATCACTGGTGCCGTACTCCATGAGGTCGGCCAGCACATCCTGCACCAGGCGATTGGCCTCGGCCTGCTTGAGCAGGGCCGGGATCTGGCGGATCGCCAGGGTTTCCGGGCCCAGGCGCTGCAGCTCGAAGCCCAGGCGCTGGAACCATTGGGCATGTTCCTCGGCGCAGTCGGCTTCGCGCTGGCTCAACGCCAGCGACTCGGGCACCAGCAACGGCTGGCCGCTCAAGCCTTCACTGGCCATCGCCACCTTCAGCCGCTCGTACATGATCCGTTCATGGGCAGCGTGCATATCCACCAGCACCAGGCCGAGGGCGTTCTCGGCGAGGATATAGATCCCCTTGAGCTGCGCCAGGGCGTAGCCCAGCGGTGGGATATCGCCTTGGCTTTCCGGCAACGCGCTCGGCGCGGCGGCGGCATTGTCCAGGGGGGCGTAGAATTCACGGTAGGCCGCCTGGGCCTCGCCGGCATTCAGCGGCTGGGAGGGCCTAGGCGTGTACTGGTACTGATAGCCCGCGCCCGAGCCGCTCGAAGCGAACCCCCGCTGCTCGCCCTGAGGCTGCTCGAGCACTGGCGAGGCCAGGCGCATTTCGCCTTGGGGGCCGAACTCGCCGGCCTGCAAGCCGCTGGGGCGGACCAGTTCGTCGGTGGCCGCCGGTGCCGCAAGCTGGTCTTCCGGGCGCACATCGGCCAGGGCGCGGTGCAAGGTGCCATAGAGGAAGTCATGAACCATGCGCCCTTCGCGGAAGCGCACCTCGTGCTTGGTCGGGTGGACGTTGACATCAACGCCGGCCGGGTCGCACTCGAGAAACAGCACGAAGGTCGGGTGCCGGCCATTGAACAGTACGTCGCGATAGGCCTGGCGCACCGCATGGGCTACCAGCTTGTCGCGCACGGCCCGGCCATTGACGAAGAAATACTGCAGATCGGCCTGGCTGCGCGAGAAGGTCGGCAGACCGACCCAGCCCCACAGTCGCAGGCCGTTGCGCTCGACATCAATGGGCAGCGCCTGCTCGAGAAAGCCCGGGCCGCAGATGGTGCCGACCCGCCGCGCCCGGGCCGTTTCGTCGGCGGCCTCGTGCAGGCTGAAGATGGTCTTGCCGTTGTGCCGCAGGTGAAAACCGACGTCGAAACGCGCCAGCGCCAGGCGCCGGATCACTTCCTGCAGATGATCGAATTCGGTCTTTTCGGCCTTGAGAAACTTGCGTCGCGCCGGGGTATTGAAGAACAGATCACGCACTTCGACGGAGGTGCCGACCGGATGCGCGGCAGGCTGCACCCGCGGGGTCATGTCGCGCCCCTCGGTTTCCACTTGCCAGGCTTCGCTGGCATCGGCGGTACGCGAGGTAAGGGTCAGGCGCGCCACCGAGCTGATCGATGCCAGGGCCTCGCCGCGAAAGCCCAGGCTGAGCACGCCTTCAAGGTCTTCCAATTCGCGGATCTTGCTGGTGGCGTGGCGGGCCAGCGCCAGCGGCAGGTCATCGGGGGCAATGCCACCGCCGTTGTCGCGCACCCGCAGCAACTTCACGCCGCCCTGTTCGACCTCGACCTCGATGCGCCGAGCACCGGAGTCGAGGCTGTTCTCCAGCAATTCCTTGGCCACCGAGGCGGGGCGCTCGACTACCTCGCCGGCGGCGATCTGGTTCGCCAGCCGCGGGCTGAGCAGCTGGATACGCGAGCCGCCACTCATTGCTGGGACGCCAGGGCGGTGGTGGGGATGTCAAGGTGCTGGCCAACCTTGAGCTCGTCGGTCTTCAGGTTGTTGCTACTGCGCAGGCCAGCCACGCTGACCTGGTAACGCACCGCAATCATCGCCAGCGTCTCGCCGGGGCGCACGGTGTGTTCACGCGGGCCCTGGACGATCTTGCCACTGTCGCGCAGCCAGGCGATGTAAGTGCCAGGCGGCGGGTTCTGCTGGAAGAATTGACGCACACCGGTATGAATCGAACGTGCCAAGGCCTGCTGATGGCTACGGGTAGCCAGCTTGGCCGCCTCGTTGGCGTTGGAGATGAACCCGGTTTCAACAAGGATCGATGGGATATCCGGCGACTTCAGCACCATGAACCCGGCCTGTTCCACCCGTTGTTTGTGCAACGGCGTGACCCGGCCCATATTGCCCAGCACCTTCTGCCCGACATTGAGGCTGGAACTGAGGGTGGCGGTCATCGACAGGTCGAGCAGCACCCCGGCCAGCATGCGGTCCTTGTCGTCGAGGCTGACGTTGCCGGCGCCGCCGATCAGGTCGGAGCGGTTTTCCGTGTCGGCCAGCCAGCGGGCGGTCTCGGAGGTTGCGCCACGGTCGGACAGGGCGAACACCGAAGCGCCAAAGGCAGCCTTCGACGGCGCGGCGTCGGCGTGAATCGAGACAAACAGATCGGCGCCCTTCTTGCGGGCGATCTCGGTGCGCTTGCGCAGCGGGATGAAGTAGTCACCGGTGCGGGTCAGCTCGGCGCGGTAACCCTTCTCGGAGTTGATCTGGCGCTGCAGTTCCTTGGCGATATCCAGCACGATGTCTTTCTCGTGCTGGCCACGCGAGCCGGACGCGCCCGGGTCTTCGCCGCCGTGACCGGCGTCGATGGCGACCACGATGTCACGCTTGCCACTCGGTGCTGGCGGCAGCTTGATCGCCGGTTGCGCCGGGGTGACAGGCACCGCCGGCGTGGTGGCCGGTGGCTGCGGTGTCGGGGGCGGTGTCGGGTTGCTGGCGGCGATGGCGTCAGCTTCCTGATCGTACAGGTCGACCACCAGGCGATTGCCGTACTGGGCGTTCGGCGCCAGGGTGAAGCTCTTCGGCGACACGGCTTTCTTCAGGTCGACCACCACGCGCAGGTCGGTGGGCGTGCGCTGGGCCGAACGCACACTGGTGATTGGCGTGTTCGACGTGGAGACGTTCAGCGGCGCCCCCAGGGTGGCACCGTTGATGTCGATCACCAGGCGATCAGGAGCGGTGAGGGTGAAGACGCTGTGCTGCACAGGCCCGGACAGGTCGAAGACCAGCCGCGTATTGTCCGGAGCGCGCCACAGGCGCATGCTCTTGACTTGAGTGACGGCCAGAGCGTCAACGGTCACCGCGGTCAGCAGCAGCCCAACAACAGCGACCAGTGCGCGTATGCGCATACCTTTCCCCACTTACTGTATGAATTCTTTGGCCAGAACGGCACACCAGGCTTCGCCGCGAGCCCCTTGCGGCGACAGGTTAAGCGAACGTCCGCCCGCTTGCGGGCTTATGGTAATGGTCAGGTCGGGCTTTGGCAAAACGCCCGCACCTTTATCGGGCCATTCGAACAGGCACAATGCATCGCCCTCGAAATAATCGCGAATGCCCATGAATTCAAGCTCCTCCGGGTCGACCAGGCGATAGAGGTCGAAATGGAAGGCGCGAACCTCACCAATCTCGTAGGGTTCAACCACGGTAAATGTCGGACTTTTTACCGGGCCGGTATGACCCAGGCCACGAATCAGCCCGCGGGACAGGGTGGTTTTGCCTGCCCCCAGGTCGCCCTCGAGAAAAATCACACCATGACCTTTGGTCACTTCGGCCAGTTTCGCGCCAAAGGCGACGGTGGCGTCCTCGTCGCCCAGAAACAGGGTTATGCCTGACACGCTGAATGCTCCTCCAATAACGCTCTAATGACCGGCACCAGATCACTGGCCGCCAGCCCTCTACCTTTGACACCCAGCCGCTCGCCGGCGCAGGCATGCAGCCACACCCCCAGGCACGCGGCCTGCCAGGCGTCCAGCCCCTGGGCCAGCAAGGCTGCGAGCACGCCTGTCAACACATCGCCCAATCCGGCACCAGCCATGGCTGGGTGCCCACGGCCGCAAACCGCCAGTTGCCCGCCAGGGTCGGCCACCAACGTGCCGGCGCCCTTGAGCACGCAGACGCTGGCGTAGCGACGCGCCAGCTTGCGCGCCGCCCCCGGCCGGTCGGCCTGCACCGCCTCGGTGGAAATCCCCAGCAGGCGCGCGGCCTCGCCGGGGTGCGGGGTGAGAATGCTACCGCTGGGCAGTGCCAGTGGCGTGCGCGCCAGCAAGTTGAGCGCATCGGCGTCCCACACCTGTGGCCGGTGGGCATTGGCCACCGCCGACAACAGGCTGCGCCCCCAACCGGCCTGGCCGAGGCCAGGGCCGACCACCAGCACCGTGGCACGCTCGAGCAACGCCATCAGTTGGTTGGCCGAGCTCACGCCCATCCACATGGTCTCGGGCAGGCGCGTCAGCCCCGCAGCTACGTGTTCGGGGCGGGTGGCCACGCTGACCAGGCCGGCGCCGCAACGCAACGCCGCCTCGCCACTGAGCATCACCGCGCCGCCTGTGCCCAGGTCGCCGCCGACCACCAGCACATGGCCGAAATCGCCCTTGTGGGCATCAGCGGCACGTGGCGGCAGCCTGGCCAAGGTCAGGCTGCTGAGCGGTAATGGGGGGTGTTTGGTCTGAGGCATGGGGTCAAAGGCTCCGATGTCTGGCAGAATTATACGCACCTCCGCTTGTAATGCTTGTTCATCCATGTCCGCCGACCTTCCAGACATCGCCACATTGGCCCAATCGATCAAGGATTGGGGCCGCGAACTCGGTTTTGCCCATGTCGGCATCGCCGGTGTCGACCTTGGCGAGCACGAACAGCATCTGCAGCGCTGGCTGGCGGCAGGCTACAACGGCGAAATGGAGTACATGGGCGAGCATGGCAACAAGCGCTCGCGCCCGGCCGAGCTGATCCCCGGCACGTTGCGGGTGATCTCGCTGCGCATGGACTACCTGCCCGGCGACACGCAAATGGCCAAGCGCCTGGCAGAGCCGGAAAAAGCCTACATCTCGCGCTACGCCCTGGGCCGCGACTACCACAAGCTGGTGCGCAAGCGTGTGCAGCACTTCGCCGACCGCATCCAGGAAGCCATCGGCCCGTTCGGCTACCGCGCCTTCGTCGACAGCGCTCCGGTGCTGGAGAAAGCCCTGGCCCAGGAGGCTGGCCTTGGCTGGATTGGCAAGAACACCCTGCTGCTCAACCGCAAGGCGGGCAGCTATTTCTTCCTCGCCGAGTTGTTCGTCGACTTGCCGCTGCCGATCGACGGCGTGCAGGGCAGCGATCATTGCGGGCGTTGCCAGGCCTGCCTGGACATCTGTCCGACCCAGGCGTTCGTCGGGCCCTATCAGCTCGATGCCCGGCGCTGCATCTCGTACCTGACCATCGAGTTGCGCGGGGCCATTCCACTGGAACTGCGCCCACTGATCGGCAATCGGGTGTTTGGTTGCGACGATTGCCAGATCGTCTGCCCGTGGAACCGTTTCGCCAAGACCACGACCGAAGACGACTTCATGCCCCGCCGGGGGCTGGACAATATCGAGTTGGCCGAATTGTTCCTGTGGGATGAAAAGCGTTTTCTCGGCTGCACCGAAGGCTCGCCACTGCGCCGGGCGGGGTATGAACGCTTCCTGCGCAACCTCGCGGTAGGGCTTGGCAACGCACCGTCGACCATCCCCGTGCTGGAGGCGCTCAATGCGCGTAGGAATGATCCTTCGGAACTGGTACGCGAACACGTGGAATGGGCCCTGGCTCGCCACAACGCCCTTTGAAGCTCGCTGCTTCGCCTTTGCCTTTGCCTTTGCCTTTGCCTTTGCCTTTGGCGATCAAAAGGTCAACCCCATAGCCCGCGAGCGCCAGCTGCGCCAGTGCAGGCGCCGCCCGTAACTTCGCGACTTCAGGAGGCCGAACGCAGGTCTTGCGGAGGGAGGTGACGGGCATGGATGCCCGTCAAGCGCTGCGCCCCAGGATGGGGCGTTCAGCGCGGTCCTCCCGGGAGCAAGGCCGGAGTGAGGGAACCCGGAGCGAAGCGGAGGGCCGGATGAATGGAGCGCAGCGTTTTTTGGTTACTTTTTGTCGCGTTTGACAAAAAGTGACTCGCCGGGTGGCGAAAGGGTGACTATGCGTCATTATAGCAAATGAATGCGCTTACAACTGTAAAAACCCACACCAATCGCATTTGACTTTGACTTTGACTTTGACTTTGACTTTGACTTTGACTTTGATTTACACAGCGTGTGTTTTAAAAGTTATATGCGCATTCATTCGCCATGTCGACGCACACTCACCTTTTCGCCTTTACGGCGACCTTCTTTTGCACGCGGGCAAAAGAAGGCAAAAACCGCCCGCTCCATTCATCCGGCCCCTACGCTTCGCTCCGGGGTCCCCTCACTCCGGGCTCGCTCCGGGAGGACGCGCCGACGGGCCATCCATGGCCTGATCGGCGCTTGACGGGCATCCATGCCCGTCACCTCCCTGCGCAAGCCCTCCGTTCGGCCTCCTGAAGTCGCAATTTGTGTCGCCTGAACTATCGCGCACTTAGAAGCAAAAGCAGAGCAAGAGCAAGAGCAAGCAACTCTTCTGAACAATGGCTATATGACTACAGCTACAGCCCTGCCAGAACAATTCTGAATATAGTGGCTGCGCCGCAAAAATTCGCTATTGCTGATCATTGTAATGAAACTTCGGCATCTCCCAATGAAACCGAATCGCCAACAACCGCACCAGAAAACCGCCAAACAGTGTCAGCAGCATGGCCTGCTCCGCCGGCACCTTGAAGTAAACGCACCCCAGATAGAACCAAGCCGCCGCGAACGAAACACTGGCATACAGCTCACGCCGAAACACCAACGGAATATCATTGCAGAAGATGTCCCGCAGGATGCCGCCAAACACCCCGGTAATCACCCCGCTGATGGAGGCGACAAGGAACCCCTGCCCCATCTCCAGCGCGGTCATGCAGCCGATCAGGGTGAACGCCACGAGACCCAGGGCGTCGAGCACCAGGAACAGCGACCGCAGGTGGCGCATCAAGGGCGCGATGAAGATGGTCAGCAGCGCCGCGAAGCTGGTCAGCACCAGGTACTCGGGATGCTTCACCCAGGTCAGCGGGTAGTGCCCGAGCAGCACATCACGCACTGAGCCGCCACCCAGCGCAGTCACGCAGGCGATCAGCACCACGCCGAACCAGTCCATGCCACGGCGGCCAGCGGACAGGGCGCCGGTCATGGCTTCGGCGGTGATGGCGATGAGATAGAGCATCAGCAACATGGTGCAGGTCCGTGCGGGAAAGGCGCGCAGTCTACCCAGTCACGCGGAGCACCAAAAGGGGCGCGCCGATGATCGTCGGCGCACGGCAAGGTCAGACCTTGATGAAGTGCTCGCGATAGTGGCGCAGCTCACCGATCGACTCGCGGATGTCATCCAGCGCCAGGTGGGTGCTGCCCTTCTTGAAGCTGTCACGCACCTCCGGCGCCCAGCGCGCGGCCAGTTCCTTGAGCGTGGACACATCAAGGTTGCGATAGTGGAAGTAGTTTTCCAGCTCGCGCATGTGCCGATAGAGGAAGCGGCGGTCCTGGCAGATACTGTTGCCACAGATCGGCGACTTGCCCTTCGGCACCCACTGCTCGAGGAAGGCGATGGTCTGCGCCTCGGCCTCGGCCATGCTCACCTTGCTCTCGCGTACGCGCTGAGTGAGTCCTGAGTTGCCATGGGTGCGGGTGTTCCACTCGTCCATCCGCGCCAACACCTCATCACTGTGGTGAATGGCGATCACCGGCCCCTCGGCCAGGGTATTGAGCTCGCTGTCGGTGACGATGGTAGCCATCTCGATGATGACGTCGTTGTCCGGGTCCAGGCCGGTCATCTCCAGATCGATCCAGATCAGATTCTGTGGGTTCTGCATGAAAAGGCTCCTCGAATAGCCCGTCATATTAGCCTAGCGGGGCAGCTCGTGGGCGTGCCGTGCTAAACTGCCCGCCGTTTTCTTTCTGCCCCGCCTACTCGGAACCTTCATGGCCAAACGCCAGCTCAACCGCCGCCAGAACTGGCGCATCGAAAAGATCCAGGGTGAGCGCGCCGCCCGCGCCGCCAAACGCGAGCAGCACGTGCTGCAGGAACTGGAAGGCGGCGACCTGGGGCCAGAGCAACTGGGCCTGGTGATTGCCCACTTCGGCGTGCAGGTCGAGGTCGAGGCCCAGGACGGCGAGGTTGCGGGCCAGGTGTTCCGCTGCCACCTGCGGGCCAACCTGCCGGCGCTGGTGACCGGCGACCGTGTGGTCTGGCGCGCTGGCAACCAGGGGATCGGCGTGATTGTCGCGCAGATGCCGCGCAGCACCGAGCTGTGCCGGCCGAACAACCATGGCCAGCTCAAGCCGGTGGCGGCCAACGTCGACCTGATCGTCATTGTCTTCGCCCCTGCGCCCGAACCGCATCCCAACCTGATCGACCGTTACCTGGTCGCCGCCGAGCATGCCGGCATCCGCCCGCTGCTGCTGCTGAACAAGGCCGATCTGATCAACGACGAGAACGCCCCGACTCTCAACGCCATGCTCGAGGTCTACCGCGGCCTGGGTTACCCGCTGCTGGAGGTTTCCGCGCACCAGGGCGATGGCATGCAGCGCCTGCAGCAGACACTAGACGGCCATATCAGCGTGTTCGTCGGCCAGTCGGGCGTGGGCAAGTCCTCGCTGGTCAACAGCCTGCTGCCTGATGCAGGCACCCGTGTCGGCGACCTGTCGGAATGGTCCGGCCAGGGCACTCACACCACCACCACCGCGCGCCTCTATCACTTCCCCAATGGCGGCGACCTGATCGACTCGCCGGGCATCCGCGAATTCGGTCTGGGCCATGTCAGCCGTGATGATGTCGAAGATGGCTTCATCGAATTCCGCGAACTGATCGGCAACTGCCGCTTCCGCGACTGCAAGCATGACCGCGAACCTGGCTGTGCGCTGCTCAAGGCCCTGGAGGACGGCAGCGTTACTCAACAACGAATGAACAGCTACCGTTCGATCATCGCCAGCTTGCCGGAAGACACCTATTGAGGTGGCGGCAAACACGCCAGCATCGTAGGAAATTTTACCGGAGTAGGTAGGACCGCTCCGGTATTGCGGTCGCCTATTGTCCCTCCAGCTGCTTTCCCTGATGGTCATGGCCTTGTCATCGGTATTGATCAGGGAGGGCAGCACAGATGCCGGTATTCATCAGTTACCACCAGAACGAACGGCTCGATGCCTTCATCCTGAACGAGTGGCTGCTACTAGAAGGCATTCCCACCCAACTCGTCCCCTTCGACAGTGAAGGGCAGACCCACGACGACCTGCATGGCAGCTTTTGCCAACACATGGCCGATGCCACTCACTGGATCGGAGTGCTCTGCGAGGCCCATGCCGAAGGCTGGTGGACGGCCTGGCTACTGGGCGCTGCGGCCATGGCGCATCGGCGGGTGACTTTCTACCATGCTGGCTCGACTGACCTGCCGCAGCGCTTGGGCAAGTGGCCAGTAATGCGGGAGCGAGAGCATATCGACCTGTTCGTGCGCGCCTATCATGACGAACAGACCTTTGGCCGGGCCATGGCTTCGCCGGCCGGGGGCGGCGCAGTGTCGGACAGGGACAATGCGGATTTCTTCCATGCCGATCTCAAGGCCAAGATCAGGCGGGGGTTCTGAATGCATCGGGGCCGCAAAGCGGCCCCTGTTACTTACTGGTCTTTGGCCTCGTCCATCTTCAATACGCCATCTTCGAAGATGTTCAGCTTCTGGCGCAGCTCACGCGGCTGCATCGGCGTATCGCCCGGTGTCGCGGCCGCACCTGGCGCTGCGCTCGCAGGCGGTGTGTCAGCGGCAGGCGGCGCAGCCTCCGGCTTGCCCTGTTCACCCTCGATATCGCGCTGCGCCTTTTTGGTGAGGACGATGATGTCGATACGGCGGTTGACCGGGTTGAACGGGTTGGCACGGTCGAACAGCGACGACGAAGCATAACCGACCACGCGGGCCACCTGCTCATCCGGATAGCCCCCAGCGACCAATGCACGACGCGCCGCATTCGCGCGGTTGGCCGACAGCTCCCAGTTACCGAAATCGCCGGTACCGGAGTACGGCTTGGCATCGGTATGGCCACTGATGCTGATCTTGTTCGGCACCGCCTTGATGGTGTCGGCCATGGCCAGCAGGATGTCTTCGAAGTACGGCTGCAGGCGTGCGCTGCCCAGGTCGAACATCGGCCGGTTCTCGGCATCCATGATCTGGATGCGCAGGCCGTCCTGGGTGATCTCGAACAGGATCTGGTCCTTGAACTTCTGCAGCTGCGGGTTTTCCTCGACCTTGTTCTGCAGCTCCTGCAGCAGCAGCTCGAGGCGCTCGCGCTCGACCTGCTCGGCCATGGTCTCGACCTGATCCTTGTCCAGTTGCAGGCTGGTATCCGGCGTCGGCTCGGACTTCACTTCCGGGTTGATGGTCTTTTCCGGTGCCAGTTCTGGCGAGCCACCCAGATCGATGATGTAGGGCGTACCGCTTTCGGAGAAACCGATCGGGTCCTTGAAGTAACCGGCGATTGCGATCTTCTGCTCAGGCGTGGCGGTCGACAGCAACCACAGCACCAGGAAGAACGCCATCATCGCCGTGGCGAAGTCGGCGAAGGCGATTTTCCAGGCGCCGCCGTGATGGCCGTCGCCAAAGCGCTTGACGCGCTTGACGATGATGGGCTGATTGTTCTCCATGGCTTAGCGACCGCGTACTGCTTGTTCCAGCTCGGCGAAGCTCGGGCGGTGCGCCGGGTACAGCACCTTGCGACCGAACTCGACCGCCAGCGACGGCGGCATGCCGGAAGCCGAGGCCACCAGCGAGGCCTTGATCGCCTCGTAGACGTTCAACTCTTCCTTGGCATCATGGCGCAGGGCATTGGCCAACGGGCCGAAGAAGCCGTAGGCAGCAAGAATACCGAAGAAGGTACCGACCAACGCCGCACCGACGTGCAGGCCGATGGACTTCTGGTCACCGTCACCCAGCGAGGCCATGGTCACCACGATACCCAGTACCGCCGCGACGATACCGAAGCCGGGCATGCCGTCGGCGATCCCGGTCACTGCGTGGGACGGGTGCTCGAGCTCTTCCTTCATGCTCAGCAGCTCCATGTCGAACAGGCCTTCGAGCTCGTGGGGCGCCATGTTGCCGGTGGACATGATCCGCAGGTAATCGCAGATGAACGCGGTCATGCGCTCATCACCCAGCACCGCCGGGTACTTGGCGAAGATCGGGCTGGCCGCGGCGTCCTCGATGTCGCCTTCGATCGCCATCATGCCTTCACGACGGCTCTTGTTGAGGATCTCGTACACCAGGCCCAGCACTTCCAGGTAGAAGGTGTGGGTGAAACGGGTGCCGAACATCTTCAGCGACTTCTTGATCACATGCATGGTCATGTAACCAGGGTTGGCCTGGAGGAACGCACCAAAGGCCGCGCCGCCGATGATCAGCACTTCAAACGGCTGGATCAGTGCCGCGATCTTGCCGTGGGAAAGCACGTAGCCGCCGAGCACGCTCGCGAATACGACGATGATGCCGATAATTTTAGCCATAAGTTGGAAGCACTTGCTGTCGTGGTCAGGATAGGGAACGGAAGCTTGAAAACTCTTCTTCTACTTATCGGCAGAACTGCGCCAGACTATAGCCACTCATTGCGAAAAGCCAGTTCGGACTGATGTCAATATGCCAATTGAAACCAAGGTGCCAAGTCAGGCTCCGTCGAGTCTAGAGGCCTGGATCAAGCTGCTCGACGGGGTCCGCGTACCGGTGCCGAAAGAGAGCCATGATCGGGTGCTGCAGGCTATCAACGACAGCCGTCGCTCCCTGCGCGATATCGCCGAACTGATGCAGGATAGCCCCGCGCTGGTGCTCTGCGTGTTGCGCGAGGCCAACCACCCGGCCAACGCCAGCCAGGCCGAACCGGCCGAGAGCCTGGAAATAGCCCTGAACCGCCTTGGCCTGGCCCGCGTCAGCCAACTGCTGGCACGCCTGCCATCGCTGCCGGCCGACGAGATCCCGCCGGTCCTGCGCCAGTTCCTGCTGATCAGCCAGCATGCCACCCAGCAAGCCAACGGCCTGTTCGCCAGCCGCCTGGCGCGCCTGTGGCAGGAGATCCACTGGGGCAGCCTGCTGTTCCTCTCGCCCCTGTGGCCGCTGGCCCTGGTCTATCCCAAGCTGCTGGATACCTGGGAGCTGCGAGTTATCCACAAGGGCGAGGAAGCCGCTGAAGTCGAACAGCAACTGTTCGGCGTGCGCATCATGCTACTGTGCCAGGCCATGGCCGAGCACTGGCGCCTGCCCGAGTGGGTGACCCAGGGTTACCGCCTGCTGATGGACGAGCGCGAACAGCTGGCGCAGGTGCTAAGCATCGCCCGCGAGCAGGACCCGCTTGTCCAGCAGCAGCGCCTGGACGAAGAGCCGGCCCTGCGCCGCTGGTTCAACCAGCCCCCGAATACCGTGCTGCTGGCCAACGGCCTTGCCCTGGCCGCCCAGGTCGGCTGGGACAATCCGCATTTGCTGCGCTGGCAGCTGCTTACAGCCCTCTATCTGCAGACCACGCTGGACGATGTCCAGCAGCAGGTTCACCAGCAGGCCGCGGCCAGTGCCCGCCATCACGCCCGGCATGCCCTGTTCCACCCGGCCGAGGCGCTGATCTGGCCTTGGCACCAGCGCCGTCCACACCCGGACATGCTCACGCCGCCACCGCCCAGCACCGAGGACCTTGGTCGCTGGCGCAGGTTGTGCCAGGAGTTGCTCGCCCAGCCGAGCCCGTTCAGCAATACCGTGCACCTGGCCACCCAGGCCCGCGAAGCGCTGCTGGCGTGCGGCATGCAGCGTCTGATGCTGCTGAGCCTGGACAAGGCTACCGACTACCTGCGGGTGCAGCAGACTGCGGGCCTGCCCAAGGAAGCCGGCGTCATTGCGTTGCCGATCGCGCAGAACAAACTCCTGCAGAAACTGATGAGCAAGGCCGGGCAATTGCGCCTGACGCCCGAAAATCACGCCCAGTTCACCGCACTGCTGCCGGCGCCACTGCGCGCATTCTTCCGCAGCGAACACCTGCTGCTGCGCTCGCTGGCGGTCGGCGACCAGGTGCTGATGCTGGCGGTGGCGGACCTGGACGGCAAACCGCTGGCCGATGTCAGCGTGCAGGCATTCGGTAAAACCGTGCAATGCATCGAGCGCGCCCTGGCCCTCTTCGGCAACCGCCATTCATGATTGCCTTGCGCTACAATCGCCCCCTTTGCACCCTGGAGACCGTGGATGACTGACTTTTCCGGCTTGCCCCTGGTGATCGAAGCCGAGGACCTGCTGCCGCGCCTGGAATCGCCGCAACTGATCCTGGTCGACCTGACCAGCGCCAACCGCTATGGCAGCGGCCACATCCCCGGGGCGCGCTTCGTCGATCCCAAGCGCACCCAGCTGGGACAGCCGCCTGCACCTGGCCTGCTGCCGGCACGCGCCGACCTGGAAAAGCTGTTCGCCGAACTCGGTCATCGCGACGATGCGGTCTATGTGGTCTACGACGACGAAGGCGGCGGCTGGGCCGGCCGTTTCATCTGGCTGCTCGACGTGATTGGCCACCAGCGCTATCACTACCTGAACGGCGGCATACAGGCCTGGCCGGCGGACAAACTGTCCACCGAGGTGCCCGCCAGCATGGGCGGCGCGGTGAACCTGCGCCTGCACCCGGAGCCCACCGCCACCCGCGAGTACCTGCAAAGCCGCCTGGGCGCCGCCGACCTGGTCATCTGGGACGCGCGCGGACCACTGGAATACAGCGGCGAGAAAGTGCTGGCTGCCAAAGGCGGGCATATTCCCGGCGCGATCAACTTCGAGTGGACCGCCGGCATGGACCTCAACGACCACCTGCGCATCCGCGAGGATATCGCCGAAGTCCTGCAAAACCTGGGCATCACCCCCGACAAGGAAGTGATCACCCATTGCCAGACCCACCACCGCTCCGGCTTCACCTACCTCGTGGCCAAGGCCCTCGGCTATCCACGGGTGAAGGGCTATGCCGGTTCCTGGGGCGAATGGGGCAACCACCCCGACACGCCCGTCGAAGTTTAAGGACGCTCAATGAAATCCCGCTTGTTCATCATCAGCCAGTACCTGCTGCCGCACCACCTGCTGTCGCGGCTGGCCGGCTGCGTCGCCGAGTGCCGCGCACGCTGGTTCAAGAACGCCTTCACCGCCTGGTTCGCCAAGCGCTACCAGGTGAACATGTCCGAGGCACTGGTCGAAGACCTCAGCGCCTACGAGCACTTCAACGCCTTCTTCACCCGCGCCCTCAAGCCCGGCGCCCGCCCGCTGGACGAGACCCCCGGCGCGATCCTCTGCCCGGCCGACGGCGCGGTCAGCCAGCTCGGCCCGATCGAGCACGGCCGCATCTTCCAGGCCAAGGGCCACGGCTACAGCGCCCTGGAGCTGCTCGGCGGCGACCCGGCCCTGGCCGCGCCGTTCATGGGCGGCGAGTTCGCCACTATCTACCTTTCGCCCAAGGACTACCACCGCGTGCACATGCCGCTGGCCGGCACCCTACGCGAAATGGTCTATGTGCCGGGCCGGCTGTTCTCGGTCAACCAGACCACCGCAGAGAACGTACCGGAGCTGTTCGCACGTAACGAGCGCGTGGTCTGCCTGTTCGACACCGAGCGCGGCCCGATGGCCGTGGTACTGGTCGGCGCGATGATCGTCGCCTCGATCGAGACTGTCTGGGCCGGCCTGGTCACGCCGCCGAAGCGCGAGCTGAAGACCTTCCGCTATGACGACGCCAGCCGTGCGCCGATCCATCTGGAGAAAGGCGCCGAACTGGGCCGTTTCAAGCTGGGCTCCACCGCCATCGTGCTGTTCGGGCCAGAGCAGGTGAAGTGGGCCGAGAGCCTCGGTGCCGGCTCCGCCGTGCGCATGGGTGAGCTACTGGCGCAGCCGGCCCAGGCCTGATTGACTGCTGCAACAAGAAAGGCCCTGCTCAGCAGGGCCTTTTTCATTGGGACCGCTACGCGGTCCATCGCCGGCAAGCCGGCTCCCACAGTAACAACGCAAACCTCTGTGGGAGCCGGCTTTCCGGCGAAAGGGCTGCAGCGCAGCCCCAGGGCTCAAGATCAACCGCGTGCTTCGCGATCGCGTACGCCGAGCAGGTACAGCACACCATCCAGACCCAGGGTCGAGATCGCCTGCTTGGCCGACTGACGCACCAGCGGCTTGGCGCGGAACGCCACACCCAGGCCGGCCAGGGACAGCATCGGCAGGTCGTTGGCGCCATCGCCGACGGCAATGGTCTGCTCGAGCTGCAGACCTTCTTCACCGGCCAGTTGTTGCAGCAGATCGGCCTTGCGCTGGGCATCGACGATCGGCTCGACGGCCACGCCGGTGACCTTGCCATCCACCACTTCAAGCTCGTTGGCGAACACGTAGTCGATACCAAGGCGCGCCTGCACCTGCTTGGCGAAGTAGGAGAAGCCGCCGGAAAGGATCGCAGTCTTGTAGCCCAGGCGCTTGAGCTCGGCGAACAGGTGCTCGGCGCCCTCGGTCAGGCGCAGCGAGGCGCCAATCTGGTCCAGTACGCCCACGTCCAGGCCCTTGAGCAGCGCCATGCGCTCTTTGAAGCTGGCCCGGAAATCCAGCTCGCCACGCATCGCGCGCTCGGTGATCGCCGCCACCTGCTCACCGACACCGGCAGCCTTGGCCAGCTCGTCGATGACTTCGGCCTCGATCAGCGTCGAATCCATGTCGAACACCGCCAGACGGCGGTTGCGGCGGAACAGGTCGTCGCGCTGGAAGGCGATGTCGATGTTCAGCTCTTCGGACAGGGCGAAGAAGTCGGCGCGCAAGGCCTGGGCATCGCTGGCTTCGCCACGCACGGAGATTTCCAGCGCGGATTTGCCCTTCTCGGTCTGGACATCCAGCGCCACGCGGGCCGACAGGCGCTCGATGCGCTCGATGGTCAGGCCGTACTGGCTGATGATGGCGCTGACCCGCTGCAACTGCTGGGGAGTGACCCGGCGGCTGAGCAGGGTGACGATGTGGCGGGGCTCGCCCTGGCTGTCAGCCCAGTGCTGGTAGTCGGCCTCGGAGATCGGCGTGTAGCGCGCCTGCAGGTTCAGCTCATGGGCCTTGGCCTGTACGCTCTGCAGCAGCGCGGTGGCCACCTCATTGTCGGGAATGTCGACCAGGATGCCGAACGACAGCGTGCCGTGCATGACCGCAAGACCGATGTCGAGAATGTTCACACCGCCCTGGAGCAGGACGCCGGTGATGGCCGCGGTAAGACCTGGACGGTCTTCACCAGTGATGTTGATCAGGACGATTTCGCGCAAGACCGGGCTCCAACTCGATGAAAAATGCGCATTCTACCGATTTTCCATGACCATCGGGCGCCAACGCTACTTTGCCGACAAAACACGTATCGCTATACTGCCCAGCAACTTTCTCGCCATGAAGAGCCGCGCTCTGTGAACCGGCCCACGCCCGTAAAACCCGATAACTTCTTCCTGATGATCTACCGAGCCCTCAGCCAGCGCCGAATCCCCCTGGCCCTGCGCATTGCCAGCCATAACATCTTCCTGGTGGCCCTGGCCCTGGTGATCTATGCCTGCGTGATGGGTTTGCAGTTCAAGCAGGCCATGCACGAGCAGGCCGATGCCGTTGGCCAGAGCCTGACCACGCAAACGGCCACATCGGCCACCGAGCTGCTGGTGTCCAACGACATCCTCAGCCTCAACGTGCTGCTCGGCAACCTGGTGAAGAACCCGCTGGTGGCCCATGCCGCCATCTACAGCGTGGACAACCGCATCCTCGCCGAGGCCGGCCAGCGCCCACGCAATAGTTTGCTGGGCGAAACCGAAGGGGTCTACCAGACCAAGATCACCTTCCAGGACGTGACCGCCGGCCAGTTGCGCATCAGCCTGGACATGAGCCAGTTCCAGCAACCGATGCTGATCAGCCTGCAGAGCATGGGCATCCTTGCCGCGATCCTGTTGGCCCTGGCACTGACCCTCAGCCTGCGTCTGGGCCGTTTCATCTCCACCCCGCTGCTGCAACTGCGCGTCTGGTTGCGTGATCCGCACCCCTACACGCCGGGCATCGACCGCCAGGACGAGATCGGCGACCTGGCCCGCCAGCTGCACGCCCGCCTTGCCCCGCCGCCGCCAGCGGAGCCGGAAGCAGAGGACGAGGAAGACGATTTCGATGACACGCCCGCTGCCAAGGTCGCCCCATGGGCGAACGTGGCGGCGCAGTCAGTCGATCACGAGGATGACGACGACGCCTTCGCCGACCTGATGGATGAACAAAGCACTCCGGCCAAGCCTGCCATCGTCGAGTCCGACGAACCGCAGTCCAGCGCCGTGCTGGCCGTGCAACTGGGCTCCCAGGAGCAACTGCGCCGCCTGCCACGCACTCGCCTGACCGAACTGCTGGAGCGCTACCGCGACTGCCTGGACCAGGCCGCCTCGCTGTACGAAGGTGAGGTCCATACCCTGAACGACGGCAGTACCCTGCTGCTGTTCCACAGCCGCGACAGCGGCGAGGACTACCTCACCAACGCAATCTGCTGTGGCGAGCTGCTGCGCGCCCTGGGCCACGCCCTGCAGATCGAGGTAGCCGACAGCGGCATCACCCTGCAACTGCAGCTGGGCCTAGTGCTGGCCGACGACCTGCAAGGCATGGATCAAGTCGACTTGCTGATGACCGAACAAGCCCAGGACGCGCTGGCCCTGTCGCAGCACAGCCGCAACCTGCTGCTGGTGGAACGCCGCATCAGCGATGACTCCTTGGTGCGCCAGCGGGCGCGTATTCGGCCGATTGCCAGTCCTGAGGGCGCGTGCTGCGTCGAGCGCCTGATGGAGCCTTACCCGTCCATGCTGGAGCGCCAACTGGCGCGGATGCACGAGCGCCGCGCCTGACCTGAGACACGCCTGGGGCTGCGGCGCAGCCCTTTCGCCGGCAAGCCGGCTCCCACAGGTACATGGTCTGCTCTTTTTGGGAGGTGGCTTGTCATAG
Source organism: Pseudomonas sp. TE6288 (assembly GCF_054062095.1). Taxonomy (NCBI): domain Bacteria; kingdom Pseudomonadati; phylum Pseudomonadota; class Gammaproteobacteria; order Pseudomonadales; family Pseudomonadaceae; genus Pseudomonas; species Pseudomonas sp. TE6288. The sequence continues at coordinate 180,430 of NZ_JBSSEW010000011.1, forward strand.
CGACGAACCGCGGCGAAAGGGGCGCAAAGCGCCCCCAGCATTCTCGAAAGGCCACAAAAAAGCCCGCATCGCTGCGGGCTTTTTCATGTCTGCCAATATCAGAAGCGGAACACTTCCATATCGGTACGAATCGGCGATGCCATCGGAATCTTCGGCTTCTCCGGCTCTTTCTTCACCTGCACCGGCGCGGCCGGCTTGCGAGGCGCTTCCTCGGCGATGGCCGGCTGGTTGGCCAGCGGCTTGACCGTGGTGCTCAGCTGTTCGACCAGCTTCTGCAGCAATTGCCCCTGGGCTTGAACCTGCGCCGACTCGCTGCCCGCATGGGGCTGTTCGAGGTGGACGATACGGTTGTCACGCACCTGGCCACGGCGATCCAGCACGCGCCACTGCGCATCGAGGATCGCCGGCTGGTTCTTGCCCGAGTCCAGGCGGGTGATTGATAGCAACACCTGCACGTCCGGCGTGAAGCCGGCACTTGCCGGCGCCAGCACCACGCGTTGGCTGTCCAGGCGCCAGGCCAGCTGGCGTACCAGCAACTGGTCGATATCCGACGAAAGGCTGCCAGCCCAGCGACCGTCGGTCGCGGCGGTCAGGCTGCCATCGGTCTGACGCTGCAAAAAGGTTTCGCGTTGCAGGTAGTCGGCCACCGATACCGGGCCAAGCACCACCGCCATGCCCGCAGCCTGGGTCGGCTGGCCGGGATCACCGCTGTCGAGCTGATACAGGGCAACCGGCTGGTGCATGCTGCACCCGCTCAGGCCCAACAGGCCAGTCATCAGCAGCGCAAATGGAAGGCGCAGAAATTTCATTCATCCCATCCAGGCGGTCGTCACCAGACTGACCGCAGTGATACTCATGTAGATTCATCCGGGCACTCGGCCACGCCGGCGCCAACGAGGGCACTATCATCCGCGAAATAGCCGCCCGACTCCAGCATTTCCGCCCGAAGCGGCGTTGAAAACGCCGCAACAGACAGCCCATCCATTCACGCGGGGGTTTCTACCAGCAGCCCGTCGACGCGCTGGAAACCACGTGGCAATTTGCTACCACGGCGCCCCCGCTCGCCTTTGTAGTGCTCGAGATCATCGGGCTTGAGCGAAAGGGTACGCTTGCCAGCTTGCAATACAAGGGTGGAGCCCTCGCTGATCACCGCAAGATCGGTCACGTATTCCTCGCGGCTGGCCACCCGGTCACCCGGCACGCCGATGATCTTGTTGCCCTTGCCTTTACCCAGCTGCGGCAGGTCGGCCACCTTGAACACCAGCAGACGGCCCTCGGTGGTCACCGCGGCGAGCCAGTCCTGCTCACGATCGGTCACCGGGCGCGGGGTCATCACCTTGGCGCCGTTGGGCAGGCTGAGCAGGCCCTTGCCGGCCTTGTTCTTGGCCTGCAGGTCCTCGCCCTTGACCACGAAGCCGTAGCCGGCGTCGGAAGCCACGACGTACAAGGCATCGTCTTCCGGCAGCAGCACGCATTCGAAGGTGGCGCCCGGTGGCGGGGTCAGGCGGCCGGTCAACGGCTCGCCCTGGCCACGGGCCGACGGCAGACTATGGGCGGCCAACGAGTAGCTGCGACCGGTGGAGTCGATGAGCACGGCAAACTGATTGGAACGTCCGGCGGCGGCGGCCTTGAAGCCGTCGCCAGCCTTGTACGAAAGCCCCGTGGCATCGATATCGTGGCCCTTGGCGCAGCGCACCCAGCCCTTCTCCGACAGCACCACGGTAACCGGCTCGGTCGGCATCAGTTCGTTTTCCGACAGGGCCTTGGCCTCGGCGCGCTCGACGATCGGCGAGCGGCGGTCGTCGCCGTAGGTCTCGGCGTCCTTGATCAGCTCGCTGCGCACCAGCTTGCGCAGCTTGGTGTCGCTGCCCAGCAGCGCTTGCAGTTGCTTCTGTTCCTTGAGCAGCTCGTCCTGCTCGCCGCGGATCTTCATCTCTTCCAGACGCGCCAGTTGACGCAGGCGGGTCTCGAGGATGTAGTCGGCCTGGATCTCGGTCAGGTCGAAGCGGGCGATCAGGGCCTGCTTGGGATGCTCCTCGGTGCGGATGATGTGGATCACTTCATCCAGGTTGAGGAACGCGGTGAGCAAGCCTTCCAACAGGTGCAAGCGCTTCTCGACCTTGTCCAGGCGATGCTGTAGGCGACGCCGCACGGTACCGATGCGGTACTCCAGCCACTCCAGCAGCAACGCCCGCAGGTTCTTCAGCTGCGGGCGGCCGTCGAGGCCAATGATATTGACGTTGACCCGGTAGGTGCTTTCCAGATCGGTGGTGGCGAACAGGTGCTGCATGAGTTCGGCGGCATCCACGCGGTTCGAGCGCGGGATGATCACGATGCGGCACGGGTTCTCGTGATCCGACTCGTCGCGCAGGTCGGCGACCATCGGCAGCTTCTTGGCCTGCATCTGCGCGGCGATCTGCTCGAGCACCTTGGCCCCGGAAACCTGGTGCGGCAGCGCGGTGACGACGATGTCGCCATCCTCGATGCGGTACACCGCGCGCATGCGGATCGAGCCTTTGCCGCTCTCGTAGATCTTCTGGATGTCGGCGCGCGGGGTGACGATCTCGGCTTCAGTCGGGTAGTCCGGGCCCTGGATATGCTCGCAAAGCTGCTCGATAGTGGCCTTGGGCTCGTCGAGCAGTCGCACGCAGGCGCTGGCCACTTCGCGCAGGTTGTGCGGCGGCACGTCGGTGGCCATGCCCACGGCGATGCCGGTGGTGCCGTTGAGCAGGATGTTCGGCAGACGCGCGGGCAGCACGGCCGGCTCCTGCAAGGTGCCGTCGAAGTTCGGTACCCAGTCGACGGTGCCCTGGCCCAATTCGGTGAGCAGCACCTCGGAGTAGCGCGACAGGCGCGCCTCGGTGTAACGCATGGCGGCGAACGACTTCGGATCGTCCGGCGCACCCCAGTTGCCCTGGCCGTCGACCAGGGTGTAGCGGTAGCTGAACGGCTGGGCCATCAGCACCATGGCCTCGTAGCACGCCGAGTCGCCGTGGGGGTGGAACTTGCCGAGCACGTCACCGACGGTACGCGCCGATTTCTTGTGCTTGGAGTCGGCATCGAGCCCCAACTCGCTCATGGCATAGACGATGCGTCGCTGGACCGGCTTGAGGCCGTCGCCGATGTGCGGCAGGGCGCGGTCCATGATCACGTACATGGAGTAGTTGAGGTAGGCCTGTTCGGTGAAGTCAGCCAGGGAACGGCGTTCGACGCCGTCGAGACTGAGTTCGAGTGAGTCGCTCATGCGGGCCTCGTCATTTCAGGTTCTGGCGCAGCAGCATGGTGCCGCCGCGCTGGGTAAATTCAAGTTGTTTCAGGGCACTCATGCCCAGCAGCACACCCTGGCCATCCAGGCCGGGCACCACCAGCGCGCGTACGTCGCGCAGGTGGATATCGCCCAGTTGCAGGCTGTCGAGCCGCGTGCGGTAGCCTTGGGTACGGCCATTGGCGGTGCTCAACTGCACCGCGGCGCCACGCGCCAGGTCCAGATCGCGGGCCAGTGCCTCGGGGATCGCCACGTCAGTGGCGCCGGTGTCGAGCATGAAATGCACCGGTCGCCCATTGATCGCGCCATCGGCGACGAAATGGCCCTGGCCGTTGCTCAGCAGGCGCACCTCGACGAAGCCATCGCCCTGCTCGCTCTGCACCACGCTGTTGGGATTCTGCTGACGTTCTTCCCACTGGCCGAAAAAACGCGTGGCGAGGAACATCGCCGCCGCCCAGGCGACAATCATCAACACCCTGCCCGCGCGCTTGCCCGGTGGCTGGCTCATGGCTTGGCGCTCCAGCCGCCCTGCGGCGCGTCAAAGCGCCAGACGATCGGCCGTGTTTCACCATCCACCCGCGGGCGGTCATTGTTGTCCACGCCGATCCAGGCACCGCCCTTGTCGATCACCAGCGCCTCAGCCAGGCCGTAAGGCTGCGAGTAGCGCCGCGACTCCATCAGGGCCTCGGCGGCGAACGACCAGCAGCGCTCCACGGCGCCCGTGTCGGCATCCCGTCGGCAAATGCGGTAGGCATTGCGCTCGAGGGTGAACAGCTTGCCTTCGAACCAGGCCAGGTCGGCAAAGTCACGTGATACCGGGCGTGCCTCGGGGAATTGCGGCGGCTGCATCTCGACACCCGCCTCGCTGAGCAGTACGCAGCCGCGCCCGCAGGTCCACACCGATTGCTGGCGCTGCACCGCGAGCAGGCCACGGCGCTCGCGCTCGGCGGCCAGCCACAGGCGATCGCCCGCCGGGTTGATCGCCAGCCCCTCGAACAGTGCGTTGAAATGCAGCAACATGCCGCTGGCCCGCGCTTGGCGCACCATGGCCTGGTCGATTTTCAGCCAGTCCGGCTCACCGTCCACGGGCAACTGCAGCACGGCGGCGTGGGCCTCGCTGACGATGTAGAGGTTGCCGGCCTGATCGCAGGTGATGCCCTCGAAATCCAGCTCGCCGCCGCGGATGTAGGACGCCGCCCAGTTGCGCGACTTGAGCCCCCAGGGCAGGCCGGTATCGGGCGCGGGGGGCGGGGTGAAAGTCTGCGGCAGGGCCTGCCAGGTCGCCTCATCCTGGTCCAGGCGGTAGATACGGTCGTCATCGCGGTCGGACACCGCCCACAGCGCCCCACGGCACCAAGCCAGGCCCGACAGGTTGCCGCCGCGCATGCCATCGACCACATGCTCGACGCTGAGCTTGAGCTGCGGCCAGTCGCCGGCCTGGGCCTGCAGGGCGAATAACGCCAGGCAGGCCAGGAGCAACGGACGAATCAAACCAGGACCTCGGCCAGGTTGCCTTTGGTCTCCAGCCAGCTCTTGCGATCGCCCGCACGCTTCTTGGCCAGCAGCATGTCCATGATCTCGGTGGTGCCCTGCACATCGTCCAGGGTCAACTGGACCAGGCGCCGGGTGTTCGGGTCCATGGTAGTTTCGCGCAGTTGCGGCGGGTTCATCTCGCCCAGGCCCTTGAATCGGGTGACCTGCGGCTTGCCGCGCTTTTTCTCGGCGACCAGGCGGTCGAGAATGCCGTCGCGCTCGGCTTCGTCCAGGGCGTAGTAGATCTCCTTGCCCAGGTCGATGCGGTACAGCGGCGGCATGGCCACGTAGACGTGCCCGGCCTCGACCAGCGGGCGGAAATGCTGGACGAACAGCGCGCACAGCAGTGTGGCGATGTGCAGGCCGTCGGAGTCGGCGTCGGCGAGGATGCAGACCTTGCCGTAGCGCAGCTGCGAAAGGTCGGCTGCGCCCGGGTCTACGCCGATGGCCACGGCGATGTTGTGCACTTCCTGGCTGGCCAGGACTTCACCGCCATCGACCTCCCAGGTGTTGAGGATCTTGCCGCGCAGCGGCAGGATGGCCTGGAACTCCTTGTCCCGCGCCTGCTTGGCCGAGCCCCCTGCCGAGTCACCCTCGACCAGGAACAACTCGGCGCGCATCGGGTCCTGGCCGGCACAATCAGCCAGCTTGCCGGGCAACGCCGGCCCCTGGGTAATGCGCTTGCGCTCGACCTTCTTGCTCGCCTTCAGGCGCCGGCCAGCATTGCTGATGGCCAGTTCCGCCAGTTGCATGCCCAGTTCGGGATGGGCATTGAGCCACAGGCTGAAGGCGTCCTTGACCACGCCAGAGACGAAAGCGGCCGCCTCGCGGGACGACAGGCGCTCCTTGGTCTGGCCGGAGAACTGCGGTTCCTGCATCTTCATCGACAACACGAAGCTGATGCGCTCCCAGACGTCCTCGGGGGCAAGCTTGACTCCGCGCGGCAGCAGGTTGCGGAACTCGCAGAACTCGCGCATGGCGTCCAGCAGGCCCTGGCGCAGGCCGTTGACGTGGGTGCCGCCCTGGGCGGTGGGGATCAGGTTGACGTAGCTTTCCTGGATGCTGTCGCCACCTTCCGGCAGCCACAACAGGGCCCAGTCCACGGCCTCCTTGTTACCCGCCAGGCTGCCGCAGAACGGCTCGTCGGGCAGGCGCTGGAACTCGCTGACCGAATCGACCAGGTAGGAGCGCAGACCGTCCTCGTAGTGCCACTCGACCTTCTCGCCGGTGCCCTTGTCCTCGAAGCTGATGGACAGCCCCGGGCACAATACGGCCTTGGCCTTGAGCACGTGCTTGAGGCGGCTGATGGAGAACTTCGGCGAATCGAAATACTTCGGGTCGGGGCTGAAGTACACGCTGGTGCCGGTGTTGCGCTTGCCGACGGTGCCGACCACCTCCAGCTCGCTGGCCTTGAAGCCGTCGGCGAAGGTCATCTGGTACTCGTTGCCGTCGCGCTTGACGCGTACGCGTACCTGGCTCGACAGGGCGTTGACCACCGAGATGCCGACGCCGTGCAGGCCGCCGGAGAACTGGTAGTTCTTGTTGGAGAACTTGCCGCCGGCGTGCAGCTTGGTAAGGATCAGCTCGACACCGGAAACGCCCTCTTCGGGGTGGATGTCCACCGGCATGCCGCGGCCATCGTCGCTGACTTCCAGCGAGTGATCGGCGTGCAGAACGACCTGCACCGACCGGGCGTGGCCAGCCAGGGCTTCGTCGACGCTGTTGTCGATGACTTCCTGGGCCAGGTGGTTGGGCCGGCTGGTGTCGGTGTACATGCCCGGCCGCTTGCGGACCGGGTCAAGGCCCGAGAGGACTTCGATGGCGTCTGCGTTATAGGCGCTAGCGCTGGGATTGGCCATGGGTTCTCGTCGTCAGTCTGGTGAATGCAAAAGTCAAAATACAGAAAAGTCCAGCGCCGCGTACTGCCCGCGGGCAATGCCGGCGAACGCCAGCAGGGCCGGCAGCTGTTCGGCGAAGCCCTGGTAACTGTGGTCGCCACCGGCCTGGACACGCAGGGCACAGGCGCGGTAGTAGCGCTCGGCCTGGCGATAGTCCAGGGTTTCATCGGCGGTCTGCAACCACACTTGATAGCGGCTGGCGTCCTGTGGGGGCGGCACTTCCAGTTCCGCCAGCGCTTCCACATGATCGTGGGTCAGCTCCCAGGCTTCGTCGGTATAGAGGTTGCGCTGGGTGCCGAGGTAGCCGTCGAACAGGCGATGCGGCGCGACCGCCGGGTTGACCAGCAAGGCCTTGAGCCCGTGGCGCTCGGCCAGATGGGTGGCATAGTAGCCGCCGAGGGAGCTGCCGACCAGCAGCGGCGCACCCAGCTCATCGATGGCTGCCTCCAGCTGGGCGATAGCCTGGCGCGGGTGGTGGTGCAAGGCCGGGACGCGCAGTTGGTCGGACAGTCCGAGCTGCTGCATCACCGCCTCGAGCTGACGGGCTTTCTTCGACAGCGGCGAGCTGTTGAAGCCATGGATATAGAGGATGGAACCCGACATGCTGCCCCCGGACGCAAAGATGCGCAGTGTAGCGCGTTCGAAGGGCATTGGCGCAGCGCCTGGATTTTCGCAACAAATACTTCAACCAAGGCGATGCAGGCAGTGCCCGCTCCCACGCCTCTCACCACTGACCCGATCAGTAACCGGGGCTGTCGAAGTCCAGCTTCACCTCGAAATCGAACGCCCGCTCCACCCCGGTCTCCAGCCGCCCGTCGTCATGCAGCCGCAGCCAGCGATAGCCCGGCTGCTCCTCGCTCACCTTGAAGTCCTCGCTGCGCGGCGCGAACTGGATACAGGTCGACGGTGTGGCGAGGTAACGGACGCCATCATGCAGTTCATCCCATTCCTGATGGATATGCCCCCAGAGCAAGGCTTTCACCTGTGGATAACGCTTGATACACAGCAACAGTGCATCGGCATTGCGCAAACCGATCGGCTTGATCCAGGCGCAACCGATATCCACCGGCTGGTGGTGGCAGCACACCAGGCAATGGCGTTCGCCGGCATCGTCCAGTGCCTTGTCCAGCATGGCCAGCTGATCGTCCGCCAACAACCCGAACGTGGCGCCGACCACCGCCGAATCGAGCATGACGATGCGCCATTGACCAATGTCGGTCACGGCCTGCACCAGCTCCGGCGCCACGGCTAGCATCACCTGGGCTTCGTCATGGTTGCCTGGCAACCAGCGCGAGGGGGCGCCGAACACCGCCGTCATTTCACGGAAAGCAGCGTAGGAGGCTTTGCTGGCGTCCTGGGAGAGATCGCCCGTGCACAGCAGCAGGTCTATGCGCGGTTGTTCGCGGCGAACCTGGCCGACCACGTGCCCAAGGCTTGCGCGGGTATTGAGGCCCAGCAAGGTGCCCGCCGGGTCGGCGAACAGATGGGCATCGGTCAGTTGCACCACATGGACAGGTGACGGGGATGATAGTGGTTGCGGCAACGGCCGTCTCCTCGAACGGATTCAGCACGGATTATGGCGGCGGATCGCTTTCGAGCAAATACTCGAAACCGACGCGCATCACATTTCAGCGCACCGCTTCCAGTTCGTGGCCGCAGGCCAGGCAGTGGCTCAGCCATTCACCGAGGAACAGATTGAGCTGGGCCTTCTCGTCCGGCTGGTGCATAGCCGTGTTGGGATAGGGGTAGATGCTGCGCAGGCGACGCGCATGCTCGGCACTGACCACCTCGGCCATGCGCGCGTCATGGTAGACCTGCACTTCCAGCTCTGGCACCGGCAGCCAGGGCAGGCTGTGCTCCTGGCGCACCTTGAGCGTGGTGGTGTAAGGGCAGGCCAGCAGCACTTCAAGCACCAGCACGCCGAGCATCTGGTCGCCCTGGGTCATGCCGATGCGCCGCGAGCTCTGCGTGGTGCGCATGTCGGGCAACAGGCGCATCAGGCGGGCATAGTTGGCCTCGCAGGCCGACTGCAGCCCGACCAGGTCGACTCGATAGCGCTCGCGCAGCAGGTTCACTTCCACATACCTCGTACTTCGTCACGGTTCAGCGCCAGCCATTGCAACCCGATGATCGTGGCGGCGTTGCAGATGCGCCCGTCGCGCACCGCCTGCAGGGCGTCCTCGAACGCCCAGACGCGCACGCGGATGTCCTCGCTTTCCTCTTCCAGGCCATGCAGGCCTCCGGCACCCTCGCTGACGCAACGGCCCAGGAACAGGTGGACGTACTCGTCGCTGCCGCCCGGCGAGGGGAAGTACTTGGTCATCGGCCACAGCGCCGAGAAAGTCAGGCCTGCTTCTTCCTCCGCTTCGCGATGGGCGACCTGCTCGGGTTGCTCGTCCTTGTCGATCAGCCCGGCCACCATTTCGATCAGCCAGGGATTGGCGACCTTGCCCATGGCGCCAACGCGAAACTGCTCGATCAGCACCACTTCGTCGCGCTGCGGATCGTAGGGCAGCACGCAGACCGCGTCATGGCGTACGAACAGTTCACGGGTGAACTCGCGGCTCATGCCCCCGGCGAACAGTTCGTGGCGCAGGTAAAGCTTGTCGAGCTTGTAAAAGCCCTTGAACAGCGGCTCCCGCCGAGCGATCTCGACCTGGGTAGGCACTGTATTGTGCGTGTCCGTCATGCAAACTCCTCATGCCTCGTTTACCGCATCGCGCAATCCTACTCTGCGCACGGCCCGGTTTCATCCCTTTCCGCTGACCGTTCGGGCAGCCGGGACAGGCGTGTCACTCTCTGTTAGCTTAGTGGCGAACTGAAGGCCGCGCAGGCGGTCCAAGGCCGATCATCACCGTTGTGAAAGAGGCAACATGACGCTTGTCAAACTGACTTCCGTGGCCGTCCTGGCACTGGCGCTCGGCGCCTGCCAGAGCCTGTTCACGCCCAATTACCGGGCCCCGCTCGAGGTCAAGCGCGAGGCCTGGGAGCACGTAAAACCCGGCTGCAGCGAAAGCGACTGCCCGCTGGTCAACATCGACGTCGTGCACTTCCCGGCCCTGCCCAAGCTCGACGGCATTGTCGAGAAGCGCCTGCTGATGTTGACCGAGGACAACCAGCGCGGCACCCCGCCGGCCTCGCTGCAAGCCTACGAGCAGCAGTACCTGGCCCGCGCCGACAAGCGCAACAGCAGCTACCTGCAAGCCAAGGTACGCGAGCAGCATGACGGGCTGGTGATCGTCGAGCTGTCCAGCTACCTGGACAGCGGCGGCGCCCACGGCATGCCGGGACGCGGCTTCATCAACTATTCGCGCAAGCTGGACAAGGTGCTGACCTTGGACGACATGCTTGTGCCGGGTCAGGAGGCGACTTTCTGGAAAACCGCCGAGGAGTCCCACCGCGCCTGGCTGATCAGCACCGGCATGGACAAGGACCCCGAGTTCGTCAAGACCTGGCCGTTCAAGCAATCCCCGCACATCGCCCTGACCTACGGCGCGGTGGTGATCAAGTACGAGGTCTACTCCATCGCCCCCTACTCCATGGGCCACGTCGAGCTGAAGATCCCCTACCCGCGCCTCAATGGCGTGATCAAGCCCGAGCTGTTTCCCGGCCGCGGCTGAGCGATAGCAACAGGTGCAGTACCCCTGCCAGCAACAGTGCCGGCAGGGTCGCCCCCAGCTCAGGCGCCTGGCTGGCCATCAGGTGATAGGCCGCCACCCCCACGCCCCAGGCCAGTAGCGCCTGCCAGTGCAAGCCCTCGACCAACGCCGGCAAGCGGCGGCGGCGAATCACGAAGTGATCCACCAGCACCACGCCGAACAGCGGCGCGAACACCGAGCCGATCAGCAACAGGAAGTTCTGGTACTGGGCCAGCGGCGCCAGCAAGGCGATCAGCGTGCACAGCACGCCGATCGCCAAGGCCAGGTGCTCGACCTTCATTTTCAGCAGCAGGCCGGTGGACACCGCCGCCGAGTGGATATCGGCAAAGGCGTTTTCCGTCTCGTCCAGCAGGATCAGCAGCAACGGAATTCCCAGCCCAGCGCCGGCGAGTGCCAACAGCAGGGCATTCACCTCACCGCTGGGCGCGAACGCCAAGGTGTAAGCCACGCCCAGGCTCATCAGCCAGGCATTGCCAATGAAGAAGCCCAGCGCGGTACCGCCGAACACCCGGCTGGCGCGCTGGCCAAAGCGTGAATAGTCGGCGATCAGCGGCAGCCACGACAGCGGCATGGCGATCACGATGTCGAAACCCAGGGCCAGGGACAGCGAACCATCACCGGGCTGACGCCACAGCTGGGCCAGGTCGGCCCTGGCGAACAGGTTCCAGGTCAACCAGGCGCAGGCGCCCAGCAGCAGCCAGATCCCCCATTTGCGCAAGACCTTGCGCACGAACGCCAGCGGCCCGCTGACCGCCAGCAGAGTAGCCAGTGCGCCAAAGCACAAGGTCCACAGCAGCGGGCTGCTCCAGCCGCTGCCCTCGCCGAACGCACGTGCGCCAAGTAGGCTGGCGGCATCACGCATGACGATGATCTCGAACGAACCCCAGCCCACCAGTTGCAGCAGGTTGAGCAAGGCCGGCAGGCGCGCGCCATGGCTACCAAGCGTGAGGCGCAGGGTCGCCATGGCCGACAGGCCGGTATCACTGCCGATCACCCCCACCGCGGCCAGCAGCAATACCCCCACCGCCGTGCCCAGCGTGATCGCCAGGATCGAGCCCGCCAGCCCCAGGCCCGGCGCCAACAGGCTGCCGACCTGCAGGACCATCAGGCCGATGCCGAGGGAAAACCACAGCGAAAACAGGTCGCGGGCGCCGAACTGGCGATGGTGGGAGGGGACCGGGTGGTCGGGGGAGAAGTGGCTGGGAGTGGTCATGCTCGGGCGCTCGACGGAAGAGTTGGGGTGAACCCATCGCTGGCAAGCCAGCGCCCACAGGGGCCGCATCGCAGTCTGTGGGAGCTGGCTTGCCAGCGATGCGGTGCGCATCGCGCACCGCCTGGGTCTGCTACTCAGACTTTCTGGTACAACTGGCTGCCTTCCTGGCGGAACCGCTCGGCCTGCTCGCGCATGCCCTGTTCGACTGTCACGTCGACGGTCTCGATCTTGGCCGCGTACTCACGCACTTCCTGGGTGATCTTCATCGAGCAGAACTTCGGCCCGCACATCGAGCAGAAGTGGGCGACCTTGGCCGACTCCTTGGGCAGCGTCTCGTCGTGGAATGCACGGGCGGTGTCCGGGTCCAGGCCCAGGTTGAACTGGTCTTCCCAACGGAACTCGAAACGCGCCTTGGACAGCGCGTTGTCACGGATCTGCGCGCCCGGGTGGCCCTTGGCAAGGTCGGCGGCATGCGCGGCGATCTTGTAGGTGATGATGCCGGTCTTGACGTCGTCCTTGTTCGGCAGGCCCAGGTGCTCCTTGGGCGTGACGTAGCAGAGCATGGCGCAGCCGAACCAGCCGATCATCGCCGCACCGATACCGGAGGTGATGTGGTCGTAGCCCGGAGCGATATCGGTGGTCAGTGGGCCGAGGGTGTAGAACGGCGCCTCGTCGCAGCACTCGAGCTGCTTGTCCATGTTCTCCTTGATCAGCTGCATCGGCACGTGGCCGGGGCCCTCGATCATGCACTGCACGTCGTGCTTCCAGGCGATCTTGGTCAGCTCGCCAAGGGTTTCCAGCTCACCGAACTGCGCGGCGTCGTTGGCGTCGGCGATCGAGCCCGGGCGCAGGCCATCGCCCAGCGAGAAGCTGACGTCGTAGGCCTTCATGATTTCGCAGATCTCGTCGAAGTGCGTGTACAGGAAGTTTTCCTTGTGGTGCGCCAGGCACCACTTGGCCATGATCGAGCCGCCACGGCTGACGATGCCGGTGACGCGCTTGGCGGTCAGCGGCACATAACGCAGCAAGACGCCAGCGTGGATGGTGAAGTAGTCCACGCCCTGCTCGGCCTGTTCGATCAGGGTGTCGCGGAACAACTCCCAGGTCAGGTCCTCGGCAACGCCATTGACCTTTTCCAGGGCCTGGTAGATCGGCACGGTACCGATCGGCACCGGCGAGTTGCGGATGATCCACTCGCGGGTTTCATGGATGTGCTTGCCGGTTGACAGGTCCATGACCGTGTCCGAACCCCAGCGGATGCCCCAGGTCAGCTTGGCCACTTCTTCCTCGATGGAGGAACCCAGGGCGCTGTTGCCGATATTGCCGTTGATCTTCACCAGGAAGTTGCGGCCGATGATCATCGGCTCCAGCTCGGTGTGGTTGATGTTGGCCGGGATGATCGCACGACCGCGGGCGATCTCTTCGCGCACGAACTCGGGGGTGATCTCTTTCGGGATACTGGCACCGAAGCTGTGGCCGGCGTGCTGCTGGCTCAACAGGCCGGCGGCGCGGGCTTCCTGCAGCTTCATGTTCTCGCGGATGGCAACGTATTCCATCTCGGCGGTGATGATGCCCTGGCGCGCGTAGTGCATCTGCGTGACGTTGGCGCCGGCCTTGGCCCGGCGCGGGTTACGCACGTGGGCGAAGCGCAGCTTGGCCAGCTCGGCGTCGTTCAGGCGCTGCTGGCCGAAGTTCGAGCTCAGGCCACCCAGGCGCTCGGTGTCGCCACGGGCGTCGATCCACGCCGAGCGCACATCGCCCAGGCCCTTGCGCACGTCGATGATGACATTGGGGTCGGTGTACGGGCCGGAGGTGTCATACACCAGCACCGGGGCGTTCTTTTCGCCGCCGAAGTCGGTGGGGGTGTCGTGCAGGCTGATCTCGCGCATGGGCACGCGGATGTCGGGGCGCGAACCTTCGACATAGACCTTGCGCGAGTTGGGCAGCGGTTGCACGGACTGTTGGTCGACTTGGGCCGACTCGCTCAGACTGATCGTTTTTTCTTGTTTGCTCATCACAGGCTCTCCAGACAGCTTCCTAGCGGGCGGAATGTCGGGGTGAACCTGAAAGGCGCGGACGCACCCGTGTCGACGAGTGCAGTGCCGGACAAGGGGTGCCGTGGGCTGCAAGCAGCTGTGGCGATCCCGGACCTGGCACAAGAGGCTCCCGGGACATGAGAGCAATCTTGTTCCCTACGCAGGCGCTAACCTGATCAGGTTCAACGGGATCCGCAACTTTGCGATCTCAGCCTTTGCATCAAGGCACCCCGACAAGAACCTGCGCAGTCTAGACTGGAGTGGTCGGCAAAGCCAAGCGGGTAAATCCCTGGCGTGATAAATGGCACACCTGGCGGATTGTTGATGGCGACGCACGGCACTACACTGGCGTGCTCGATACCAGACAGTACAGTAAATACATCTTGATCAAGGATTGCCCTATGCTGCGCAAACTCTCACTGGCGATTGCCGTGTCTTGTGCGTCCAACGGAGTGGCCTGGGCAGTGGATACGCCCACGACGGTGAAGACCGACCTGGTCAGCGTCTACCAGGAAGCGGTGGACAATAACGCCGACCTGGCAGCCGCCCGCGCCGACTACGGCGCCCGCCGCGAAGTGGTGCCCCAGGCCCGCGCCGGTTTGCTGCCCAACCTTTCGGCCGGCGCCGAGATGATGAATACCCGCACCAAGCTCGACGAGCCGTCGATCACCTCCAACCGCAGCGGCAATGCCTGGAGCGCCACCCTGGCGCAGCCGATCTTCCGCGCCGACCGCTGGTTCCAGCTGCAGGCTGCCGAAGCGGTCAACGAGCAGGCCGCGCTGGAACTGTCGGCCACCGAGCAGAACCTGATCCTGCAAAGCGCCGAGAACTACTTCGCGGTGCTCCGCGCTCAGGACAACCTGGCCTCGACCAAGGCTGAAGAGGCGGCCTTCAAGCGCCAGCTCGACCAGTCCAACGAACGCTTCGATGTCGGCCTTTCGGACAAGACCGATGTGCTGCAGTCACAGGCCAGCTATGACACGGCGCGGGCCAACCGGATCATCGCCGAGCGCCAGGTGCAGGATGCCTTCGAGGCCCTGATCACCTTGACCAACCGCCAATACAGCGCGATCCAGGGCGTGGTCCACACCCTGCCGGTGCAAGTGCCGACGCCCAACGACGCCAAGGCCTGGGTCGAGACCGCCGGGCGGCAGAACCTCAACCTGCAGGCCACCAACCATGCCGTGGCGGCCGCCGAAGAGACCGTGCGCCAACGCAAAGCGGGCCATGCACCAACCCTGGATGCCGTGGCCAAGTACCAGAAGGGCGACAACGACAACCTGGGGTTCACCAACCCTTCGCAGAACGGCGTGCGCTACGGCGGTGACGTGGAGCAGACCAGCGTCGGCCTGCAACTGAACATTCCGATCTACAGCGGCGGGTTGACCAGCTCCCAGGTACGCGAGGCCTATGCGCGCCTGACCCAGAGCGAGCAGCAGCGCGAAAGCCTGCGCCGCCAGGTAGTGGAGAACACGCGTAATCTGCACCGTGCGGTGAACACCGACGTGGAACAGGTACAGGCGCGCAAGCAGTCGATCATCTCCAACCAGAGCGCACTGGAGGCCACCGAGATCGGCTACCAGGTCGGCACCCGCAACATCGTCGACGTGCTCGATGCGCAACGCCAGCTGTACACCTCGGTACGCGACTACAACAACAGCCGCTACGACTACATCCTCGACAACCTGCGCCTCAAGCAGGCGGCCGGCACCTTGAGCCCGCAGGACCTGCAGGACCTGGGGCGGTACCTGAAGGCAGACTACAACCCGGACAAGGATTTCCTGCCACCGGATCTGGCAGCGGCGGCGGCGAAGAACTTCGAACGCCGGCCGTGAAGGCAACACACTACCTGTAGGGCGGGCTTCGTGGGAGCGGGCTTGCCCCGCTCCCACCACAACCGCGCCTACAGGCTCATCATCAGCTCAGCAGGCGCGCCAGCCCATCGAGCAAACGCTGCAGCGCCCCCTGATTGGCCCGCATCACCGCCCTGCCCGCCTCGCCCATGCGCCGCGCGTCCTGCGGCAGCTCGACCAAGCGGCGCACCGCCGCGGCCAGCCCCTCGGCATCGTCCACCTGCTGCAACGCCCCCGCCTCGCGCAGCATCGCGCTGATCTCGAGGAAGTTGAACACATGCGGTCCCATGAGCACCGGCAGTGCCAGCGCCGCCGGTTCCAACGGGTTGTGACCGCCCGTGGGGACCAGGCTGCCGCCTACGAAGGCGATATCGGCCAGTGCATACAGAAACAGCAGTTCGCCCATGGTGTCGCCCAGCAGCACCTGGGTCTGCGCCGTGACCGCGTCACCGGCCGAGCGGCGCACCGTGGAGAACTGTCCGGCGCACAGCTCATGCACCGCCGCGAAGCGCTCGGGATGGCGCGGTACCAGGATCAGCAGCGCATCGCTGTGTACCTTCAGCAGCTCACGATGAGCCTCGAGAATCAACGCGTCTTCGCCATCGTGGGTACTGGCGGCGATCCACACCGGACGCTGCCGGGCAGCCCACTGCTCGCGCAATGCGCAGGCCCGTGGCAGCAGTTGATTGTCGATCGTGAGGTCAAACTTGATCGAACCGGTCACCTGCACGGATTCGTGGCGCGCACCGAGCGCGCGGAAACGCTCCGCCTCGGTTTCGGTCTGCACGGCGATCAGGTTCATCTCCTCGAGCATCGGCCGGGTCAGGCCGGCAAAACGGGCATAACCACGCGCCGAGCGCTCGGACAGCCTCGCATTGGCCAGCGCCACCGGAATGCCGCGCCTGGCGCACTGGTGGATGTGGTTCGGCCACAGCTCGGTTTCCATGATGATGCCCAGGCGCGGGCGCACATGGTCGAGGAACCGCCCGGCCGCCCACGGCAGGTCGTAAGGCAGGTAGCAGTGCTGCACCCGTGGCTCGCCCTCGAACATCGCGCGGATGCGCTCTGAGCCGGTCGGGGTCATGCAGGTGAGCGTGACCGGCAGGTCCGGGTACTGCTTGAGCAGGGCCCGCACCATCGGCGCGGCAGCGATGCTCTCACCCACCGAGACCGCATGCACCCAGATGCCACCCTGACGCATGGGTGGCAAGCCACAAGCGAAGCGCTCGGCAATACGCGCACGGTAGGCCGGCGCCTTGCGCCCGCGCAGGAACAGGCGCAGCGCGACCAGCGGCAGGCCCAGATGGAAAAGCAGGGTATAGAGGGTTCTGTTCATGACGGCGGAGTTTACTAGGAACTGGATGAAAAGGCCTGTCAGCCAATGGCCCGCAGGTGCACGGCGAAGCGCTCGGCCAGCCACTGCGCCGCAGGGCCCAAGGGCTCGTCACGGCGCCAGGCCAGTTCCGCCACCAGCGCCGGCGGGCGCCATTCGCTGTCCAGCTCGACCATCTGCGCCTGGTAGGTGGGGTACTGCACCACATGACGCGGCAGCCAGGCCCAGCCCAGGCCGCGCATCAGCAATTCGGCCATGGCATAGAAGCTGTCGGCACGCCAGATCTGCGGGCTGATCGCCTCGCCGCCGGGGTAGCCGCTCTGCTGCGGGGTGATCAGCAACTGGCGATGGCGGGCCAGTTGTTGGCGGCTGACCTTGGCCAAGTGTGCCAGCGGGTGGTCGATGGCACACACCGTGACCATCTCGACGCTGCCCAGGGCGCGTCGCTCCAACGAGGCGGGAATGCTTTCATGGTGAAAGAACAACCCCAGGTCGGCGCGCCGCTCCACCAGCTTGCGCGCCACATCGCCCTGGGCGCCGCTGGCCAGTTGCACCTCCAGGAAGGGGTAGCGCACCGCCAGCTCGTCGAGGCTGTCGATCACCGGCTGGTAGGGCATGGCCTCGTCCTGGGCCACCCGCAGCAACGCCTCCTGTCCGCGCATCAAGGCCAACGCCCGGCCATCCAGACGCTCGCATTGGCGCAACAGCTCGCGGGCGTCCTCCAGCAGCGCGGCGCCGCTTTCGGTCAGGCGCGGCTGCCGGCCGCTGCTGCGCTCGAAAAGGGTCACGCCCAGGTCCGCCTCGAGCAAGGCGATGGCGCTGCTGATCGCCGACTGGGCCTTGTGCTGCTCTCGGGCCACGGCGGAAAACGAACGTAGTTCGGCGGTCCGCACGAACAAGCGAAGTTGTTCAAGGCTCCAGTGTTCAGTCATCCCTATCCTATCTCCAAAGCAGATAGGTAATGACTTTACCGCATCCAGGAATTCCCTAGAATGCCCATCCAGCAACGGAGAACCCGCACCATGAACGCCTACACCTATCTCGCCATCGCCATCTGCGCCGAAGTCATCGCCACCGCCTCCATGAAAGCGGTCAAGGGGCTGAACACGCCGCTGCCGCTGCTGCTGATGGTCTGCGGCTATGGCGTGGCGTTCTGGATGCTGACCCTGGTGGTGCGCAGCATTCCGGTGGGCATCGCCTATGCGATCTGGTCGGGACTGGGCATCGTGCTGATCAGCATCGCGGCGCTGGTGATCTACGGGCAGAAACTGGATGTGCCGGCGATGCTGGGCATGGCCATGATCGTCGGCGGGGTGGTGGTGATCCAGGTGTTTTCCAATACCGCAGGGCACTGAGCCTGAGCCCATGGGGCCGCTGCGCGGCCCTATCGCCGGCAAGCCGGCTCCCACAGGGGTCAGCACGACGCCACAGCCTGTATACTGCGCACCTGTCCCAGTTTTCGAGGTGCCCGCATGCCATCCGCCATTACCACTGACGTGCTGATCGTCGGCGCCGGGGTCGCAGGCCTCTGGCTCAATGCCCGGCTGCGCCGCCTGGGCTACTCGACGGTGCTGGTGGAGCGCGCCAGCCTGGGTGGCGAGCAGACCATCAAGTCGCAAGGCATCATCCACGGCGGCACCAAATATGCCTTGCACGGCGCCCTCACCGGCGCCTCCGAGGCCATCGCCGACATGCCGCGACGCTGGCGCGAAGCGCTGGCCGGCAACGGCGAGTTGGACCTGAGCGGCACCCGCTTGCTGTCCGATGCCCACTACTTGTGGTCCCCCGGCACCCTGGCGGGCAACCTCACCAGTTTCTTCGCCAGCAAGGCCGTGCGCGGCCGGGTCGACCAGGTCAAGGGCGAGCAACTGCCGCCGGCCCTGCAGGACCGCGCCTTCAAGGGTAAGGTCTACCGCCTGGCCGAACTGGTCATCGACGTGCCCAGCCTGCTGGCCAACCTCGCGCAACTGGCGGGTGACAGCCTGCTGGCCGGCGAGCGAATCGAACCGCTGCGCGACGGCGAAGAGCTCGCCGGCCTGGTGGTCGATGACCGCGAGATCCGCGCCCAGCGCATAGTCCTGAGCGCCGGCGGTGGCACCGAAGGCCTGCTGCACGCCCTGGGGCTGAACCAACCGGCCATGCAACGCCGCCCGCTGCACATGGTCCTGGCCAAGGGGCCCAACCTCAAGCCCCTGTATGCCCACTGCCTGGGCGGCGGCCCCAAGCCGCGCATCACCGTGACCACCCACCCGGCCGCCGATGGCCAATGGGTGTGGTACCTGGGTGGCGATATCGCCGAGGCTGACGGCGTTGCCCGTGAGCCCGCCGCGCAGATCGCCGCGGCGCAGAAGGAAGTTGCCAGCCTGTTGCCTTGGGTCGATCAAAGCCTGGTGCGCTGGGCCACCCTGCGCGTCGATCGCGCCGAGCCCGCGCAATCGGGCCTGGTACGCCCGGACAACGCCTTCCTTGCCGACCAGCAACGCCTGCTGGTCGGCTGGCCGACCAAGCTGGCCCTGGCGCCAGATTTCGCCGATCGTGTGCTGGCCAGCTTCGAGCGTGACGGCGTGCGCCCGGCGAGCCAGCCGGACCTTGCCGACCTGCCGCGTCCACCGCTGGCGCTGCCAGCCTGGGAGCAACTGCTGCCATGAGCCTGCCGACCCTGCACGATCACCACCGCCCCTTGGGCAGCACCGGCCTGCGGGTATCGCCACTGGGCCTGGGCACGGTCAAGCTGGGCCGCGACCAAGGCGTCAAATACCCCAATGGTTTCACCATCCCCGATGACCAGGCCGCCCGCCTGCTGCTCGCCCAGGCCCGCGAGCTGGGCATCAACCTGATCGACACCGCCCCGGCCTATGGCCGCAGCGAGGAGCGCCTCGGCCCATTGCTGCGCGGCCAACGCGAGCAATGGGTAATCGTCAGCAAGGTCGGGGAAGAGTTCGAGGATGGCCAGTCGCATTTCGATTTCAGCGCCGCCCATACCCGTCGCTCGGTCGAACGCAGCCTCGAGCGCCTGGAAACCGACCGTATCGAACTGGTGCTGGTGCACTCCGATGGCAACGACCTGGCGATCCTCGAGCAGGAGGGGGTGTATGAAACACTCGCCGCGCTCAAGCGCGAAGGCAAGATCCTCGGCTACGGCTTCTCCGGCAAGACCGCCGCGGGTGGCCTGAAGGCCTTGGAACAAGGTGATTGCGCCATGGTCACTTACAATCTCAACGAGCAGGCGGAGCGGCCCGTGCTCGACTACGCTGCCGAACACGGCAAGGCCATCCTGGTAAAGAAGGCCCTGGCCAGCGGCCATATCTGCCTGGCGCCGGGGGTCGACCCGGTGCAGGCCAGTTTCGAGTTGCTGTTCGCCCACCCCGGCGTGTGCAGTGCCATCGTCGGCACCATCAACCCGGTACACCTGGCCCACAACGTGGCCACCGTCGCCCGCATCCTGGGCCGGCCCTGAGCCGCCCGGGCGGGGGCCCAACGCAAGGAGGAGCCTCGTGCCGCGTACGCTGATCCGCAAGAATCCGAGCAACTTCAAGACCCTGCCGCTGCACGTCGAAGCCACGCCCGACGGCCTGACTTACCAGAGCATCGGCATGCCGCTGAATTTCGCCCAGACCCTGCAGCGGCGCAAGGCCATCCAGGTCGCCGACCCCGAACGCTTCGTGGCGGAGCTGGCCAACCTCGGCGTGTCGGTGCGCCTCACCCTGAACTGGCAAGGCCGCGACTACTGGGTGCTGGTGCGCCAACGCCGACAGGACCGTGGCGATGTGGTGCTCAAGCTGATTTCAGGCTATGTCCCGGCCCACGAGCTGAACCTGCCGCTGCACACGGCGATCCAGGAAGTGGCCGAGGAGTGCCTGCTGGAAACCCCTGAAGGCTGGCTTGGCGGGCGCTTCAACGATACCTGGCTGCCGGCGCCCTATGCCGCCGCCCTGCACTATCGCGAGGCGCTGCCGTTCGTGCTCTCGCCTGAGTCCGGTGCCGCCCGCCCGGTGCATTGCGCCCGGCTGACCCTGCTGGAGCGGCCACGGGCCTACGTGCACCTGCCCACCGCGTCGTTGCAGCTGATCTACGACCTGCGTCTGCAAGTGCCCAAGGAGGCCAAGTCACTGAGCCTGTTCCATGTCGATGAACGGCTCGAGGGCGACCAACTGGTGGCACGGCTCGACCGCAAAAGACCAGACCTTTACCTGATGCCGTTGAAGGACGGCCAACCGATGGCAGAGCTCTATACCCTGAAGAAGGATCAACTGCTGCCGGCGAGCACACGCGGCCTATGGCTGGCTGAAAGCTTTGCACCACAGGTAGGCTGGGTGGTTCGGGAGGAGCGGGTACGCTGGAAGGACTGGTTGAAGCAACAAGGCCTGGCCGAACACAAGCGCGAACCGGCTTCGCACCTGGAGCGCTTCAGTGACAAGGCCCGGGCGTTGCTGGAGCGAGCGCGGGACACGCTGCACAAATGAACGCGGGGCAAGTCGCATCGGCGCACCGCCGCCCCCACAAACATCGTGGGAGCGGCGGTGCGCCGATGCGACTTGCCCCGCGATTGCAACTGACTCAGTGCTTACGGATCTTCTCGACGATCGCCGTGGTCGAGCTGTTTTCCACCAGCCCCAAGACCTTCACCGTGCCGCCGTAGGCCTTGACGATATCGGCGCCGACCACCTGGTCGATACCGTAGTCGCCGCCCTTGACCAGCACATCCGGCTTGACTTGGCGCAGCAGGTTCTCGGGGGTGTCCTCAGGGAAGCTGATGACCCAGTCCACCGCACCGAGCCCGGCCAGCACGGCCATGCGCCGATCGACGCTGTTGATCGGACGGCCCGGCCCTTTCAGGCGGCTGACCGAAGCATCGTCGTTGATGGCGACGATCAGACGGTCCCCCTGGGCACGGGCTTGCTCCAGGTAAGTCACATGGCCTGCGTGCAGGATATCGAAGCAGCCATTGGTGAAGACGATGCTCTCGTTGTGCGCACGGGCATCATCGATCGCCAGCAGCAACTGCTCCAACCCCAGCACACCGCGCTCGGAGCCTTCCTCACGCTGGATCGCCCGGCGCAGTTCGGGTGCGCTGATAGCGGCGGTACCCAGCTTGCCGACGACGATGCCGGCAGCCAGGTTAGCCAAGGCGACCGCATGAGGCAGGTCTTCGCCGGCGGCAATGGCGGCGGCAAGCGTCGAAATCACCGTATCGCCGGCACCGGTGACATCGAACACCTCACGAGCTCGGGCCGGCAGGTGCAGCGCCGGGTGGCCGATGCGCAGCAAGGTCATGCCGTGCTCGCCACGGGTCACCAGCAGCGCGCCCAGGTCCAGCTCCTCGAGCAGCTTCAGGCCCTTGGCCACCAGCTCGGCTTCGTCGGCGCAACGGCCGACGATGGTCTCGAACTCGCTGAGGTTCGGGGTGATCAGGCTGGCGCCGCGGTAGATCGAGAAATCCTTGCCCTTGGGGTCGGCCAGCACCGGGATGCCCTTGCTGCGGGCAGCCTGGATCAACGATTGGTGATTCTTCAGCGCGCCCTTGCCGTAGTCGGACAGCACCAGCACCTTGACCCCTTCGAGCAAGGCATCCACTTCCGCCCCCAGCGACAGCGGATCGGTGGCGAAGGGTTCTTCGAAATCGATGCGCAGCAACTGCTGGTGGCGGCTCATGACCCGCAGCTTGACGATGGTCGGCTGATGGGCGATGCGCTGGAAGATCGAGCGCACGCCCGCCGCCTGCAGGCTGTTGGCCAGGCTGTCGGCGGCTTCGTCCTGGCCGGTGACACCAACCAGCGCGGCTGGAGCACCGAGGGCAGCGATGTTCAAGGCCACGTTGGCGGCGCCGCCGGGACGGTCCTCGATCTGATCGACCTTGACCACCGGCACCGGCGCCTCAGGCGAGATACGCGAAGTACCGCCATGCCAGTAGCGGTCGAGCATGACATCGCCGACCACCAATACCGGGGCTTGATCGAAACGCGGCATGGACAACTTCATGGGCAACCCATCATTGGAAAAGTGAACAGGGGCAGGATATTAGCACAGGGTTGCGCAGGGCTTTACGGCCAACCGCGGCAATGCTGTATCGATTGACTGGCGGGGCCGCGAAGGCCCCACCATACGGCCGATCAGGTGATGTCGGCCTTTTCCGCTTCATCCAGGCCCATGGCGTGCAGGCGGGCATAATGGCCATTAGCCTGGAGCAGATCGGCGTGGGTGCCACGCTCCACCAGACGGCCCTGGTCCATCACCAGGATCAGGTCGGCCTTCTCGATGGTCGACAGGCGGTGGGCGATCACCAGGGTGGTGCGACCTTCCATCACGTGATCCAGCGCCGCCTGGATGTGGCGCTCGGACTCGGTATCCAGGGCCGAGGTCGCCTCGTCGAGGATCAGCAGTGGCGCGTTCTTCAGCAGCGCCCTCGCGATCGCCAGGCGCTGGCGCTGGCCACCGGAGAGCAGCACACCGTTCTCGCCGACTTCGGTATCGAAGCCCTTGGGCAACTGGTCGACGAACTCCTTGGCGTAGGCATCGGCGGCGGCGGCCTCGATATCCGCCCGAGGGGCGCCGGCCAGGTCACCGTAGGCGATGTTGTTGGCCACCGTGTCGTTGAACAGGGTGACGTGCTGTGTCACCTGGGACACATGGCGACGCAGGTTGCGCAGGCGGTACTGTTCGATTTCCACGCCGTCGAGCAGGATCTGCCCTTCTGTGTGGTGGTAGAACCGCGGGATCAGCGCCGCCAGCGTCGACTTGCCGCTGCCGGACCGCCCGACCAAGGCGATCATCTGCCCAGGCTCGGCGGTGAAGCTGATGTCGCTGAGCACCTGACGCTCGGTGCCGGGGTAGGTGAAGCTGAGGTTGCGCACTTCGAGGCGCCCGTCGACCCGTTCCTTCTCGACAGTGCCGGCATCGACCTCCGGCTTCTCGTCCAACTGCTCGAAGATGCTTTCGGCACCGGCAAGGCCCTTCTGGATGGTAGAGCTGACTTCCGAGAGCTGGCGAATCGGCTTGGGCAGTAACCCAGCCGCCGTGATATAGGCCACCAGATCACCGGCCGACGCCTCGCCGCGAAGGAACAGCACCAGGAACATCAGTGTGGCCATGGCGGTGTAGATCACCAGTTGCAGCAACGGCGTGTAAAGCGCACCGGTCTTGGTCATGCGCAGCTGCTTGTCGGTGTTGCTCTGGCTGGCAGCGTTGAAGCGACGCTCTTCGTAGCTTTCGCCACCGAAGCTGCGCACCACGCGATAACCCTGGATGGTCTCGGAGGCCACATGGGTGACATCACCCATGGCCACCTGGATCTTCTTGCTCTGCTTGCGGAATTTCTTGCTGGCGGTACTCACCATCACTGCGATCAGCGGCAGGATCGCCACCATCACCAAGGTCAGTTTCCAGTTCATCCACAGCAGGTAGGCGAACAGGAACACCACTGTCAGGCCTTCACGGATGACCACCTTGATGGCATCCGTGGCCGCGCCGGTAACCATGGTCACGTTGAAGGTGATGCGCGAAATCAGGTGCCCGGAGTTGTGGTTGTCAAAATAGCGGTTGGGCAGCACCAGCAGCTTGTTGAACAACTCGACGCGCAGGTCGTGAACCAGGCACAACGACACCTTGGACAGGTAGTAGTTGCCCAGGAACGAGCCCAGGCCCTGCCAGGCGGCGATCAGGATGATCAGCAGCGGCACCGCCTGCAGCAACTGCAGGTCGCGCAGGTAAGGCACGCTGGGGAACAACACCGCCTGGGGGTTGCTCAGGCCGTCGACAAAATACTTGAGGATCCCGGCCAGCATCGGTTGGGTCGAGGCGAAGATCACGAAACCGACGATGCTCAGCAGGAAGATGCCGATATAGGGTTTGACGTAGCCCAGCAGGCGCAGGTAGATCTTCAGGCTCGCAGGCGAAGACGATTCGGGAACTGTCATGAGAATCCGTCGGGTCAAAAAGAGTCGGGATTATAACACACGCGGTGTCTCGCACCGCCCGCTGCAGGTAAGATAGGCGGCTGTCCCGAACCCATGGCCCTGGAGGCTAGATGCACGCACTTGACCACGCCCGCTACCTTGCCCTGCGCGAGGGCGCTCATGTCCTCGAAGCCGACGGCACTGGCGACAAGGTCCTGCGCCTGCGCGACGGCACGATGCTCAAGCTGTTCCGGCGCAAGCGCCTGATCAGCTCGGCGGCCTGGTATCCCTATGCCCGACGCTTCGCCGACAACTGCAAGGCCCTGGCCGCGCGCGGCATCCCCTGCCCACAGGTCAAGGCGGTGTACCGGATTGCCGAGATCGCCCGCGATGCCGTGCATTACGACCCGCTCCCAGGGCATACGCTGCGCCAACTACTGGACCAACCCGGCGAGCATCCCGAACTGCGCGACCAGCTCGGGCAGTTCATCGCGACCTTGCACGAGGCAGGCGTGTACTTCCGCTCCGCGCATCTGGGCAACGTGGTACTGACGCCCGAAGGGAAACTGGGCTTGATCGATGTCGCCGACCTGCGCATATATCGCAAGCCACTTCGCCGATCACAACGCCAACGCAATTTCCGCCATATGCTGCGGTATCGGCAAGATCGGGAATGGTTGCTGGGTGACCGCGACAACGTGTTCATCGAGGCCTACCTGGCCAGCCAGCAGGTCTGCCGTCGCCAGGACCTGGCCAGCGCACTGGCCTGAACGAAGATGGCCGCCCGGAGGCGGCCATCGTCATCAGCGTAAACGTCGCTGCTGCAACCCGCGGCCAAGCACCATGGCTGCCGGCAACAGGACCAGTGGCCATAGCTCGTCGGGGTTGCCGATCAGCTTGCTGCCATCGAAGTTGAGCATGACCAGGGCACAGGCCAGGTACATGCCCCACGGGTCGCGCAGGCGCAAGGCCTGTACCAGGGTCATCGCCACAATGACCAGGAACAGTACCAGCGAGACACCACCGGTATAGAGGCCCAGCGCAACAAAGATATTGTGAGGATGCTGGATCGGCATGAAGCCGCTCAGCAGCTTGTCGGTATGGAACTCGACACCGCAGCCAATCATCCAGCCACAGTTCTGCCACTCGCCGACCATCACGTGGAACAACTCGCCGCGATAGGAGTCACCGCGCTCGAAAAGCGAATGGAACCAGGCCATGTCCTTCACCAACCAGAGGGCGATGCCTCCAAGTACCGCGAACACCAACAGCCAGCTCCCGGCCACGCGCGGGAAGCGCCACAACGCCCAGCACGCCCAGGCGGCGAACAGGAAGGCTGCGCCGACCATCGCGGTACGCGTCTGCAGGACAAAGGTGATCGCCACCACCGACAGCGCCACGGCGGCAAACGCTTCGATCCAGCGGCGACGGTGCAACCATCCCGGCATTGCCAGTGCCAGCGCACAGAGCAGCCATATACTGGTGTAGATCACGTTCTGCATGCGTGCGGGCATCAGACTCACCCGCTCACCCAAGGCATATATGCCGGTCAGGTAAGCGAAAGCCGAATAGCCGAAGATGTACAGGCAGATGATCCAGAACAGCGTACGAGCAAACACCTCGGAGCGGAAGAAGCCCTGATTCGTCAGCCCTGCCACAGCGAAGACAAAGAGCGCAACATAAGCGATGTGCTTGTAGAACTGCCCATCGCCAGCAATCGCTGCGGGCACCAGGAACCAAAGCAGGAACAGCAGCCACGCCAATCCAAGCTTGTCGTTGAACAACCCCGCACCGCGCTCCTTGACCAGAAACACCAAGCCAGGCAACGCGATGAAGGCGTAGAAAATGTTGTTGGTCCATTTCGATGAGGCCATCAGCACGAAGCTGGCCAGGAATACGATCAACGCCGCGCTGAAATAGCGCCGGCTCGTGCGGTTATCGCTGCCAATCCCTTCAAACATCCTTCAACACCCATCCAAGCAATAGTCCAATAAACAACACGCCCAGCAGGCGGATACGATCCATGCGCTTGCGTCGAGCCTTCTTGATCTTCTCTTCCGGCATTTCCACATGCTCGCCGAACCCGGTGTGCAGCACCGCGTCGTTCTCGAGGATCAGCGCGTAGCGGTCACGCTCGGCGTAGAGCCGCGACAGGCTCTTCTCGCCCGAATGCGCGGCGTACGGCGCATGCGCCTGGTAGTCGGCAAGCCTGCGCAGGCCCGGGTTGAACGAGAAGCCCTGCCATTCCGCCTTGTGCGAACCCAGCTTGTGGAAGGCAATACCCTGCAGCACCTGACGCGCCTCCAGGAACACGTAGGGGCTGTGCACCTGCAAGTCATGGTTGAAGCTGCGCAGCCAGACCTGCAAGGCTTGCGGGTCGGCTTCGAGCAAGGCCTGGGACTCCTCGACGAAACCCGGGCGATAGAACGCCCAGTCATCCTCACAGTGGAACACCCAGAACGTCTTGACCTGCGAGTAGGCGGCATCCACCGAACGCAACTGTCCGAGCTTGGGATTGTTGACGATGAAGGTGGTGTGCTCGCGCCAGTGCTCAGGAATGCAACTGCGCACCGCCTCGTCACCGGAATCCTCGGTGATGAACACTTCGCGGATGGGCGCCGTGTTGTAGAGATCGAAACTCTCCAGCGTGCGCTTGAGCAGTTCAAAACGACCACAGCTGGTCACCACCAGTGTGATCTCGCTGTTTTCACTGAAGATCATGGCTTCCTCGATGTGTTTAGGGCTTAACGCGCCAAACCGATGGCACGCAACAGGCGCTCCACCAGGCCGGGTTTGCTGGCCGGGCGTAACGGCGCGCGCATGGCCTCGGTGATCGCCTGCCCAAGCGCGTGAAAGGTATAACGCTGCTCGGCCAGTTGCTGGCCGTTGCGCGAGATACGCTCGGCCAGGTCCAGGTCGCCCCGCAGTTGGGCGAGCTTCTCGCGCAGTTGTTCAAGGTCGCGGTAGAGCACGATATTGTGCATGTCGACGAAGCCCAGCGCGTGGTTCTCCTCCTCGCCCTGATCGTAGGCGAACAGCACGCAACCACAGGCCATGGCTTCGAAGTTCTTGATCATGTACTCGCCCATGCCAACGTCGGCACTGACGAAAAAGCGGATACGGCTGAGGGTCTGGCTGTATTCCTCGCCCGACTTGGTGCGGGTGATCAGCAGGTTCTCTACCGCCGCAATCGACTCGAGCATCTGCTTGCGGCCCGAGTAGGCCACACTGCGCAGGCTGCCGACGAACGCCAGCTCGATGTCGCGCTCGCGGTTCTCGTTGCGCAGCAGCGCCTGGTCGTAGCCCTTGGGCACGAATACCGCATCGAAACCTTCATCACGCAGCCGACGGGTAACCACCGCACCTGAAGTGATGACCCGCGCCCACGGCAACTGGCGGTAGTACTCGCTGAACTTGCCGGTGTACTTGCACGGAATATAGTTCTGATAGGCGTCGTGCTCGAGGATCACCAGGTTCGGGAGCGTGCGGATGAAACGCGCCTGGCGGATTTCTTTCTTGAACCGCAGGAAGAACAGGATGCGGTTGTACTGATCGACTTGCACATGCTGATGGAAGTAGCTGCGCAGATCGGCCTGCTCGTCGCCAGTGAGCCAACGGATGTCGCACTCGCAGTCGGCCGCGATGCCTTCGTAAAGACGGTCCAGGATGGCGCGTTGCTCTTTCTGGACCAGGAACAGGACTTTCACCGTGGCTCTCTCTTGTCGATCACTGTACCGACCCACAGCAGTTCGTGGCGCCGTACGGCCTTGCGGAAGAATTCATTGTCACCGAATGCAGGCCAGCGCCGGGCGGCCAGGCAGCGCTGCAGGAAGCGACGAACCCTGCGTTTGAATGGAGCCGCAGGCTGCAGGTCGTGCATCATACCCAAAGCGATGGCCTTTTGCCTCTGCTGCTGCTCGCCAACCCCCAGCACCCAGGGACGCATGGGCAGGCCCGCATCGAAGAACGGTGGCAAAGGCACCCCGGTACCGGCATCGCCCATCGGCCAGCGGTCATTGTCGTGCAGGTGATTGGCGTACAACAGCAAGGTTTGCGGCTGCCAACTCGCCCCTTGCAACGCTTGCTGCAGGGCGTCATGGGCGCACACGTGATCCGGGTGTGGATCGAGCGTCGGGTGAGGCATCACGATGGTTGCCGGGCGCGCATGCTCGATGAGCTCGCGCAGGTCCTGGACCAGGTTGTTCCAGGTCGGCCGGCCATCGGCATCGCTGCGCAGCGCGACTTCATTGAAACGGCGGAATGGCCGGGTGTCGATCAGGTCGGCCTCGCGAGATGCGACAGGTGTCTCGGGCTCGGCCTGCATGGCGGGCAACTGCATGCAGAAGTAACCCAACTGCACAGATTGGCAGGAAGGCACACCAGCCCAGCGCGGAACGGCAATGCTGTCCCAACTGCGCAACTCGCCCTTGAGCCGGGCCGCCTCGGCCAGGTCGAGGCCGAAGGTGTCGCGGTAGTACTCGTTCTCGATCTCGCCGGCGGTGAGGGTCACGATCCAGCTGCTCTTCGCCCGGGAATAGGCAGTGAACGCCGCCAGCTCGGCATCGTCGGCATGGGGTGCGATGACCATCAGCGAGCCGGCCAGGTAGTCGGCGTGACGTAAAACCAGCAATTCCATCTCCGGCGCCACGCGGCAGTGCCGGCCGCTCAGGCGCAGCCGCCCGGCGCCCAGCGCCTCAGCCTGGCCTCCCAGGTTCAGGTAGCGCACACCGCGGACACCACGCTCGAAGGCCTGGCAATCGGTGACGCCACCTTCGATGCGTACCGCCGGGTCGAGCAGGCGCCCCAACCAACCGGCGCGCAGATTCACTTGCAGCAACAGGGTCTCGCTGCCGTCCAGCTGGCAGTCTTCCGGCAACGCAAGCACCCCGCCATGGCTGTGCAGCGCATGACGCTCGCTGGCCTGCAAGTCGTACTGGTAGTCGCTGCCGGGCACGTAGAACAAGTGGTCGGAGAACCAGGCCTCATGGGCCACCCACAACAACACCGCGAGGACAGGCGGCAACCACCATGTCCACAGCGCCGTCAGCAACAGCGCGACAAGCAACACCAGCAGGATCACCCGCTTGCGCTTGCGATGGCGTTTGAGCAGTTGCTGCTTGTTGACGCTCATGTTCAGACCTGGAAGACGTTGACGGGTTTGCACCAACGATCCTTGTACTCTCGATCGGCCCGGCCGAAGGAGAACCGCAGCGCCTTGCCGCGGGCATTGGCATCCTCCCAGGCAGCCTGGGTATTGAGGAAACTCAGTACGCTACCTGGGCTGAAAGCCTTGGTGTCTGGGTCGACACCGCCGTTTACATATTCAACGCTGATCCACTGTGGCGCCTCGACGCGATACACCAACTGGATCGCGATCGGCGCCCCCTCCAGGAACAACACGGAGCCAATCAACAGTTCGCGCAGGCGCTCGATCACTTCGGCCATGCGGGCGGCACCGGTGGCCGGGAAACCCCAGCGACGCTGGAACAATTCACAGTACATCGCCGCGATCTCGGCTGCAGTGAAATCGCCAATCGGTCGCACCTGGCCGCCAGCCTCTTCCAGCAGGCGCAGCTCACGGCGCTGGTTATAGCGGAACTTCTTCGACAGGTCCTCATGCGCACGTGCCATGGCCAACTGCTCGGGCTGCGCCTTCAAGCCGGTGAAACGCCCCTGGTTCAGCTCCGACAGGTAGCGCCCGGCGTGGCGCAACGGCGCCCCGACATCCATGGCCGCCGGCAGGATGATCTCGGCATTGCCCAGGTCGAACAGGCCCTTCTTGCCTTCGCGCTTGAGTACATCCTTGGCCAGCGCCAGGTGGCGCCCCCAGGTTGGTAGTGCGGCCCTGAGCTCGCCGCCCTGGAACCAACCGAGGTAACGCACCGGGATCTGTGCCAGGTCCGCCAGTTGCTCGACCACCAGCGGGTGCGTGGCGACACTGCCGCCGAAACGCTGCCAGGCAGCGTTGTATTCGGCCGCGTCGATCACTTGCCAGCCGCGTTCGCGCCAGGCCTTGAGGTGATTGAGCATCAGGCCTCCGCCACCAGCGCACGCACCTGCGGCAACTGCCAGAAGGCATCGCGCACCGCCTGATCGCTGAAACGCTGCCGCAGGCGCTGCAGCATGTGCAAAGCACAGGCCTCGCGCTGCCCGGCGTCCAGCCCGGCCAGATGCTTCAGGCCCTGGGCCAGCTGCGCGGCATCGCCCAGCGGGAACAGCACGCCCACACCCTCGACCACTTCCCGGGCGCCGCCACAGGCGGTGGCCAGCAGCGGCACACCCGCCACCATGGCCTCGAGCAGGACCATGCCGAACGGCTCATGGTCGGAGCTCAGCGCAAATACATCGAAGGCGCGGAAATAACGGCGAGCATCCGGCACCTGGCCGAGGAAGTTCACCTGCCCAGCGATGCCCAGCTCACTGGCCAGCGCCTTGAGCTTGGCCTCGAGGCGACCCTTGCCCAGGATCACCAGCCGCGCGCCAGCCGGCAGGCCAGGCAAGGCTTCGGCAAAGCCACGCAACAGCGTGGCCTGGTCCTTGTCCGGGTGCAGGCGGCCGACATTGCCGACCACCCAGGCCTGTTCATCCAGTCCCAAGGCACGACGCGCCTCGTCACGCGGCACCAGGCTGGCCTGCAATGCCTCGATATCGATGCGGTTGTACAAGGTCTGGATATGCTCGGCCGGCCACCGCCCCAGGCAGCGGCGCATGTCGTCGCGCACCGCATCCGAGACACCGAGCAGGCTCAGGCGCTTGCGGAACAGGTTGGCAAACAGTCGGCGCCCCTTGCGCTGGTAGTCGCCAAACGCGTGGTGTACGCCGATCACCGGCAGACCGGTGGCCAGCAGCGCGACATAGATCGGTTTGAAGCGGTGGGCGATGCAGAACGCGAAATTGCGCTGCGCGGCGATCTTGCGCAGCGCGGCGATGGCGCCCAGCTTCAGGCCGCGCACGGCCTTGGAGCTGAACTCCAGGAACAACACCTCGTCCGAGGCGCAGCCAGCCGCGACCTGCGCGTCAGCCGCCCCGGTGAGGAACACGGTGGTGACCTTGTAGCCGCTGCCCTGGAACAGGCTGGCATATTGACGGGCGCAGTCGAGGAACGGCCCGTCATAGCCATGGCAGAACTGCAGGATCCGCGGTTCAGAGCGGCTGGTCATACGGCGCGGCGCCTTCCTTGACCACCAGGATGTCTTCCATGATCAGGTACTGCAGGTCCGAACCGAAGAACATATTCAGGGCATCGGTCGGCGAGCAGATCATCGGTTCGCCACGGCGGTTGAGCGAGGTGTTCAGCGACACGCCGTTGCCGGTCAGGTTTTCCAGCGCCTTCATCATGTCGTAGTAGCGCGGGTTGTACTCGCGCTTGAGCACCTGGGCGCGCGAGGTACCGTCCTCGTGGACCACTTCCGGCACACGGGTCTTCCACTCTTCAGCCACTTCGAAGGTGAAGGTCATGAACGGCGCCGGATGATCGATCTTGATCATCTGCGGCGCGACAGTGTCGAGCATCGACGGGCAGAAAGGCCTCCAGCGCTCGCGGAACTTGATCTGGTGGTTGATGCGGTCGGCCACGCCCGGCACGCTCGGGCAACCGATGATCGAGCGACCACCCAGTGCGCGAGGGCCGAACTCCATGCGCCCCTGGAACCAGGCAACCGGGTTGCCGTCGACCATGATCTTGGCGATCTGCTCAGGCATGTTCTCGAGCTTGCGCCATACCGGTTTGCTCGGGTGACGGGCGCAGGCGGCGATCACGTCTTCGTTGGAGTACGCAGGGCCGAGGTAGACGTGCTCCATCTTCTCGACCGGCACGCCACGGGCGTGGGACACATAGGCAGCTGCACCGACCGCAGTACCGGCGTCGCCGGACGCTGGCTGGACGAACAGCTCTTTCACATCATCGCGGGCGATGATCTTCTGGTTCAGCTTGACGTTCAGCGCACAGCCGCCGGCGAAGGCCAGCTTGCCGGTCTCTTTCAGGGTATCGCCCAGGTAGTGGTCGATCATCTGCAGGGCGAGCTTCTCGAACAATGCCTGCATGCTCGCCGCATAGTGGATATACGGCTCGTCGGCGATGTCGCCTTCGCGCTTCGGACCCAGCCACTCGATCAGCTTGGGCGAGAAGTAGAAGCCCTTGCCCTTCTCTTTATAGCGGCGCAGACCGATGACGTTGGCGTACTCGGTGTTGATCACCAGTTCGCCGTTTTCGAAGCTGGCCAGGCGCGAGAAGTCATACTTGCTGGCGTCGCCGTACGGCGCCATGCCCATGACCTTGAACTCGCCATCGAGCATCTCAAAGCCGAGGAACTCGGTGATCGCGCCATACAGGCCACCCAGGGAATCCGGGTCGAAGAATTCCTTGATCTTGTGGATCTTGCCGTTTTCGCCATAGCCGAAGAAGGTAGTGGCGTACTCGCCCTTGCCGTCGATGCCGAGGATCGCGGTCTTCTCTTTGAAGCCCGAGCAGTGATAGGCGCTGGACGCGTGGGCCAGGTGGTGCTCGACCGGTTCGATCTTGATCTTCTTCGGATCGAAGCCCAGCTGCTCCAGGCACCAGACGATCTTCTTGCGGTAGCGCTTGTAGCGCCGGTTGCCCATCAGCAGCGCGTCGAGGGCGCGATCCGGGGCGTACCAGTAGCGCTTGGCGTAGTGCCAGCGGGCCTTGCCGAACAGGCTGATCGGGGCGAAAGGAATGGCCACCACGTCGACGTCCGACGGCTTGATGCCGGCCTGCTCCAGGCAGAACTTCGCCGACTCGTAGGGCATGCGGTTCTTCGCATGCTTGTCACGCACGAAGCGCTCTTCTTCGGCGGCGGCAATCAGCTTGCCGTCGATGTACAGGGCCGCGGAAGGGTCATGGCTAAGGGCGCCGGACAGGCCAAGAATCGTCAGTGCCAAGGGGTTAGCCTCTCAAATCGGTATGAAGTGCGCCACCGGCCATTCAGGCGGATGGCGGCTAAAGGGCGGGATTATAACGCAAAGATCGCCTGACGCGATGCATGGACGTGGCAGCGGGCTTGCCCCGCGATGGCGCTGGATTTGCTGACGCCATCGCCGGGCAAGTCGGGCCGCCGCATCGCGGCTCCCACGCTGCCTGCGACGCCTGCTTATTCGGCGATCAGCCAGTCCATGCGGAAGCTGCCGGCGGTCTGCGCCAGCTCCTTGGCCAGCCACGGCAGCAGCGTCTTGAGCTCATCTTCCAGGCCCCACGGTGGGTTGGCGATGGCCAGGCCCGAGCCGTTCAGGCCCTGCGGGCTGTCCTGGTGATGCACATACAGCTCCACGCGCAGCAGCTTGGGCGCGCCGGTGCTGGTGAGGTCCTGGTAGAAGCGGGTCAGCGAACGCTGGTCCTTGATCGGGTACCAGATGGCCGCGACGGTCTGGCGCATGCGACCGATCGCCTCCTTCATCGCCACGGTGCAGCGTTTGAGCTCGTCAGCCTGCTCGAACGGCGGGTCGATCAGCATGATCGCGCGTTTTTCCTGCACCGGCAGCAGCGCCCGCGGGATGTGCCAGCCTTCGCCCAGGTGCACGGTGACTCGCGGGTCCTTCTTCATGTTCTCTTTGAGCAGCACGCCGTCTTCAGGGTGCTTTTCGTTGAGTTGTGCACGGTCCTGTTCACGCATCAAACGCCGGGCCAGCTCGGGGGAGCCCGGGTAGTAGCGCAGCTCGCCGTTCTTGTTCAGGCGCTTGATGACACCCAGATAGTCAGCGGTAACGGCGGGCAGGTCATCGCGATTCCACAGGCGGGCGACGCCTTCGAGGTACTCACCGGTACGGCTCGCCTGATCGCCCTGCAGGTCGTACAGGCCAAGCCCTGCGTGGGTATCGATATAGGCGAACGGCTGCTCCTTGCGCGACATCAGGGCGATGAGGCGGGTGAGCACGATGTGCTTGAGGACGTCGGCGTGGTTGCCGGCGTGGAAGGCGTGACGATAGTTCATGAGGACTCCTGCGGGGGCGGCAAGTTTACCTTGTCGCGAAGGAGACGTCAGGTACGGCGGTCGGGCTTGAATCGCATCGCCGGCAAGCCGGCTCCCACAGGTTGGATGAGATCCCTGTGGGAGCCGGCTTGCCGGCGATGCCGATTCAGCAGGTATTACTTGTCGGCGTGATACGCCGCATCAGCGGTTTCAAAACGCGAAACCATGCTGTTCGTCGGACTGCCCAGCTTGCTCACCACGAAGATGGCGATGCTGGCGAACAGGAAGCCCGGGATGATCTCGTACAGCCCCAGGCCGACGTAGCTCTTCCACAGGATCACGGTCAGTGCACCGACCACGATACCGGCCAGCGCGCCGTTGCGGGTCATGCCTTTCCACAGTACCGAGATCAGTACCACCGGACCGAAGGCGGCACCGAAGCCAGCCCAGGCGTAGGCCACCAGGCCAAGCACGCGGTTCTCGGGGTTGGCGGCCATGGCGATGGCGATCAGCGCGACAGCCAGCACCATCAGGCGGCCGACCCAGACCAGCTCGGTCTGCGAGGCGTTCTTGCGCAGGAAGGCCTTGTAGAAGTCTTCGGTCAGGGCGCTGGAGCACACCAGCAGCTGGCAGCTCAGGGTGCTCATCACCGCCGCCAGGATGGCCGACAGCAGCACACCGGCGACCCATGGGTTGAACAGGATCTTGGCCAGCTCGATGAACACGCGCTCGTGGTTCTCGGTGACCGGACCGGCCAGGTCAGGATGCGCCGAGAAGTAGGCGATACCGAAGAAGCCCACGGCGCAGGTACCGGCCAGGCAGAGGATCATCCAGGTCATGGAGATGCGACGGGCATTGGCAATCGACTTCACCGAGTCGGCAGCCATGAACCGCGCCAGGATGTGCGGCTGGCCGAAGTAGCCCAGGCCCCAGCCCATCAGCGAGATGATGCCGATGAAGGTTGCGCCCTTGAACATGTCGAAGTGCGCTGGGTTCACCGCGTCGATGGCGGCGAAGGTCTGGTCGAAGCCGCCGGTGGAGATCAGCACGATCACTGGGGTCAGGATCAGCGCGAAGATCATCAGCGATGCCTGCACGGTGTCGGTCCAGCTCACCGCCAGGAAGCCACCGACGAAGGTGTAGGCGATTGTGGCCGCGGCACCGGCCCACAGGGCGGTTTCGTAGGACATGCCGAAGGTGCTTTCGAACAGGCGGGCGCCGGCGACGATGCCGGAGGCGCAGTAGATGGTGAAGAACACCAGGATGACGATGGCCGAGATGATCCGCAGCAGGCCGGTCTTGTCCTCGAAGCGGCTGGCGAAGTAGTCCGGCAGGGTCAGGGCGTCACCGTTGTGCTCGGTCTGCACGCGCAGACGGCCGGCGACGAACAGCCAGTTCAGGTACGCGCCGACGGTCAGGCCGATGGCGATCCAGGCCTCGGAAAGGCCGGCGAAGTAGATGGCGCCCGGCAGGCCCATCAGCAGCCAGCCGCTCATGTCCGATGCGCCGGCGGAA
Source organism: Pseudomonas sp. TE6288 (assembly GCF_054062095.1). Taxonomy (NCBI): domain Bacteria; kingdom Pseudomonadati; phylum Pseudomonadota; class Gammaproteobacteria; order Pseudomonadales; family Pseudomonadaceae; genus Pseudomonas; species Pseudomonas sp. TE6288. The sequence continues at coordinate 216,553 of NZ_JBSSEW010000011.1, forward strand.
AGCGCGGTGACCACGCTGCCGAGGCTACGGCCGCCGAGAATATAGTCGGAAAGGTTCTTGGTGGAGCGATAGGCCGCGAAGCCGATCAGCACCATTGCCGCGATGTAGATCACGAAGGTGATCGTGATTGGATTGCCCATGAGTTGTGCCCTGGCGTTGTTTTTATCTCTGCGACTCGCCGTGCACGACGACGGTTGCACCCAGGCGGCGCATCCTATGCAACAACATGAATCAGGTGCAACCATTTTTCATTTGCAAGTTGCACCCAAGCCTGCATTTTCAGATAAAACCGCTTTCTTGCTTCTTTTCGGAGCAAAAACGACGTTTCTCATACTTAAATGCAGCAAAAACAGCCATTTCGGTGGTTCAGAAATACCCTTCAGACGAGTTGCACCTGGGGCACGAAAAAATCGGGTTGCACCCGGTTGCACCCCAATTGTCCTACAGGCTAATCTTGCCGCCAGCTTAGGTCACATCCGTGGCCAATAACGAGGATAAGAAATGGCGACGACCACCCTTGGGGTCAAACTCGACGACCCGACCCGTGAGCGACTCAAAGCAGCTGCGCAGTCCATCGACCGCACGCCGCACTGGTTGATCAAGCAAGCGATCTTCAACTATCTCGAGAAGCTCGAGGGTGGCGCCACCCTGAACGACCTCAACGGCCATGCCGCCGCTGGCGACGACGCCGGCGAAGTCGCCGCCGACCACGCCCACCAGTGCTTCCTGGAGTTTGCCGAAAGCATCCTGCCGCAGTCGGTACTGCGCTCGGCGATCACCGCCGCCTACCGCCGCCCCGAGCAGGAAGTGGTGCCGATGCTGCTGGAGCAGGCACGCCTGCCGGCCGCCCAGGCCGAAGCCACCAACAAGCTGGCCGCAAGCCTGGCCGACAAGCTGCGTAACCAGAAGAGCGCCGGTGGCCGCGCCGGTATCGTCCAGGGCCTGCTGCAGGAGTTCTCGCTGTCGTCCCAGGAAGGCGTGGCGCTGATGTGCCTGGCCGAAGCCTTGCTGCGCATCCCCGACAAAGGCACCCGTGACGCACTGATCCGCGACAAGATCAGCACCGGCAACTGGCAGCCGCACCTGGGCAACAGCCCGTCGCTGTTCGTCAACGCCGCCACCTGGGGCCTGCTGCTGACCGGCAAGCTGGTCAGCACCCACAACGAATCCGGCCTGACCTCCTCGCTCACCCGCATCATCGGCAAGAGCGGCGAGCCGATGATCCGCAAGGGCGTCGACATGGCCATGCGCCTTATGGGCGAACAGTTCGTCACCGGCGAGACCATCGCCGAGGCCCTGGCCAACGCCAGCAAGTTCGAATCCAAGGGCTTCCGCTACAGCTACGACATGCTCGGCGAAGCCGCGCTGACCGAGCACGACGCGCAGAAATACCTGGCCTCCTACGAGCAGGCGATCCACTCGATCGGCAAGGCCTCGCACGGCCGTGGCATCTATGAAGGCCCGGGCATCTCGATCAAGCTCTCGGCCCTGCACCCGCGCTACAGCCGCGCCCAGTACGAACGCGTGATGAGCGAGCTGTACCCGCGCCTGCTGTCGCTGACCCTGCTGGCCAAGCAGTACGACATCGGCCTGAACATCGACGCTGAGGAAGCCGACCGCCTGGAGCTGTCGCTGGACCTGCTCGAGCGCCTGTGCTTCGAGCCGTCGCTGGCCGGTTGGAACGGCATCGGCTTCGTTATCCAGGCCTACCAGAAGCGCTGCCCGTACGTGATCGACTACGTCATCGACCTGGCCAAGCGCAGCCGCCACCGCCTGATGATCCGCCTGGTGAAGGGCGCGTACTGGGACAGCGAGATCAAGCGCGCCCAGGTCGAGGGCCTGGAAGGCTATCCGGTCTACACCCGCAAGGTGTACACCGACGTTTCCTATATTGCCTGCGCGCGCAAGCTGCTGTCGGTGCCGGAAGCCATCTACCCGCAGTTCGCCACCCACAACGCCCACACCCTGTCGGCCATCTACACCATCGCCGGGCAGAACTACTACCCGGGCCAGTACGAGTTCCAGTGCCTGCACGGCATGGGCGAACCTCTGTACGAGCAAGTCGTGGGCAAGATCTCCGAGGGCAAGCTGAACCGTCCGTGCCGTGTGTACGCACCGGTCGGCACCCACGAGACCCTGCTGGCCTACCTGGTCCGCCGCCTGCTGGAAAACGGCGCCAACACCTCGTTCGTCAACCGCATTGCCGACCATTCGATCTCGATCCAGGAACTGGTCGCCGACCCGGTCGCCAGCATCGAGCGCATGGGCACCCAGGAAGGCAGCATCGGCCTGCCGCACCCGCGCATCCCGATGCCGCGTGAGCTGTACGGCAGCGAGCGGGCCAACTCGGCCGGCATCGACATGGCCAACGAACACCGCCTGGCGTCGCTGTCCTGCGCCCTGCTGTCCACCGCCCACAACGACTGGAAGGCCACGCCACTACTGGCCTGCGCCACTAGCGAGCAACCGGCCAGCGCAGTGCTAAACCCGTCCGATCATCGCGATGTGGTCGGCCATGTGCAGGAAGCCACCGTCGCCGACGTCGACAATGCCATTCAGTGCGCGCTGAACGCCGCGCCGATCTGGCAGGCCACCCCGCCGGCCGAGCGTGCCGCGATCCTCGAGCGCGCCGCCGACCTGATGGAAGCCGATATCCAGCCGCTGATGGGGCTGCTGGTGCGCGAAGCCGGCAAGACCTTCGCCAACGCCATCGCCGAAGTGCGCGAGGCGGTGGACTTCCTGCGCTACTACGCGGTGCAGGCACGCAACGACCTGCGCAACGATAGCTGCCGCCCACTGGGCCCAGTGGTGTGCATCAGCCCGTGGAACTTCCCGCTGGCGATCTTCTCCGGCCAGGTGGCCGCAGCCCTGGCCGCCGGCAACCCGGTACTGGCCAAGCCAGCCGAACAGACCCCGCTGGTCGCCGCCCAGGCCGTGCGCCTGTTGCTGGAAGCCGGCATCCCGGAAGGCGTGCTGCAACTGCTGCCTGGCCAGGGCGAAACCGTCGGTGCCGGCCTGGTCGGTGACGAGCGTGTCAAAGGTGTGATGTTCACCGGTTCCACCGAAGTCGCCCGCCTGCTGCAACGCAACATCGCCGGGCGCCTGGACAACCAGGGCCGGCCGATCCCGCTGATCGCCGAGACCGGCGGCCAGAACGCCATGATCGTCGACTCCTCGGCGCTGACCGAGCAGGTGGTGATCGACGTGGTGTCCTCGGCCTTCGACAGCGCCGGCCAGCGTTGCTCGGCCCTGCGCGTGCTGTGCCTGCAGGAAGACTCCGCCGACCGCGTGATCGAGATGCTCAAGGGCGCCATGGCCGAAAGCCGCCTGGGTAACCCCGAGCGCCTGTCGGTAGACATCGGCCCGGTGATCGACGCCGAAGCCAAGGCGGGCATCGAGAAGCACATCCAGGCCATGCGCGACAAAGGCCGCACCGTCTACCAGGTGGCTATCGCCGAAGGCGAGGAGATCAAGCGCGGCACCTTCGTGATGCCGACCCTGATCGAATTGGAAAGCTTCGACGAGCTCAAGCGCGAAATCTTCGGCCCGGTGCTGCACGTGGTGCGATACAACCGCAAGGACCTGGACCAGCTGATCGAGCAGATCAACGCTTCCGGCTACGGTCTGACCCTGGGCGTGCACACCCGCATCGACGAGACCATCGCCAAGGTGGTGGACAACGTCAACGCCGGCAACATGTACGTCAACCGCAACATCGTCGGCGCCGTGGTCGGTGTGCAGCCGTTCGGCGGTGAAGGCTTGTCGGGCACCGGCCCGAAAGCCGGTGGCCCGCTGTACCTGTACCGTCTGCTGTCGACCCGCCCGGCCGACGCCATCGCCCGCCACTTCCAGGCCGACGACGCACGCAGCAAGGCCGACACCACCCTGCGCGACCAGCAGCTCAAGCCGTTGACCACCCTCAAGACCTGGGCGGCCAGCAGCCAGATGAGCGATTTGGTCGCGCTGTGCGAGCAGTTCGCCGAGCAGTCGCAGAGCGGCATCACCCGCGTGCTGCCAGGCCCGACCGGCGAGCGCAACACCTACAGCGTGCTGCCACGCGAACACGTGCTGTGCCTGGCCGACAACGAGGCCGACCTGCTGGCCCAGCTGGCAGCGGTACTGGCCGTGGGTAGCTCGGCGGTGTTCCAGGACGGCGAACCGGCCAAGACCGTGCGTGGCCGTTTGCCGAAGGAGCTGCAAGCGAAGATCAAGCTGGTGGCTGACTGGAGCAAGGACGAGGTCGCCTTCGACGCGGTCATCCACCACGGTCACTCCGACCAGTTGCGCGGCGTCTGCGAGCATGTGGCCAAGCGTGCCGGCGCGATCGTCGGCGTGCATGGGCTGTCGAGCGGCGATCACCAGATCGCCCTGGAGCGCCTGGTGATCGAGCGGGCGGTGAGCGTGAACACCGCGGCAGCAGGTGGTAACGCCAGCCTGATGACCATCGGCTGACACCGATCTAACAAAAAAGGAGAGCTTCGGCTCTCCTTTTTTGTGGGCGCTTGGCCTAATCGTCATAGTGGTAACGGCACTGCAGGATGGTCAGGGTTCCCGCCTCGTAGAAGTAGACCAATCGGTGTTCGCGAGTGATACGGCGAGACCAGAAACCTGACAAGTCGCCTTTGAGCGGTTCTGGCTTGCCGGTGCCTTTGAAAGGGCTGCGCAGGCACTCACAGATCATCGTGTTGATGCGCTGGAAGATAGCGACATCACTGTTTCGCCAATAACCGTAGTCTTCCCACCCCTCAGCAGTGAAGGCCACGCTTGTGGTGCTTCGCGCCTCAGTCTTGTTTCGTTGCTTGGCTTTCACATTCATCGAGTGCCAGTTCCTGGGTAACGGCCTTACCAGCCCGGAGCTGAGCAATGGAAGCGCGAAGACGCTTGGCGTTCGCGGACGACTCCAGCAGGTACATGGTCTCGCGCATGCCGTTGTAGTCCTCGAGCGAAATCATCACGACCGGCTCGCCACGCTGACGAGTGATGACTGCCGGCTCATGGTCCCGGCATACGTCGTCCATTGTCTGCTTCAGGTCGGCGCGTGCCTGGCTGAACGTCAGTACATGCATTTTTCCTTCCTTTCCAGGTACAGCCTGGATCAGTTCTCGAGAGTCAACAGGCCTTGATGACAGGTCGGCGCTGTGCGACCTGCCTGCCAAACATTGTACAAACTTGCGTACAACTCGCAAGGTCGAGCCCTGAAACTATTTGGAGAACTGATTGCCGCTGGGAAAGGTGGATATGGAACCGGAATTCCCGCAGCGGCAAAACAGCGTTAAGTCCTGCTGCAGCGTTAAGTCCTGCTGCCATGTAGGAGCTGTCCCAAACCGGCGCTTGACGCGATATCAAGACAGCCCCACTCCTGCGGCAGTACTCAAATTCGTGGGAGCGGCGGTGCGCCGATGCGACTTGCCCCGCGATGCCCTTTTGGGTCGTCAACACCCCATGCCCAGTTCGGCATCGTCCATCAGCGTCTTGGCCAGGGCGCTCAGGTAATACGAGGCCCAGAGCAGTTGGAGCTTTTCCTCCATGATCCCGGTGATGGTCAGGTTGCCCAAGGTGACCTGGGCGATGGCCACTTCTGCCCCCATATCACCCACACCAATTAACCTGTCCCCTGCCCCACCACCCCGCCTAGACTCGCTGCACCCCGAATCAGGAATGCCGCCATGTCCGAGCAACTCCTCAGCAGCCGCAACCTCGCCTTCGAACTCTACGAAGTCCTCGACGCCGAGGCCCTGACCCAGCGCCCGCGCTTCGCCGAGCACAGCCGCGAGACCTTCGACGCAGCCCTGACCACCGCCCGCACCATTGCCGAGAAATACTTCGCCCCGCACAACCGCAAAGGCGATGAAAACGAGCCCCGCTACGTGGACGGCCGCGCTGAGCTGATCCCGGAAGTGAAACCGGCCGTGGACGCCTTCCTCGAAGCGGGCTTCCTCAACGCCAACCGCGACTTCGGAGTCGGCGGCATGCAGTTGCCAAGCCTGGTATCACAGGCCTGCTTTGCCCACTTCCAGGCCGCCAACGCTGGCACCACGGCCTACCCGTTCCTGACCATGGGCGCGGCCAACCTGATCGAGAGTTTCGGCACTGAAGAGCAAAAGCGCCTGTTCCTGCAGCCGATGATCGGGGGCCGCTACTTCGGTACCATGGCCCTGACCGAGCCCCATGCCGGCTCGTCGCTGGCCGATATCCGCACCCGCGCCGAACCCGCAGGCGACGGCAGCTACCGGCTCAAGGGCAACAAGATCTTCATCTCCGGCGGCGATCACGAGTTGTCCGAGAACATCGTGCACATGGTCCTGGCCAAGCTGCCGGACGCGCCGGGCGGGGTGAAGGGCATCTCGCTGTTCATCGTGCCCAAGTACCTGGTCAACCCCGACGGCAGCCTGGGTCCGCGCAACGATGTGCTGCTGGCCGGGCTGTTCCACAAGATGGGCTGGCGCGGCACCACTTCTACCGCGCTCAATTTCGGCGACAACGGCCAGTGCGTCGGCTACCTGGTCGGCCAGCCGCACCAGGGCCTGGCCTGCATGTTCCAGATGATGAACGAGGCGCGCATCGGCGTCGGCATGGGCGCGGTGATGCTCGGCTACGCCGGTTACCTGTATTCACTGGAGTACGCCCGCCAACGCCCACAGGGCCGCCTGCCGGACAACAAGGACCCGCACAGCCCCGCCGTGCCGATCATCGAGCACAGCGACGTCAAGCGCATGCTGCTGGCACAGAAGGCCTACGTGGAAGGTGCCTTCGACCTTGGTTTGTACGCAGCCCGGCTGTTCGATGACACCCACACTGCGCCGGATGAAAACGCCCGCCAGCAAGCCCAGGAATTGCTCGACCTGCTCACCCCGATCGTCAAGTCCTGGCCCTCGACGTTCTGCCTCAAGGCCAATGAACTGGCGATCCAGATCCTCGGCGGCCACGGCTACACCCGCGAGTACCCGGTCGAGCAGTACTACCGCGACAATCGCCTCAACCCGATCCACGAAGGTACCGAAGGCATCCAGTCCCTCGACCTGCTCGGGCGCAAGCTGGCGCAGAACAACGGCGCCGGGCTCAAGCAACTGATCCGCCTGATCGCCGGCACCTGCGAGCGCGCCAGCCATCACCCGAACCTCGACACACTGCGCCAGCCGCTGGAGCAACTGGTCAATCGCCTGCAAAGCGTGACCCTCACCCTGCTCGGCGATCTAGCCCAGGGCAAGGTCGCCGGCGCACTGGCCAACTCGTCTCTGTACCTCAAGGCCTTCGGCCACTGCGCGATCGGCTGGCGCTGGCTGGAGCAGGCGATCCATGCCGAGGTCGGCCTGCTCAAGGGCAGCGACCGCGACTTCTACCTGGGCAAGCTCCAGGCCGCGCGTTATTTCCTCACCTGGGAAGTGCCGGGCTGCCATAATGACCTCGCTTTGCTCGAGGCCCGCGACGATACGTGCCTGGGCATGCAAGAGGGGTGGTTCTAGGGGGAGCCACCGCGCACACGGAGGTTTCCCATGTTCGACTCCAGCACCCTGCTGCGCCAGCGCTTCGCCGCGCTGCGCAGCACGGCCGAACTGTTCTCGCTTCGCCATGTGAAGCAATCGCACCAGTCACTGTCAGTACGGCGTAACGTCGCCGAGCCGCCCTTCTTCAGCCAGGACGAAGGCGCCATGCTCACTGTGCGGGTCAATGGCGTCGAGGCCTACGCGGCCACCGCCGACCTGTCCCAGGCAGGCCTGCAACGCGCGCTGGAACAGGCCGAGGCACTCGCCCGGCGGATCAAGGCCAGCAGCCTGCTCGACCTGAGCGGCCAAGCCGCCCCGAGCGGGCGTCACGATCATGTCTCGCCCAATTTCGAACAGTCCCTGCCCAACCTCGCCGACTGCCTGGAGCTGCTCGCCGCCGAATCGGCCAGCGTACCCAGGGACGAGCGCCTGGTGGACTGGCAGGCAAGCCTGGGCTTCAGCGTGGTCGAGCAGACCTACCTGAACTCCGCCGGCGCCGAGCTGCGCCATGCCCAGCGCTTCATCTACCCAGGCCTGGGCGTCACCGCCAGCGACGGCCAGGACAGCCAGAGCCGCAGCCTGGGCCGGGAGAACTTCGGCCAGCAAGGCGGCTTTGAAGTGGTCGAGCGCTGCGGCCTGCTCGGCGCGGCCCGCCGGGTGGCCGACGAGGCGCTGCAATTGCTGCTGGCGCCGAACACCCCGGCCGGTCAGCGTGATCTGTTGCTGATGCCCGACCAGATGATGCTGCAGATCCACGAATCCATCGGCCACCCGCTGGAGCTGGACCGCATTCTCGGCGATGAGCGCAACTACGCCGGCACCAGCTTCGTCAAAGCCGGCGACTTCGGCCACCTGCAATACGGCTCGAAACTGCTCAACGTGACCTTCGACCCGACAATCCACGAGGAGCTGGCCAGCTACAGCTTCGATGACGACGGAACTCCGGCCAGCAAGCAGTTCCTGATCCGTGATGGCCTGCTGGTGCGCCCCCTGGGTGGCGCCCTGTCGCAACTGCGCTCGGGCCTGGACGGCGTGGCCAACAGCCGCGCCTGCGGCTGGAACCGCGCGCCGATCGACCGCATGGCCAACCTCAACATCGAGCCGGGCGAGCAGACGCTGGCGCAACTGATCGCCGGCATCGAGCACGGCATCCTGATGCGCACCAACCGCTCCTGGTCCATCGATGATGCGCGCAACAAGTTCCAGTTCGGTTGTGAGTGGGGCCAACTGATCGAGAATGGCGAACTCAAGGGCGTGGTGAAGAACCCGAACTATCGCGGCATCTCCGCCGATTTCTGGCGCAACCTCTCGGCGGTGGGTGATCGCAGCACCTTCCAGGTACTCGGCACGCCCAACTGCGGCAAAGGCGAGCCCAACCAGGTGGTGCGGGTCGGCCATGCCTCGCCGGCCTGCGTGTTCCGCCAGATCGACGTATTCGGAGGGGACGCCTGATGAGCACCGTCTACCAGCAACGTTTCGAAAGCTTGCTCGATAGCCTGAACGCCGCCGTTCAGCCCGGCGAGCAGTTCACCCTGGGCTACAGCGCCGAGCACTCGCAGTTCGTGCGTTTCAACCACGCCAAGGTGCGCCAGGCCGGGCTGGTCAGCCAGGCCAGCGTGCAGTTGCGGCTGGTCCGCGACGGGCGCCAGGCCGAGCAACAGATCACCCTGGGCGACGATTCAGAGCTGGACCGCCAGCGCCTGCACGATGCCCTGGCGCAACTGCGCCAGACCCTGCCGCTGCTGGCTGTGGATCCCTACCTGAACCTCGACGACAGCGCCTGGCACAGCCATAGCCTGCAGGAGCAGCCACTGCCAGAGCTGGACAAGGTGCTGGCCTTGGTCGAGCGTGGAGCCGGCGACCTGGACCTGGTCGGCATCTATGCCGCCGGCCCCATCTGCCGCGGCTTCGCCAGCTCGTTCGGCGCCTTTGGCTGGCACCAGGCCAACAGTTTCAACTTTGACTGGAGCCTGTTCCACGCCAACGGCCAAGCCGTCAAAGCCAACTACGCAGGGCAGGCCTGGAGCGGCGAAACCTTTGCCGCACGCCTGTGTCAGGCTCGCGAACAGTTGGCGCACCTGGGGCGCCCGGCCGTCACCCTCAAGCCGGGCAGCTACCGCGCCTACCTGGCGCCGGCGGCGATGGACGAGATCGCCGGCATGCTGTGCTGGGGAGGCTTCGCGGCACAAGCCCTGGCCACTGGCAACAGCCCGTTGCAGCGCCTGTACAACGGCGACGCGCAGTTGAGCCCACTGGTGAGCTTCAGCGAACAGGTCAGCGGCTCGCTGAGTCCGGCCTTCTCCGACGAGGGCTCGCCGCGCCGAGACCTGCTGCTGATCGGCGAAGGGCGGGCGCTGGAGCGACTGGTGAGTGCGCGCAGCGCCGTCGAATTCGGCCAGCGGGCCAATGGCGCCGACAGCTACGAGTCGCCCTGCGCGCTGAGCCTGGCGCCGGGCAACCTGCCCGGCGAGCAGATTCTCGAACGTCTGGGCACTGGCCTTTACATCAGCAACCTCTGGTACCTGAACTACTCGGACCTGCCGGCGGCGCGCATGACCGGGCTGACCCGCTTCGCCACTTTCTGGGTGGAGAACGGGCAGATCCAGGGCCCGGTGAGCACCATGCGCTTCGACGACAGCCTCTACAACCTGCTGGGCAACCAGCTGGAGGACCTGACCCAGGAGCGCGAGATGATCCTGTCGACCAGCACCTACGGGCAGCGCAGCACCGGGTCGAGTCATCTGCCCGGGGCGTTGGTCAAAGGCCTGACCCTGACATTGTGATCGACAGGACTGGCCTCATCGCTGGCAAGCCAGTTCCCACAGTGGCCGGCATGCACTGCCCCTGTGGGAGCCGGCTTGCCGGCGATGAGGCCAGCACCGGCAACACAGGACATTGAGGTAACCCATGCCCGACCGTGCCCCGCTGGACCCCGTCACCGCCCGCTGGATCCCCTGGGTGGTGGCCATCGCCTTCTTCATGCAATCGCTCGACGGCACCATCCTCAACACCGCGTTGCCGGCCATGGCCCGGTCGCTTGCCGAGGACCCGCTGCGCATGCAGGGGGTGATCATCGCCTATATGCTCACCGTGGCCTTGCTGATCCCGGCCTCGGGCTGGATCGCCGACCGCTTCGGCACCAAGCGCATCTTCTTCAGCGCCATCCTGCTGTTCAGCTTCGGCTCGCTGTTGTGCGCCATGGCCAACAGCCTCGGCTTCCTGATCTTCGCCCGGGTGGTGCAAGGCCTGGGCGGCGCACTGATGCTGCCCGTGGGAAGGCTGGTGGTGTTGCGGGCCTACCCGCGCAGCGAACTGGTGCGGATCATGAGCTTCATCACCATCCCCGGCCTGCTCGGGCCACTGCTCGGCCCGACCGTGGGCGGCTGGCTGGTGGAAATCCTCAGCTGGCACTGGATCTTCCTGCTCAACCTGCCGGTGGGCGCCGTGGGTTGCTATGCGGTGTGGAGGTTCATCCCCGACCTGCGCGGCGCCGAGCGCACCACCTTCGACGGGCCGGGTTTCCTGTTGTTTGGCGCGGCGATGGTACTGATCACCATCGCCATGGAAGGCCTGGGCGAACTGCACCTGCCGCACCTGCGGGTAATGTTGTTGCTGTTCGCCGGCATGGCCTGCCTGGCCGCCTACTGGCTGCGCGCCGGGCGCGACCCGGAGCCGCTGTTCTCGCCGTCACTATTCCGCGTACGCACTTTCGCCATCGGCATCCTCGGCAACCTGTTCGCCCGCCTGGGCAGCGGCGCCCTGCCCTTCCTGGTGCCGTTGCTGCTGCAAGTGGCGCTGGGTTATTCACCGGCCCAGGCCGGCATGAGCATGATTCCACTGGCGGCGGCGGCGATGCTCGCCAAGTCGGTCGCCCGGCCGCTGATCGAGCGCCTCGGCTACCGCATCGTGCTCACCGGCAACACCCTGCTGCTGGGCCTGCTGCTGGCCAGCCTGGGGCTGGTCGACGAACAGACGCCGTATGCGGTGCTGCTGGCGCAGCTGGCGATGCTGGGGGCGGTGAACTCCATGCAGTTCACGGCGATGAACACCGTGACCCTGATCGACCTCGACGACGCCAGCGCCAGCAGCGGCAACAGCCTGCTGTCGGTGGTCGCGCAACTGTCGCTGAGCCTGGGCGTGGCCTGCGCCGGCGCGCTGCTCGGTGGTTTCACCGCGGCCGGTAGCGCCGAAGGCGTGGAAAGCACCCTGGGGGCGTTCCAGCTGACCTTCGTCACCATCGGCGTGATGGCCATGCTGGCGGCGGCGATCTTCCTGCAACTGGCGCCGACAGACGGAAGGCGCGCCCGTCGTCCGGAAGAGCACGTGGAGTCGTAGGGCGAATGGCTTCGAGGCTGGTAGACTGTGCGACATTTTTCGCTTCGCACCGCAGGCCCGCCTCGTGACCGTTGAAACCACCGCCTTTGCCACCCTCCCGCTGTCCGCTGCCATGCTGGCCAACCTGGACGCCCTGGGCTATGCCTCGATGACCCCGATCCAGGCCCAGAGCCTGCCGGTGATCCTCAAGGGCCAGGACCTGATCGCCCAGGCCAAGACCGGCAGCGGCAAGACCGCCGCCTTCGGCATCGGCCTGCTCAACCCGATCAACCCGCGCTACTTCGGCTGCCAGGCCCTGGTGCTGTGCCCGACCCGCGAGCTGGCCGACCAGGTGGCCAAGGAGCTGCGCCGCCTGGCCCGCGCCGAGGACAACATCAAGATCCTCACCCTGTGCGGCGGCGTCTCGTTGGGCCCGCAGATCGCCTCGCTGGAACACGGCGCGCACATCATCGTCGGCACCCCGGGGCGCATCCAGCAGCACCTGGACAAGGGCACACTGGTCCTCGACGGGCTCAACACCCTGGTGCTCGACGAAGCTGACCGCATGCTCGACATGGGCTTCTTCGACGCCATCGCCAGCATCATCGGCAAGACCCCGTCACGCCGACAAACCCTGCTGTTCTCGGCCACCTACCCGGCCGGTATCGAGCAGTTGGCCAAAGCCTTCATGCGCCAGCCGCAACAGGTCAAGGTCGAAGCGCTGCACAGCGACAACCAGATTGAACAGCGCTTCATCGAGATCGACGCGCAGCAGCGCCTGGACGCCGTGACCCGCGTCCTCGGCCACTACCGCCCACAGTCCTGCGTGGCGTTCTGCTTCACCAAGCAGCAGTGCGAGGACGTGGTTGCCCACCTCACCGCCAAGGGCATCGTCGCCCAGGCCCTGCACGGCGACCTGGAGCAACGTGACCGCGACCAGGTGCTGACGATGTTCGCCAACCGCAGCAGCTCAGTGCTGGTGGCCACCGACGTGGCCGCCCGCGGCCTGGACATCGATGGCCTGGACATGGTCATCAACGTCGAACTGGCGCGTGATGCCGAGATCCACGTGCACCGCGTTGGCCGTACCGGTCGCGCCGGCGAGAAAGGCGTGGCGGTCAGCCTGGTGGCGCCGGCCGAGGGCCATCGCGCCCAGGCCATCGAAGACCTGCAGAAGCAGCCGCTGCGCTGGGAACAGCTGGACAGCCTCAAAAGCAAAGGCGGCGAGCCGCTGCTGCCACCGATGACCACCCTGTGCATCGCCGCCGGGCGCAAGGACAAGCTGCGCCCGGGCGATATCCTCGGCGCGCTGACCGGCGATGCCGGGTTGCCAGGCAAGCAGGTGGGCAAGATTGCCATCTTCGACTTCGTGGCGTTCGTGGCCGTGGAGCGGGCAGTGGCCAAGCAGGCCATGCAGCGCCTGAACAGCGGCAAGATCAAAGGTCGCGCCCTGAAAGTCCGTATCGTCTGAAGTCTTTTTGGGGCTGCTGCGCAGCCCATCGCCGGGGGGGCCGGGCCCCCCCGGGGTTGTTGTTTGGAAGGTGGGGGGCGCGGTGGGGGCCCGGGGCCGGCGGCGGGCCCCCCGCCGGGGGAGGGGGCACCCCCCCAACCACCACCC